>JBFIJN010000025.1:0-35715 GCA_041600735.1 Nannocystaceae bacterium
AGCGCGCCGTTGAGGCGCTGATGGGCCCCAGGCAGGCCCCGCGGGGCCCGCGCGAGCGGCTCGACGAACTCGAGGGTGCAGCCGACCTCGGCCGCCCGGGCGCGCAGCACCGCCGTTACCTCGGGCCACTGGGGTGCGCTGACCGTGGGCACGGCCGAGCGCATCACCGCGGCCTTCTCGCCCGCAATGGCGGCGAGCGTGGGCCCGAGGATCGCCTGGTGGTCGAGGTCGATCGAGCTGACGGCGACGACGCGCGGGGTCGCCAGCCGCGTGGCGTCGAGGCGCCCCCCGAGCCCGGCCTCGACGATCATCACGTCGACCGCGGCCATCGCCATCGTGCGCAGCCCGGCGATCGTGAGCAGCTCGAAGAACGAGAGCGGGCGCGGCAGCATCATGCCCTGCTCCGCCCGCAGCACCGCGGCCACGTGGGCGCGAAGCTCCTCGTCCTCGACGGGCTGCCCCCCCACCCTCACCCGCTCGCCCACGCGCTGCAGATGAGGGCTGGTATAGAGCCCTGTGCGCATTCCGCGCTGGCGGAGCACGTGCTCGATCAGAGCCGCCGTCGAGCCCTTGCCGTTGGTGCCCACGATGTGAACCGCGGGGATCTCGCGCCCCGGCGAGCCCAGGGCCTC
This sequence comes from Nannocystaceae bacterium, assembly GCA_041600735.1. Classification (GTDB taxonomy): domain Bacteria; phylum Myxococcota_A; class Polyangia; order Nannocystales; family Nannocystaceae; genus Paraliomyxa. Next base: position 633 of record JBFIJN010000025.1, read on the forward strand.
GTACACGCCCTCGACGATCTCGAGGCCCATGCGCACGCCCAGCGTGCGGCGGGCGAACAGCGCCTCCCAGGTGCCGAGCACCAGGGGGGCGGCGCTCACGAGCTCACGTCGGCCGGGGCGGGCTCGGCCTGGCCGTCCGCGGCGGGCTCGGCCTCGGGCGAGCTCGGCCGCGGGGGCGCCCCCTGCATCAGCCTCAGCAGCGAGCCCAGCTGCTCGCGCATCTCGAGGCGCGGGACGATGCGATCGATCATGCCGTGCTCGAGCAAGAACTCGGCGCGCTGGAACCCCTTGGGCAGGTCTTGGCCGATGGTCTGGTGGATCACGCGCGGCCCGGCGAAGCCCACCAGGGCCTTGGGCTCGGCGATGATGAGGTCGCCCAGCATGGCGAAGCTGGCCGCCACGCCGCCCGTGGTGGGGTGCAGCACCACCGAGATGTACGGCAGCTTGGCCTCGCGCAGCCGTGCGCGCGCGGCCGAGGTCTTGGCCATCTGCATCAGCGAGAGCACGCCCTCTTGCATGCGGGCGCCGCCCGAGGCGGAGAACACCACCGCGGGGCGCTGGGTCTCGAGCGCGCGCTCGAACACGCGGGTGACCTTCTCGCCGACCACCGAGCCCATCGAGCCGCCCATGAACTCGAAGGCAAAGAAGCCCGCGCTGACCGCTACGCCGTCGATCTGGCCCAGGCCCGAGAGGAACGCGTCGCCCGGGCCCGCGGTGCGCATCGCCTTGACGAGGCGCTCGGCGTAGGGCTTTTGGTCGTGGAACTCGAGCGGGTCGCCCGAGCGCAGCTCCTGGTCGAGCAGCTGCCAGCTGCCCTCGTCGAGGGTGGCCGCGATCCGCTCTGCCGTGGGCATGGGCGCGTGGTGCTGGCACACCGGGCACACCCGCAGGTTGGCCACGAGCTCCTCGGTATAGGTGATCTCACCGCACGACTCGCACTTCGACCACAGCCCCTTGGGGATCGAATTCTTGACCTTGGCCGAGTCGGGCTCGAGCGCTTCCTTCTTGCGTCGCCACCAAGCCATGGAAGTTCGGGCCGGGTTCTAACCCGTTTCCGCGGCGGGACCAAGCTCGGGCCGGGCACCGGTCCGGGGTGGTCGCGCGGCCCGGGCTGGCGGCCCTGCCACGGGGGACCCGCGCGACTCGCGGCGACCGCCGCCGTGGACGGGCCCCGCGGGGCCTGCTACTAGCGGATCTCCATGGCGGAACAGGACCAAGGGCTGTCGTACCGCAGCGCGGGGGTCGACATCGAGGCCGGCAACGAGGCCGTGCGACGCATCAAGGCGCTGGTGGCCAGCACCCGCCGCCCCGAGCAGGTCTCCGAGATCGGCGGCTTCGCGGGGATGATGGCGCTGCCCCCGGGGATGGCCCAGCCGCTGCTCGTCTCCTGCGCCGACGGGGTGGGCACCAAGCTGCTCGTCGCCATCGCCATGGATCGCCACGACACGGTCGGCATCGATCTCGTGGCGATGAACGTGAACGACCTGCTGGTCACGGGCGCCGAGCCGCTGTTCCTGCTCGACTACATCGCCTGCGCGGCGCTCGAGCCCGACAAGATCGAGGCGCTGGTGCGCGGCGTGGTCGAGGGCTGCCGCCAGTCGGGGTGCTCGCTGCTGGGCGGAGAGACGGCCGAGCTCCCGGGCATGTACGCGCCCGGGCACTACGATCTGGCCGCGTTTGCGGTGGGCGTGGTGGAGCGCGAGGCGGTGCTCGGCCCGCAGCGCGTGCGCGAGGGCGACGTGGTGCTGGCGCTGCCTTCCTCGGGGCTGCACTCGAACGGCTACAGCCTGGCGCGCAAGGCCCTGCTCGACCCCGCGCACGGCGGGCTCGCGCTCCACGATCCGCTGCCCGGCGGCCACGGAGAGACCGTGGGCGAGGCCCTGCTCACGCCCACGCGGATCTACGCGCAGGCCTTCGCGGCGCTGCGTCGCCTGCCGGGCTCGCCGCTCCACGCGGCCGCCCACATCACCGGCGGCGGGCTCATCGAGAACCCGCCGCGGGTGCTCCCGCCGGACCTGGCGATCACGCTCGATCTGTCCGCGTTCGCGCGCCCGCCGGTGTTCGACGCGATCGCAGCCCAGGGCGTCGGCGAGGGCGAGATGCGCCTCACCTTCAACTGTGGCGTGGGCATGCTGCTCGTCGTCGACCCCGACGGGGTCGAGGCGGTCCGAGCCGCCCTGGCCGCGGCCCACGAGCCCGCGTTCGTGGTGGGGCGCGTAGTCTCGCGGGGCGCCGAGGCGGCGGCCGTGGTGTTCTCCTCGTAGCCCCCGAAGCCCGCCATGGCGCCCACCACCAATCACTATGACCTCGTCGTGCTCGGCCAGGACATAGCGGGCCTGGTGGCCGCGGCCCTGGTGGCGCGACGCAACAAGCGAGTGCTGGTGATGCCGCAGGGCTCGGCCGAGGGCTGCGTGCGCCTCGGCGGCATGGTGCTGCCGCTCGACACGGCCCCGGTGGTGCACATGGGCACGGCCGCGGTGCAGCGCGCCTTCCAAGAGCTCGGGCTGTGGCAGCAAATCCGCCGCGACCAGGGGCTGATGGAGGGCATGGTCCACTGGGTGCTCCCACGCCAGCGACTCGACCTGGCGCCGCCCAGCCTGCGCTTTGCCGAGGAGACGGCGCGCGAGTGGCCCGAGGATCCGGTGGGCGAGGCGTGGGCGCTGCGGCAGCGCTGGACCGATGCCACCGACGAGATGCTCGATCAGCTGCTCACCTCCGACAACGCGCTGGTCGCCGATGGATTCTGGAGTCGACGGTTCTTGTCGCGCGTGGCGAGCCAACTGCCCGCGCGCGACATCGACGAGCTCGAGCCGCTGATCCCCGGGCACCCGCTGCGCGCAGCCGCACGCGCGGTCGAGCCGTGGCTTCAGCACCTCTCGCCCGCGCAGCTGGGCAAGGCCGCGAGCCTGCGCCTGGCGGGGCTGTGGGCGCGCGGGCCCGGCGACGTGCCGCGCGGGCTGCCGCACATCCGCAAGGCGCTGCTGCAGCGCATCGAGCTGCACTCGGGCGAGATCAAGCCCGATCTACGCGTGGCCGAGCTGCAGTTCCGCCGCGGCAAGGTGGTGGGGCTGAGCCTGCTGGGCAAGCGCGACCGCTACGGCTGCGACCACGTGATCGTGGCCATGGATCCGCGACGGCTGCTCGCGGGCATCCTGCCGCCCGAGCACGTGCCGCGACCGCTGGCCACCAGCGCGCAGGCGATCGTGCCCGTGGCCTACCGCTTCGTGATGCATGCCGAGATCGACGAGCGCGGGCTGTCCCCCGGCTTCGCCGGCACCGCGGTGTGCCTGCCCGCACCCGAGCACCCGATCACGCCGGGCGACTCGCAGGGCGAGACCCAGTCGCGCGCCACCTGGGCCGCGCACGGCGTGGGACACACGTACGTGCGGCTCTCGGCGGGCTCGCGCGAGGGCTCGCGGCGGCTGTCGATCACGCGGATCATCGCGCCCGGCGAGGACGTGCTCACCCTACGCGAGCGCGTGCTCGAGGAGCTCGATCTGCGCGGCGTGCTGCCGTTCTGCCACGACCACCTCTCGCTGCTGCACTCGCCGCACGACGGGCGCGAGGCCACCGATGGGCGGGGGCGGCCGCGCGACGATCTCGGCGCGGGCACGGCCATGCAGGTGCCGATGGATCCGCTCTACGCGGTCGATGGCGAGCCGAGCCTCGGCGTGGGCGTGCTGCCGCACGGGTCGGGGATCAAGAACTTGCACCTGGCCGGTCGCCTCACGCTGCCGGGGCTGGGGCTCGAGGGCGAGTTCGCGGCGGGCACGATGGCGGCAGGACTGGTCGCGGCGCCCAGCAAGGCCCCGTTCTCGCGCTCGCCGCTGCTGAGCAAGGCCTAAAGAGCGACTCACTGTGATCGTGGGAATCGCGCAAATCGCGCAAATCCTTGAATGGGGGTCAGGCGGGCACGAACCCGGGGGCCCAGCGCAGTACCGCCGGGTCATGGAGCGGCCGCGGCCACGCCCCGCACCCGGGCCCCAGCCACTGCGTGCGGCGCTGCTCGAGGTCGTAGACGGTCATCGGCACCGTGCTCCCCGCGTACAGGTGCAGCGTGACCAGCGGCTGCGCGCCACCGCCGTCCTGCATCTGGTGGATCACGCCGCGACGACAGCAGAGCACCGCGCCGAGCTCGAGTCGCTCCTCGGGCGTCGCCCGTAGCTCGCCCCCCTCGAGCGAGAACCCGCGATGCCGTGCCACCCCCTGCAGCACCCGCACGGCCCCCTGCCCCGGCCCGTGATCGTGAGGAGCGCACGCGCGATTGCGGGTCCAGCCCGCGATCATCAGCTCGAGCTCGGCCTCGGCCAGCAGCACGCAGCGACCGTACGGCCAGGGCTCATCGAAGCGCGCTCGATCGATCCACGCGTGGGCCGGACCCGCGCCCGCGAGCGCAGCCGCGAGCGCCTCGACCCCGAGCGTGGCCCCCCGAGCGAGCTCGTCGATCAGTCGAGCCAGCCACATGGGGACCGCGCTCAGCCTTCGGCTCCGCCCGGCGGCAGCAGCACGCGCAGCATCGCTGCGATCTCCGAGACCAACCACGGCGGCAATGATCCCCAGCCGTGGCGCTCGCCGCAGGTGAGGCGGGCCAGCGGTGGCTGCCCGCCGACGCGCACCGTCACCTGGATGTCCTCGACCGGCCGCGCGCCGCCAAAGCCCGGTCCGTAGCCGGCGTGATCGATGCGAATGCGATAGGGCGGCAGCAGCCACAGCTCGGCCGTGGTGCCGCCGCCGGGCTCCACGTCGGCCAGCAGCCGCAGCGCCCGAACCCGGCGCTTCCACTCCCCGTGGGCCAGCGGGTGGCGCGGCGGGGTGGGAAGGTCTTCTACGCCGAGCACCTCGTGCCCGCGCTGATCGAACGGCGGGGCCACGGCGGGCGTGGGCCAGTCGTCGCGGCCCGCGGCCGGATGCGCGACCCGGATCTCCCCGGCGAGCTCGAGCTGCAGCGGGCCGTCGACCCCGTGAGCCCGCCCCTCGATGAACACCACCGGCAGCCCGCCCACGCGATACACCAGCCCGGTGGCCACCGCGGCGGCGACCGGGTGCCAGAGGTAGGCCTCGCAGAACAGATCCATCGGCCACGGGCGCTGCTCGATCATCGCGCGTCGCAGCACCTGACCGATCCACTGCGACCACTCGGCAACGGTTCCGCTCGCGTCGTCCTCGGTGGGCCACAGCCCCTCGATGCGCTCGTCGGAGACCGCATCGGGGTGCCGCGGGCTGCGGAGCTCGCCCCAGCGAAACGCCCAGCGCCGCGCCTGGATCCGATCGGCGCCCATCATCGCGAGCGCGCGCGAGCGCGAGAGATCACCGCGCGCCTCCTGCTCGGCGATCCAGTCGAGCACCGCGTGGGTTCGCGGCACGCGGGCGCGCAGCGAGGCCGGCAGCGGGACGTCGAGCACCCAGCGCGCGAGCGCGATGGCTCCCGCGCCCTCGAGCGCCGGCTCGACGAGCCCGACCGCGCCGCGCACCGGCTTGTCGCCGTCGCCCTCGCCGGCTTGGGTGACGAACGCACCCGCGAGCAGCTGATTGAGCACCCAGGCCTGCGCGCCGGGCGAGAGCGGCTCGCCGCTGGCCCAGCGCAGCCCCGGTGCGCTCGCGGTGGCGCGGCGCTGCTCGGTACCCGTCGCTGCGAGCGCGGCGTCGAGCGAGGCGAAGTCGCGCTCGTGCACCCAGCGCTCGATCTCGTAGGCGCTCGGGACCCGCAGGTGCTCGTACACGCCCGGCGGCCCGCACGACCACCCATGCACGTGGTGGCGCAGCACCGCGCGACCCAGCCCCGCGGCGAGCTTGCCCAGCTGCCCGCGCGACTGGTCCACCAGCATCGCGGCGAGCTCGGCTTCGATCTGCGCGGGCGGCAGCCCCGTGATCATCGCCAGCCGCGGCAGCGTCCACAGCCCGTTGGGCCGGCTGCGCAGCTGCTGCAGCAGCAGCTCTCGTACGCCGCGCTCACGCGAGGCCCCGTCCGCCAGCGCCTGCGCCAGCGCGAGCACGCGAGTCGGCACGATCACGGGCGCACCTGCCCCCGGGGCCACCCCGTGCAGCCCAATCCACCCGCCGAGCGCAGAGCGTACGAGCGCATCACGAGCCCATGGTAGCCGAGCCGAGCCGCCCTGCGTGAGTGCAGGAGTGGTTCACTCCGGCGCAGCGGTAGCCGCTACTGCTACCGAGCACACGCGGACAGCCCCTCATTTCGCCGCGGACTTGGGCGCACCGCACGACTTGCAGTTGGCCTCGTCGTGGGGGTTCTCCCCGCCACAGAACTCGCACTTCCACGGCGCGACCTTGGCCTCGGCCTCGGCCTTCGCCGCCGCCGCCTTCGCGTCGCTCGCCTCGACACTCGCGGCCTTCTCGTCCTTCTTGTTCTTGTCGGCCTTCAGCACCGACTCCACGGCCTTGGCCGCGGTCTCGATGTCGGACTTCACCGACTTGACCACGGCGGTGGCGCTGGCCTCGTCGTTGGCCCCGGCTGCGAGCGCCTTCTCGGCGCGGTCGAGGGCCTTGCTCGCGTCCTCGGCGGCCACCTTGGCCCCGAGTCGGCTGCTCTCGTCGCCGGCCTGCGACGCGGCCTCGACCCGCTTGGTGCGGAGATCCTTCATCGACTCGTCGATCGCCTTGAGATCGCGGACGTAGCCGGACATCAGCGCGGAGTTGGCCTCGCTGAGCTTCTCGATCTGCGCGTCACCGGAGAGACCGTCGGCCGCGTTCTTGAGCTCGTTGGCCTTGGTCACGCGTTGCTCGAGCGCCGGCTTGAAGCCCGGGTACTGGGCCATCAACGCGGTGACTTGCTCGGTGTTGGACTTCCACGCCTGGAGCTCGCCTTCGACGGACTTCTTGCAGCCGCCGAGCAGGAGCATCACGACGGCAAGCCACGCAACGAGGGTACGATTGACGGTCGACACCGCCGCACTATACCGCCGGCCGCGCGGCCGAGGGAGCCCCTACCGCCGCTCCGCCATCAGGAGGGCTCAGGGGAGCGCCTTGGCGACCTTGCCCAGCAGCTCGTCGAGCTGGAACGGCTTGGTCACGTAGTGCTTCGCCCCGAGGTTGATCCCGGCGATCATGGTCTTGGCGTCGTTGTTGGCCGTCAAGAAGATCACCGGGATCGGCTTGGTGGTGGCGTTGCCCTTGATCGCCTTCACGAAGGTCATGCCGTCGAGGCGCGGCATCATGATGTCGACGATGATGAGGTCGGGGACCAGCCGCTCCAGCATCGTGAGCCCGGCCAAGCCATCGTCGCAGGTGACGACGTCGTAGCCGCGAGCGCGCAGCGCCTTTTCGAGCAGCAAGCGCACGGAGGGGTCGTCTTCGATGACCAAGATCTGCCTGGGAGCGCCTGCCACGGACGGGCGACTTTGGCACGAAGCGCCGCGCTCGTCATCCCACTGGGGCCGCCGTAGGGGTCCCCTCGACAGCGACTCCCTCGACGGCGGGGTCGGGCACCGCGTCCACGTGGGGCCCGTGCCACACCTCCATGGCGTCCACGCGGGTGATCCCCCCGTTGCGCCACTGTCGCAGCTCGACCTCGACCAGCTTCCCGCTCGTTGGATCGCGGCGCACCACCAGGTGCGATCCATCGAGCCAGCTGCCGCTGTTGGCGTAGATCACGGTGCCCTGTCGCGCCAGCTGCCCGTGGTGGCTGTGGCCCATCAGCACGAGCGGCACCCCGGTGACCGCGCCCACGCGGGCCGCCACCTCGAGCATGTCCCGCGCCACGTCGCGCGGGCGTCGGCCGTGGCGGATCCAGAAGATGCTGAGCGCCGTGGTGGCCAGGCCCCCCAGCAGGCCCCACCAGCCCGAGACCCCGAACATCGCCGCGATCCACAGGGCGATCGGCGTGGGCAGCAGGAACGAGAGCATGTGGTCGAGCGCGGTGAGCGAGAGGATCCCGCCCACCGTCATCACGCTCGGCGGCGGGGCCATCTGCTCGAGCGCCGTCAGGGCGCTCATCTGGAGCCCGGCGTTGGCGGCGACCCTCACCATGCGCTCGTCGTGGGCCTTCTTGCCGTGCTCGTCGACCCGCCCCGTGGCGGCCCACAGCGCCAAGATCCGGCCGAGCGTGCGCAGGTACAGCAAGATCACGCGAATGAGGAACCGCCAGCCGCGGGCCATGGCCCAGCGCGCATACTCCTGCGCCGTGAAATTGTCCGGCGAGTCGTACTCCATCTCGGGCATCAGGTTCGAGAAGTTGCGCGTGGCGACCTCGGCGACCGTCTGCACCAGCGCCCCGCCGCGCGTGGGCGAGAGCGCCGCTGGCGTGGCGCAGCTGGCATCGAACTTGTGCCCGTGCTCGATCCACGCCCCGCCCTCCTCGCGCAGGAACCACCGCACGAAGCGGATCCGCCCCGGGGGCATCGCATCGAGCCGCACCATCCCGGTGCGGGTGATGCCCGCATCGGCATCATCATCGGCCATCGCCCCCTCGAGCCGCTCCACCAGCGCTTGGCGCACCCCGGCGTAGAGCAGCTCGGCGTCGTGGTTGCCGGTGACGAACACCACGCCGTGACCGGCCCGCACGAAGCGAGCCAGCGCATCCTCGACCCGCGGGTGGGCATCGAACACCGCGTGGAGCCGCCGCACGGCGAGGCGCTCGCCGGCCTCGCCCACGTAGTCGGGCAGCTCCACGTTCCAGAAGTCGATGAAGTCGCCGTTGACCACGAGCTGCCACTCGCCCTCGCGCAGGTAGTGGTCGATGAAGCGCGGGAAGCTCTGCTCGATCCGCGAGGCGAGGTGCACGAACTCACCCCGCATGCGCGGCTTGAGGTGCGAGCCCAGATGGAGGTCGCTGATGAGCAGGAGATCGGGCACGTGAGAGCGGCTCTCGACATGCTACCCCTGAAACGCCTCGGTCTGTGCTATCACCGCGCTGCCTACCGGTCGGTCAGAACCAGGACTTTGGACAATCCCCATGGGCAAGCAGATCGTCTTCGCCATCCTCTTCGTCGCCGCGAACGCCTTGTTCGCCTACAATGTGGCGCGATTCGCGCGCGTCACCATGCTCGGGCGCCCCGCCAACCTCGCCGAGTCGTGGGGTCAGCGCCTCGCGAGCTTGGGCAAGTTCTTCTTTGGCCAGCGCAAGGTCATGGAGGAGAAGTCGAGCTACCACCACCTGGCGATCTACTGGGGCTTCTTGGTGCTCACGATCGCCTCGACCGAGATGCTGATCTCCGGGCTCGTCGGCGAGTGGTTCAACCTCGGCATGATCGTCCGCGGCACGCTCTACGGGTTCATCCGCCTCGGCGTCGACGTGATGAACGCGGTGGTGTTCGTCGCGATCGCCTACGCGTTCGTGCGACGGCTGTGGATCAAGCCCGCGTTCGTGCCGGCCAACCTCGACGCGATGTTGATCCTGGGCGGCATCATGACGCTGGTGCTCACCCACTTCGGGCACCACGCGTGGGCCACGGCCGCGCGCGGCACCGTCGATCCGATGATGCCGGTGGCCACCACGATCGGGCGCGTGCTCGGCATCTTCACCGTGAGCGGAACCCAGGCGATCCCGAGCTACGACGCCGGCTGGTCCCACGTGGCCAGCGAGATGCACTGGTGGGGCCACGTTGGCGTGCTGCTCACCTTCTTGAACTACCTGCCGTGGTCCAAGCACATTCACGTGCTCGGCTCGGGGCCCAACATCCTGCTGCGCGACCAAGGCCAGCGCATGGTGATGCCCAAGCTGCGGCTGTTCGACGGCGCCGCCGATGATCCCGAGGCGCAGCCGCTGATGGAGAACTGGGGCGTCGGCAAGGTCGAGGACTTCAGCTGGAAGAGCATGCTCGACAACTACTCCTGCACGGAGTGTGCGCGCTGCACCACGTACTGCCCGGCGTTTGCCACCGACAAGCCGCTCTCGCCCATGCACCTCATCCACGACCTCAAGGACGAGATGAAGGAGCGAGGCTTTCGCATCCTCGACATCAAGGATCTCAGCCGCAAGATCGGGGTCTCGACCGCGATCCCGGCGCCCGGCATCGAGTTGCTGCCCCCCGACGACGGCACCCCCGAGGCCGAGGCGCTCGCCAAGCGCGAGGCGGCCTGGGAGGCCGCGGCCCAAGATCCGGCGCGCAAGCCCCTCATCGACCAGGTCGACGCGATCAAGCGCGAGCTCGAGGCCATGGCCCCGCTCGTCGGCGGCCGCATCAAGGACGAGACGCTGTGGGCCTGTACCACCTGCGGCGCGTGCCAAGAGGTGTGCCCGGTGTTCATCGATCACCCGCTCAAGATCGTGCAGATGCGCTCGCACATCGTGCTCAACGACGAGACCGCTCGTACCCCCGGCGAGCTGGTCAGCACGTTCGGCAACATCGAGAGCTCGGGCAACCCGTGGGGCCTGCAGCAGTCCGATCGCATGCAGTGGGCCAGCGATCTGAGCGTGCCCACCGTCGAGGACAAGCCCGATGCCGAGTACCTGCTGTTCGTGGGCTGCGCGGGCAGCTACAGCGACATCAGCAAGAAGGCCACGCGCGCGCTCGTGCGCTGCCTCGATGCCGCGCAGGTGAGCTACGCCGTGCTCGGTGAGAACGAGCCCTGCACCGGCGACACCCTGCGTCGCGGCGGCAACGAGCTGGCATTCCAGATGCTGGCGGCGGCCAATGTGGCCATGTTCGAGGAGGCCAAGGTCAAGAAGATCATCGCCTCGTGCCCGCACTGCTTCCACACCCTGGCCAACGAGTACCCGCAGTTCGGCGGCAACTACGAGGTCATCCACCACAGCCGCCTCATCGCCCACCTCATCGACAGCGGGCGCCTGAAGGTGAGCACGCCGCTCGAGAAGAAGCTGACCTACCACGACAGCTGCTACCTCGGGCGCTGGAACGGGGTCTACGAGGAGCCCCGGCGCGCGCTCGCGGCCGCCAACCGCAGCGGCGTGGTCGAGCTCGAGCGCAACCGCAAGCACGGGTTCTGCTGCGGCGCCGGCGGGGCGCGCATGTGGATGGAGGAAGAGACGACCAAGCGCGTCAACATCAACCGCGCGCAAGAGATCGTGGCCGCCGGAGTGAACGCGGTCGCCGTGGGCTGCCCGTTCTGCAAGACGATGGTCAGCGACGGGATCAAGCACTTCGACAAGGACGAGGAGATCGAGGTGCTCGACATCGCCGAGGTCGTGGCCGCCACGCTCGCGGCCCCTGCCCCCGCCCCCGCGGCCGAGTAGGAGTCGCCATGTCCGTCCAGCAGCAGATCCACGACAAGCTCGTCGAGGCGCTCACGCCCGCCGTGCTCGAGGTGATCAACGAGAGTCACATGCACAGCGGACCGGCCACCGAGAGCCACTTCAAGGTGGTCGTGGTCGCGCCCAGCTTCGACGGGGTTCCCCTGATCCGACGCCATCGCCTGGTCAACCAAGCGCTCGCGGCCGAGCTCGCGGGCGGTGTGCACGCGCTGTCGATCCACGCGTACACGCCGCAACAATGGACCGAGCGCGGAGGGGAGATTCCGCGCTCCCCTCCTTGCCGCGGCGGCAGCAAGAGCTAGTCGCCCGCGCCTAGCGGACGCGGCCCGTGGTACTTTACTCGGCTCATGCGGGGACGAGGGGGATGGGGGTTCGCTTGGCTGATCCTTGGGTGTCAGCCCAACACGGCCGGCATTGGATCGACGTCGGCCAACACGCTCGGGAGTGCTGACTCCGCGGAGAGCGGCGATACGGCGACGGACACGACCAACGCCGTTTCCGACGACGCCGACGCCGACGCGGGGATGACCGCGGCCAGCGGACCCCCCGACGATACCGCGGGGCCCGCAGACGAATCGACCAGCGGCGAGCCCTCGACCAGCGGCGGCGATGCACCGCTGCTCTCGATCTCCGACGGCCCCACGTTCGACTACGGGCCGGTCACGACCAACACCCAGACCTCGCACATGTTCGTGGTGACCAACGAGGGCTACGAGACTGCGACCGGGCTCGGCGGCAGCCTCTCCCCGCAGTTCACCTTCCCCGGCGGGTTTCCTGGGGCGGGCACCTGCGCCCAGGTCCTGGCCCCCGCGACCAGCTGTACCGTCGAGGTGGTGTTCGCCCCGAGCGTGCTGGGTCTGCACGCGGGCGCGCTGGCGGTGAGCTACGCCGAGGGCCCCGACGCCACGCGCGAGCTCATCGGCGACGCGATCGGGCAGAGCTCCAACCTGCTCATGAACCCGGGCGGCGAGGACACGGGCAACCCCCCGCCGAGCTGGACCGACGCGGGCCCCGGCAACTGGCGCGCCGGCGACCCCTGGGGAGGGAATCCCACCCCGCGTTCGGGCACCGGTCACTTGCTCGCCTTCGACGGGCCGAGCAACCAGGACTACTCGCTCATCCAAGACATCGACGTCGCCCACTGGGCCGCCACGATCGACAGCGGCACGCTGCGCTTCTCGTTCCTCGGGTACGCGCGCAGCTATCAGCTCAACGACGACAACTATCGCATTCGCGTGGTGTACCTCGATGCTGGCGACAACGAGCTCGAGTCGTGGAGCACCGGCTTGTTGACCGCGAACAGCTGGCAGAGCCACGAGGACACGCGTGTGGCCCCGAGCGGTACCCGCACGGTCCGCGTGGACCTCGGCTGTCGCAAGGGCGCCAACGTCTACTGCGACGCCTTCTTCGACGACCTCGATCTGCACGCCGTGCACCCGTGAGCAAGGGGCCGCGCGTGCGGCCCGGCTCAGCCCGGGCTCGGCTCATCCCATCTCAGCGATGGTGAGCGAGGATGCGGCGACCGTCTTCGAAGAACACGGTCATCTTGCCGGGGCCGGGGAGCGCCTCGACCACGCCTTGGCCGAACTTGGGGTGCTCGACCCGATCTCCGGGCGCGTAGGACTCGGTCATCTTGTAGAGGCGGATCGGACGCGAGAGGTCGGGCTCGACCAGCGGCTCGTCGCGCGCGACCTTGGCCTTGCGGCTCTTTGCGGGGCTAGAGCTCGCCCCCGCCGCGGCGGACTTGCGCGGGCTCGTCTTGCGCGAGGTGGCCTTCTTGGCCTTGCTCGGCTTGGCCGCCGCGTCGACCCGCTCCTCGCCCTCTGGCGGGCGATAGCGGTGGTAGGCCATGCACTCCTTGCACTGGACCCGCATGATCTTGCCGTCCTCCACGGCGACGATCACATGCCAAACCTCGCCGCACTTGCGACACGCTGCCTCCACGTCCTTTCCGACCGCAACCTGCATTCTGGGTCGCCGATGATACCCGCATGGAGCGCGCGAACCAGGTTCGATGGACGATTCGCTGCTGCAGGGCGTGCAGCCAGCGCAGCGCCTACGCACGCCGCGATGGCTGCCTCGCGGCCCCGGTTTCTGCGCGAGGCCGAGCTCTACTAGAGGCCGAGCTCGTCGAGCGCCCCGGCGTTGCTGCGCACCTGAGCCTTGCCCTTGCGGCTCGCGGCGGGAGCCGGCTCGGCGGCGGCGGCCGAGAACCCCTGCTCGGCTTCCTCGAGCGTGGCGAGCTGGCGCTCGAAGTCCCTGTCGAGCGCGGGCCGCTGCTCGTCGTTGGCCTTGCCGCTGGCCTCGCTGGCGCGGTTGCGGATGCGACCGCGGCTGCTGTCGATGGTGCGTCGCGCGGCCACGACGTCGCCCTCGGCGAACAGCTCGTTGGCGCGCTGGAGCGCAGCCGCCGTCTCGCTGCGGGCCAGGCGAGACTCGACCAGGGCGTCGAGCGGCGAGACCCCGCGCGCATCGTCGGTGAGCGCGGCGACGAGCGAGCCCTGGCAGTCGCCGGAGCTGCGCAGGGTGAGGTCGTCGTAGCGCATGCGCACGTCGGCCACCTGCCGCTCGCCGACGTCACCCCGCGGCACCCGCAGGCGCACGAGCAGCGTCTTGTTGTCGCCCTGGGCAAACGCCCCGAACGGCACGAAGATGCGGTTGCCCTGGCGCGTGAAGCTGCGGTCCATGACCTCGAGCAGCTGCACGCCGGGCGCCAGATCGACCTCGACCTCGGCCCGGTTGGCGATCGTGCGCACCAGGCTGTCGAGCTCCTCTTCGAAGATGCGGGGCAGCCCAGCCTCGTCCTCGACGAAGTAGTGGCGGCCGTTGGAGCTCTGCGCGACCGCGAACATCACCCGCTCGTTGTAGTCGACGTCGACGCCGATGGAGCTGATCGCCACGTCGCGTGAGCGGGCCTGCTCGGCCAGGCGATGGAAGCCCGGCACGTCGCGGATCCCCGCGTTGGCCTCGCCGTCGCTCAGCAGCAGCATGCGCGAGACCCCCGGGCGCGTGCCCATCGTGGTCAGCCCCACCTCGATGCCGCAGGAGATGCACGTGTGGCCCTGGGCCTCGACGCTGCGCAGCGAGAACAGCAGATCCTCGCGCGAGCGGCCGTCGAGCACCGTGGCGGGGATCACCACGTCGGTCTCGGTGTTGTAGGTGACCACGCTGACCGTGTCGCCGTCGCGAAGCCGGCGGATCATCCCGCGCGCGGCCGCGAGCGCGTTCTCGAGGCGGCGGCCCTCCATCGAGCGCGAGCGATCGATGACGATCGAGAGGTTGACCGGAACGGAGGTGTTGGCGAGCTCCTCGGCAGCGGCGACCACGTTGAGCATCAGGAAGGTCTCGTTGTCGCGGGTGGCGTCGAGGGTGGGGTGACCCAGGCGCCCCTCGAGCATCAGCGTGGAGCCCGAGGTGAACGTGGCCCCCGAGGCGGCCGAAGGATCGAGCAGGCCCGCGAAGCGGTTGATCTTGGGGGTGCTCCGGCCGGGACTGTTGGGAGCGGCGACCGAGGCGAGCGCGGGCTCGGTGGGCGCCTTGCGAGCCGGGGGGGTGAGGGCCCAGACGCTCACGCTGGAGAGGGCCATGCCGAGGGTCGAGAGCAGGGCGACGGTGCCGATCTTCATGGTGTGCGTCCGAGGGAATGCGTCCGGGTCCGGGGTCGGAGGGCGGGGTTGGGGGCAGTACGCACGGGGCCTCTCGCGGATCTAGAGCGGGTGAGCGCAGGGTGATGGTAGCGCGCAGGCCCGGCGTGGGTATGCTGCGGCGATGGCTCGCGGGCAGAACTGGGTGGTACTCGCCGTGCTCTGGGCCGGATGCGGCAAGAGCGCAGGCGAGGCGGCGCCGTCGAGCGCGGTCTCGAGCCCGGCGGCGGAGCCCGCCGCCAACGACGAGGTCCCGCGCTGCCCAGAGGCGCGCGTGCCCCTCGCTCGACGGATCGGCGGCACCCTGGCCGAGGTCTGCGAGCGCGCCGCACCCGATCCGATGGCGCTGGACTCGAGCCACGACTTCGCGCTCTCGGGCGGGTGGCGGGGCGAGTACGCGGGCGATTCCGTGGGGGAGAGCACGCGCTTCGATGCGACGCTGAGCGTGTTCGCGGGCACGGTGACCGGGGCCACGACCGAGCCCAATACCTTCGGTATGTATGGGTATGCGGAGCTCGAGGCCAGCGTGGTCGGCGATGTGTATCGCACGCGGCAGGTCGTGTTCTTGAAGACCTACCGCTCGGGTGCGACCGATCACTCGGTGCTGTACACGGGTCGGCTCGACGAGGCGGGCAAGCGCATCGAGGGCCGCTGGCGCGTGAGCGGCGGGACGAGCGGAACGTTCTGGATGGAGAAGATCTGACACGAGCGCTCAGCCCACTGGCACGATCCCCGCGCCCACGCGTGCGCGCGCCACTCCGGCCGCCTCCAAGAACCCCCACGGCGCGAGCGATCCGATCATCACCAGCATCGCGTCCCACGGCACCTGAACCAAGCCCTCGGCCGCCCGCAGCACGATCATGCCCTCGTCGATGCGCTCGACCTCGGTCCCCAGGCGCAGCTCGATGCGGCCCGCGGCCGCGAGCCGCTGCACGTGCTCGATGTTGCGGCCCTTGCCGCGGCGAAACTCCCGGCCCCGGTACGAGACGGTGACCGTGGTCCCCGGCTGACGCGCGAGCGCGATCGCAGCCTCCATCGCGACGTCGCCGAGGCCCACCACGAGCACCTTGCGGCCGGCGAAGCTGCGCGCGTCGGCCAGGCTGTAGTGCACGCGGTCGCTCACCGCCTCGGGGATCGCGAGCTCCAGCTTGCGCGGGGTACCGCGGCGGCCGAGCGCGAGGATCACTCGGCGCGCGATCCATCGTCGGGAGCCGCTCGGCGTCTCGGCCCGCACCTCGAAGCGCGGCGTGGGCCCGCCCGCGGCCCGCACCGCGGTCACCCGCGCGCCCTCCTCGATCGGCAGCCGGCGCGCCCGAATGATGCGCCGCCACTGCCCGAGCAGCTCCTCCTTGGTGGCCTCGCGCAGCCACAGGTCCCCCTCGAGCGGCAGCCCGAGCGGCTGATCGAACACGAGCTTGCCCCGCGGGAACGAGCGAATGCTCTCCGCCACGCTCCCCTGCTCGAGCGTGACCGTGCGCAGCCCGGCCTCGGCCGCGGCGAGCGAGGCGGACAGGCCCGCCGGGCCCGAGCCCACGACGACGAGGTCGACGAGCGGTGCGGCGTCGGTGCCGACGGCTGCCGCCCCCTCGGCGCGCAAGCTCGCCGCGGCGGCTCTCGCCGCGAGCGCGCCCTGGTTGATGGCATTGCGGATCAGCGGCAAGCCGGTGAGGTCACCGGCCACGTAGAGCCCGGGCGTATCGAGGGATTGCAGCGCGGCATCCACCCGCGGACGATCCTCGATCGGCTCGCCGTCGGTGATCACCAGCGAGCCATTCGGACAGCGCTGCTCGCACAGGGTGAGCCCGCAGCAATCATCGGGGCGCACGACCACCGCCACGAAGCTGCGCACCTCGAGCACGTCGTAGGGGCAGGCATCCACGCACGCGTGACAGCCGATGCAGGTGGTCGTGTCGATCTGCGGGAGTCGTCGGATCTTGGGCGGCTGCGCGGCGGCGGGCCTCGGCGCGAGCGAGCGTTGCCGTCGTCGCAGCAGCCACGCCACGCCTCGTGCGAGCCCCCACGCGGCCACGGCCGCGAGCGCGGCGACGCCGAGCCACCACCCCGCCGACTGCGGCTTGGCGGGCGCGTGCGGGGCCACGGGCGCCACTCCGGCCACCTCGCGCGCGGCCGCCCACAGCCGCGAGCGCGCGTACACGCCCTCGCCCCGCGAGAACGCCACCCCGCCGAACGCCCGGTGCTCATCGAAGCACACCGTCGGTCGCGCGCCCCCGAGCTCGCGCTGGTCACCGAGCAGGCACGCGGCGATCGGATCGTCCTTCGCCTGGGGATCGTGACAGCGCCCGCATCGCTCGACCGCGACGATCGGCACGCGCTTCTCGGCCGCGGGCTTGGGCACCACGCGCAGCCCCTCGACCTCTTCTTGCGCTCCGGGGCCAAAGCGCCACACCGTGCCGCTCGGCGTGAACGCGACCCCGCCGTGACCGGCGTGCGCCGGGTGACAGCTGGTGCACACGAGCGCTCCGGCCCCGGCCAACCGCCGATGCCCGGGCCGCGTCGAGGGATGCGGCTCGTGGCAGCTACCGCAGCGCGCCGCCGGGGGCTGATCGTCGACGTGGCAGCTCGCGCACGTGGCCGCGGCCTGGTGCGACTTGGACAGCGGCCCCGGCGTGCGCTCGGTCGCCGGATCGATGGTGACCACCATCGCCACGAGCACGGCGAGGCCCGCGGCCACGGCCGCCCACAGCACTCCGCGAAAGCGACGCACGTCGCTGGTCTCCTCGGCCCGCGGCGCGATGCGGCGGCGCCCGACCGGCTGGCCCGCGCGCGCGGAGAACATTCCGTCGCGTCGATCGTCGCCCGGCGGATCGTGCGAGGGGTCGTTCACGGTCCTCCGAGCATCACGACCACGTGGAGCCCGAGCAAGGCCACGACCACGGCCGAGACCACGATGTGCAGCGGCAGCCACCCGCGCAGCAGCGCGGTCAGCCCCCGCCGCAGCGGCAGCGCGCGCAGCTCCACCGCGGTGCGCACCAGCGCATCGAGCCCGGCCAGACGCCCCTGCCCCCTCCCCTCGCGCATCGCGTCGATCATCGCATGAAGCCGCGCCTCCTCGTCGGCGAGGCGCCGCCCCGAGGCCAGCAGCGCGAGCGGGCCGAGCACGGCGCGGGCATAGGGCACGAGCACCCGCGAGGCGATCGCCTTGACCAGCTCGTCGCGACCACTGGCCTGCATGAACAGCCGATCGAGCAGCGCCTTGCGCTCGGCGACCAGATCCTCGGGCAGGTCGCCGCGACGCTCCAGCCGCGCCAGGCGGCGCGGGATCAGGCGATAGCCGAGCGCCCCGAGCACGCCCAAGGCCGACACGGTCCAGAACGCGAGCGCGAGGCTTCCCGCGGGGTTGCTCGGCAGGCGCAGGCCCGCGTGTCCGAGCACCGCCGCCATCGTGATCATGCCGAGCACGAGGTGGAGGCTGAGCCAGCCGCGGACCTGAGAGCGCGGCGAGGTCTCCCGCGAGCCCGCGCCGCGGCCCTCGGCCGCCTCGGCCAGGCGTCGCGCGGCGCTCCGCGGGCGTCGCCGTCGCATCCACAGGCCCACGATCCGCTTGGGCGCGGCGTACGAGACCAGCGCGAGCACGCCCACCGCCGCGACCACTCCTGCGTCGAGGCCCGGCCCGACTCCGGGCTTCCACGCGCCGACCTGCTGCAGGCGCAGCGCCGTGATCCCGAGCCCGAGCCCCGCGGCCACGCCGAGGCCTCGCAGCGCGCCGTGCAGCCAGCCGCGACTCGTCTTGCGCGCCCCCGGCCCCTCGCTCGCCGGTCCCAGCACCGCGGCCACCTCGGCCACGTCGCGGGCGGGATCGAGGCGCACGATCGATCCGGTAGGGCACGCCTGCACGCACCCGGGCGCCTCGTAGCCGCGGCAGAGATCGCACTTGGTCGCGAGCTCGGCGGAGAGGCTCGTCATCGGATCATCGGCCCGCCCCGCCCGCGCGCCGCCGGGGCGCGGCGCCATGCGAATGTTCTCCCACGGGCACGCCTTCGCACAGTTGCCGCACCCCGTGCACAGCGAGTCGCGGATGAACACCTCGCCCTCGGGATCGCGCCCGATCGCCCCCGTCGGGCAATCGATCATGCACACCGGGTTCTTGCAGTGCTGGCACGAGTTCGGGAGCATGAGGCTGCGCAGCGAGCCGCTGGCCGCCCCGCCGCGCGCGGGGGTCGAGAGCGCGGTGAGGATCTTGTCGCCGCGTCGCACCAGCCGCGAGGTGCCGTAGAGCGCCTCGCAGGTCCACGCGCAGTGCCCACAGCGAACGCACGTGTCCTGGTCGATGACCAGCAACGAGCGCGCCATCTGCATGCGATAGAGGTCCTTGAACACGTGCTGCGTGGAGCGGGCCGCCGCGGCCCCGACCGCCTGCGATTGCACCGCCTGGCGATCGGCGGCGATGCGCCGGATCCGATCGAGCAACCCGGGGTTGCGATCGACCAGCGAGCGCAGCAGCGCGGCCGGGAGCAGCAAGAGCCGCGTCTCGCCCATCGCGACCGCCGTGCACCCGCGCGCCTCGCCGGCCAGCGCCTCGTCATCGCCAAAGCCATCGCCGCGCGTGAGATAGGCGCGCACGTGGATCCGATCGTCGTCCTCGGTCTGGAGCTGCACGAGCCCATCGACGACCAGCCACAGGCCGTCGGGCGGGTCACCGCTGGCATAGATCGCGGTGCCGCGCGCGACCGCCCGCGATTGCACCGCATCGAGCACGCGATCGAGCTCGGCCTCGTCGAGCGCCCGCGTGGCCGCCATCGTGCGCAGCAGATCGGCGGTGGCCTGACGCCGCAGCCGTCGCAGCTCGCGCTCGGCGAGCGGCGCCCCGCCGCTGCGGCCGGCCCCGCGCAGCACCAGCGCCGCGGGCAGCTCGGCCACCCGCGTGGGCTCCCGCGCCACCGCCTGGCCGCGTCGCCCCCCGCCGTCGCCCAGCGCCTCCTCGCCAAACGTGTCGCCCGGCGCGGCCGTGCGCAGCACCGAGCGCTGCTCATCGCCGCGCCGCTGCGCTCGCAGCTCGACCGCGCCTTCGATCACCACGTAGAACGCATCCGCCGGATCGTGCTCGCCGAACACGAGCTGCCCCGCGGTCAGCGTCCGCACGCGCGCCGCGGCGGCCACCGTGCGCCGCGCGGCCTCGTCCAGCCCGCGCAGCACTGGCGTGCTCCACAACAGCGCCCAGGGATCGGTCATGGGATCTCGACGCGCACGCGGTGCAGCTCGACGAGCTCGAGCCTACCCAGCATGTCATGGGTAACCAGCGGCCCGCTGGGACGCAGGCCGCGTGACGCCTGCTGGGCCTCGTAGTCGGCGAACGCCCGCACCAGGAACGGCGGAAACGCGCGGAACATGAGCCGCGCCTCCACCACGAACGGCCCCGCGCCGCTCGCCGGCAGCTCGTAGGTGTAGCGCAGCGTCACCCCGGGCGGAGCGGAGCGCGAGTCGATGATCGCATCGGGCCCCTTGGTCACGCCGCGCGAGGCGTCGAGCGCCCCGACCGGGAAGTAGGTCTCGAACAGCGCCTCGGGGCCCACGAGGTTGCTCGTGCACTCGCCGGTGTCGAGATCGTAGGCCCCGTCGGCGAAGCGATCGGCGCGAGCGCGGCCCTGGCCGGGCCCGGGCTGGCAGCGGCCGAACGCGTCGATCTCTCCGATGCATCGCACGCAGCGCAGGAAGCCGTTCTGGAGGTTCATGAGCCCGCGACCGCGAAAGCGGGTCCCGCCCGCGAGCGGGTTCGGGCTCCACTCGGGCACGTCGCGACCATCGATGACGTCGGCTCCGAACACCCCCTGCGGGCGGCCTTCTTCGTCCACGAAGCGATCGTCCACGTTGACCCGCACGAATTCCTTGTCGTGCAGATCCTCGTCGCCCCGCTCGACTCGACCCACCTCGTACACGAGCCGGCCGTCGCGATCGGTCACCCGCAGGTGCACCCAGAATTCGCGCTCCTGCGAGAACCCAGCCGGCACGCGATGACCCGCGCCCACGTTCTCGAGCTCGATCGGGATCTCGAGCCGGCCGCCGCGTCGCCCCGGTCCCACGACTTCGAAGCGGAACGTTCGACCCAGCAACAAGTCGCGCCGCGGCCCGATCCCCCGCGGCAGCCCCGACTCGTCGAGCGTGGGATCCTCGATCAGCGCCGAGCCCAGCTCGGGCGACAGCGGCACGTCGACCCCGGTGAACCAGTGCGTGGTCACGGCCCGCGGCGCCGCCGAGCCGATCGCGGGCCGATCCAGCGGATAGGCCCCGGGCGCACGCGATTCGAAGTGGGTGCCCGGCGGGCAGGCGCGGCGCAGCGCCGTGGCCGAGGCGTCGACGAACGCCTGCGCCAGGCCACCGTCCGCCTCGTCCTCGACGCACACGCCGGGGTACTCGCTCATGTGACAATCTTGGCAGCTCGCCGGGCTGCGGCCGGCACGGCGCTCGTCATCGGCCCACTGCGACCACTCGGTGTAGGCATTGCGCAGGCGCTTGAAGTGCTCGCCGCGGTCGCGCACGCCGATCACATCGGTGCCGAACAAGCGCACGTCGTGGCAAGCTCCGCAGAATTCGCTGCTGCGCAGGTACTCGCCCGTCGCGGGCTCGGGCCGCAGGTGCGCGCCGCCGGGCACCTCCACCCCGCTGCGTCCGCGCTCGGCGAGCAACACCGCGGGATCGAGATCGTAGCCGCTGTTGGCGATGCCGAATTCACCGCGACGATCCTCGGGCCGCGACGCGAAGCGCTGCCCGGTCACGAACGACACCCAGTCGGGATTGCCCTCGTAGCGGCCGACCCCGGTGCTGCCCGGGCGCACGGGCCCGTGCGCGGTGTGGCACACCGCGCAGCTGATGCCCTCCATCGTGGCCGCGGGCATGAGGTCGCGGAGCGGCTGGCGGCTCCCCGAGCGTCGCGCGAGGCCGTCCCAGGCCGGCATGCCCGCTCGCAGGTTCTCGCCCGCGGTGTGGCAGTTCACGCACCAGTGCTCGCCCCCCGATCCGGTGACGGCCAGGCCGCTGTCGCGATCGCGACACGCGGTACGCGGGTCGGCCTTGCGCAAGATCCCGGCCCCCTGCGGGCACGCGAAGTCCTTGCCCGCTTGCTCCTCGATGAGGATCTCGAGCCCCTGGAACAGCGGGCTCTTGGCGGCATGAGCCATGACCGATTGCGTCCACTGGGCGGCCTGACGCGGATGGCAGCTCGCACACGCCTCCGCCGTGGTTTGATCGAGGGTGAGCGGCGCGGCCGCGCCAACCCGCGGCGAGACGACCGGGTTGGGCGCCTGCACCACCCCGCCCAGCGCCATCGCGAGGGCCACGCCCGCGGCCAGGGGCAGCGCGAGCGCGAGCCGACCCCACCACGAGGACGGGCTGCGGGCGAGGAGCGGAGCGCTCGTCGTGGGCACGGGCGCAGGCTCGACGCGGGCGGGCGCGATCGTCCGCGTCCGCACCACCGCCGCGCCCTCGACCAGCCCCGCCAGACGCTCTCGCACCACCGCCGCCGACACGGGCCGACGCCCGGGATCCGGCTCGAGCAGCTGCAAGCACAGCGACTGCACCCCCGGGGGCAGGGTCGCGGCCACCTCGTCGGGCAGCGGCGGCGCGCCCTGCCGCGCTTGCTCCTCGAGCCCGCGGCGCAGCCCCTGGCCCGAGAACGGGTGGTGCCCCGCCAGCGCGCGATAGAGTACGAGCCCGACCACGTAGCGGTTGGCCGCCGCGTCCCAGGGCTGCCCCTGCGCCTGCTGGGGAGGCACCCAGCGCGACAGCCCCGGGCTCCCGGTGGCCTCGAGCTCGACCTCGCCCAGCAGCCCGCGTACCAGCGACTCCGCCCGCAGCACCACCGCGCCCGTCGCCTCGTCGACCACGACCTCGCCGGGCACGAGCGCCCCGGGAAACAGGCTGTGCGCCTCGCACCACGCCAGTCGCTCGACCAGCGCCACGATCAACGGTCGCACGCGCGACCACGGGTGCGGCCCCGCGCGCAGCCACCCATCGAGCCGCAGCGGCGCCGACGGGCGCCACATCCACGCGCCTCGATCGTCGCGGCCCACGGCCTCGAAGCCACCGATCCCCGCCGGTCCCCACGCGCGCAGGCGGGCGATCGCGGGGTCGTCCACGTCGGACACGCGCCACAGCTCCGCGTCGTCCTCGAGCACCGCCCGGCGGGCGCGACCGACGACCTGCTCATGGCGCACGCCGGTCTCCGGCGGCGCGCGCTCCGGCAGCGGCTCGCTCACCGCCCTGGCCGCGCTGCGGCCGTCACCGCGGAGGACTGCACCTCAGCCCCCGAAGCGCTGCCGGAACGAGCCAACCATGTCACCACCCCGGCGACCACCGAGAGCACGACGATGATCACCACCGCGAGCGCCCCGGGGATCTGGCGCGGGCCGCTGGCGCGCTCGATGAGCGCGATGGTGTCGGCGCGCAGCGGCGGCTGGGCCACGGGCGCCACCTTGGGCACCTCGGTATCGCCGGGCGAGGGCTGGGTGATCACGCGACCCACCGCGGCGGGCACCGTCTTGCTCGCCCGCGCGGGGCCGAGATCGAGCTCGGCGGCGGCGAACGGCTCGAGCGCCTCGACGACCGCATCGGCCGAGTCCGGACGATCCTCCGCCCGCTTCTCCAGCAGCTGGAACACCAGCCGCTCCACGCCCTTGGGCAGCCCGCGACGCACTTCATCGGGCAGCGGCGGCGCCGGCTCGGTGCAGTGCAGATTGAGCAGCTCGCGCGGCGAGGCCGAGGTGAACGGCGGCTGACCGGCGAGCAGCTCGTAGAACACCAAGCCGAGCGCGTAGAGATCCGCGCGCGGCCCCACGTCGCCGGCGTCGATCTGCTCGGGACTCATGTACTGCAGCGTGCCCACCGAGTGCGTGGTGCCGTGACGCATGGCCTCGAGCACCTTGGCGATGCCGAAGTCCATCACCTTCAGCCGGCCATCGCCGAGCACGATCACGTTCTCGGGCTTGAGGTCGCGGTGCACGATCGGCGGGGTCTGGCGGTGGGCCGCCCCCAGCCCGGCCGCGATCTGCACGACGAGCGCGGCCGCCTCGGTCCACGACAGTCGCCCGCGATCGGCCAGCACCTGCCGCAGCGTCGGGCCCTCGAGGAACTCGAGCGCCATCACCAGCTCGCCATCGATCTCCTGGCAGGCCAGGCAGCGCACCACGTTGGGGTGGTCGAGGTGCGCGAGGATCGTCATCTCGTTGAGGAACAGGCGCCGACCGTCCTCGGAGCGCGCGAGCTCCGGGCGCAGCACCTTGAGCGCGACCCGGCGCTTCGAGAGCCGCTCCTCGGCCTCGTAGACCTTGCCCATGCCGCCCTCGCCAATGAGGCGGGAAACTAGGTATTCGCCGATCCTGTCCATCGCCGCCGTGGCCTAACGAACATCCCTTCGGTTCGAGCTACTGCGCGGGTGCGCATCGCTACCAAAGCCGGGAGTCGCGGTAATCGTTGCGCTTCCTGGCTTGCGCGGGTGCCGCAAATCAGTACGCGAGCGCAGCCCCGCCGTCGCGGCTCACGTCGGCCACGGCGCGAAATCCCTGCGAGGCCGGGTCCACCTCGATGCAGTTGGCATGACCCATCGACCCGCGCTGCCGGATCTCGTGCCCCATCCCCTTCAGCCCCTCGACGACGGTGGGATCGAGGCGGTCCTCGAGCCAGATCTGGTCGGGCTTCCACTGGTGGTGCACGCGTGCCGAGCCGATCGCCTCGTCGATCGGCAGCCCATGCTCGACGAGCCCGCGGATCACCGTGGCCACGGTCGTCGTGATGGTGGGCCCGCCCGGCGTCCCGACCACCGCCCGCAGCTGGCCCTCGCGCACCACGATCGTGGGCGTCATCGAGCTGAGCATCCGCTTGCCCGGCTCGATCTTGTTGGGCTCGCCCTGCACGAGCCCAAAGATGTTGGCCGTGCCGGGCTTCACCGAGAAATCGTCCATCTCGTTGTTGAGCAGCACGCCAACCCCCGGCACCACGAACTTGGCCCCGAACCCCAGGTTGAGCGTGGTGGTGTTGGCGACCGCGTTGCCCTGGCCATCGACCACCGAGAAGTGGGTGGTCTGCTCGCTCTCCTGCCGCAGCGGCAGCCCGGCCCCGACCTGGTCCGAGGGCGTCGCATGATCGGGATCGATGTCCCCCATGCGCTCCGCCACGTAGGCGGTGTCGAGCATCTTGGCCAGCGGCAGCTTCACGAAGTCGGGGTCGCCCATCAAGAGGTTTCGATCCGCATAGGTGCGCCGCATGATCTCCACGAACATGTGGACCTCCTGGGTGCTCCGCCACGGCTGCTGGTCGAGCTGCAGCTGCTCGCTGGCGGCGAGGATCTGGCGCAGCACCACCCCTCCGGCCGAGGGCGGCGGCATCGTGATGATCTCGTGGCCGCGATAGGGGAACACGATCGGCTCGCGCGGCTTGGCCTCGTAGGCCTCGAGGTCGGCGGCCTTCCAGATCCCGCCCGCGTCGGCGACCCCCTTGGCCAGCGCCTCGGCGAGCGCGCCCTCGTAGAACGCCCGCGGGCCCGCGTTGGCGATGGTCTCGAGCGTGGCCGCGAGCTCGGGCTGGGCCCAGGTATCGCCCTCGGCATAGGGGCTGCCGTCCGCTTTGCCGTAGTACGCGGCCGAGGCGGTGTAGCCGGCCTTGGTCATGCTCTCGACGCCGTAGGCGAGATCGGCGGCGTGCCACGAGTCGAGCACGTGGCCGTCGCGGGCGAGCGCCACCGCGGGGGCCACCACGTCCTTCCACGGCAGCACCCCAAAGCGCGCGTGGGCCAGGCCCAGCCCCGCCACCGAGCCGGGGATGCCCGCGGCCTTGGGCCCCAGCAGCCGCTCGTTGGTCGGGTTGCCCTTCTTGTCGAGGTACATGTCGCGCGAGGCACCGCTCGGCGCCGCTTCGCGATAGTCGATCGCGGCCACCGTGCCGTCGGCGAGGCGCACGACCATGAAGCCGCCGCCGCCGAGATTGCCCGCCGAGGGGTGGGTGACCGCCAGGGCAAAGCCCACGGCGACCGCAGCATCCACCGCGTTGCCGCCCTCGCGAAGGATCTCGAGGCCCACCGCGCTGGCGTTGAGCTCCGCGCTGGTCACCGCGCCGCGGGTGCCGAGGGCCAGCTCGGGCGGCCGTGCTTCCCCCGCGGGCATCCGCCGCGGACCTGCGGCCTTGGATCCTTCGCCCGCGACCGGATCGCTCGCCACGAGATCGCTCGGGACCGGATCCTTGTCGACCGTCCCCGCGCCGCGACACGCGACGACCAGGGCGAGCGTCGCGAATACCCAGCGCACCCGACCAAGGGCGCGACCGGAGCCTGCTGCGGTATCGACGCGAGACGTCATGCCCGGCAGCCTACCCCAGCCCAAGCACCCTCTCACGCCCTTTGGGCCACGGGTTTCGCCACGCTCGGCGGCCCACCGATCCGTCTTCGCCCCCTCGGAGAAATCACACTAAACAGCGCTTGACAGGGCCCCGAGCTTTTCGCATCTTCCCGCACCCGAAGAGTGAACGACACGCCTGGTCGGGGATCGTTCAATGGTAGGACAGCAGATTCTGATTCTGCTTATCAAGGTTCGAATCCTTGTCCCCGAACCCACTCGCGGCCCCATAGTCTAGCGGTCAGGACGCTGGGTTCTCATCCCAGAAACCCGGGTTCGATTCCCGGTGGGGTCACTCCTCGAAAAGAAGCCCACCGACCAGAAGGTCGGTGGGCTTCTCCTTTTCGGTGCCACTCGCCAAAAGGTCAACGCCGCAGCCATCGAAGGCTGCGGCGTTGTGATCGCCCAAATGGCGAGTCGAGGGAGGATCCGGAGCCAGCGCTCACCCCACCCGGTCGACGGTCGACCGGGGGCGCGCGGGAGAGCGAGAGCCCGCCATGTCCGAGACCTCAGACCCCGACCTCCGGGCGGCTTTCCGAGAATTTTCTCGAGCGCTCGCGTTTCGGTGCGGGTTCGTGGGCCCGCGGGCGACAGCACCCCACTCGTCGCATCAGGGCTCGCAGGGGCTTTTTCGGCCCGATGCATGACCGGCTGATATCCTCCCGCTCGCCTCCCCCTCGATGTCCGATGCCGCCTACGAGCAGTTGACCCCCGACGACCTCGGCCTCCCGCCGAGCGCTCGCATGCCCGTGCGCTTCACCCCGGCGCATCGATGGTCGCCGCTCGTGATCAGCTTCCCGCACGTGGGGCTGGCGTGGCCGCACGATCTCCGCCCCAAGCCGCAGGTCGACTTTCCCCGCAACGCCGACTACGACGTCCACACGCTCTACGACTCGGCCGTACACTGGGGTGCGGCCTCGGTGGCGGCGATCTACAGCCGGCTGGTCGCCGATCTGAACCGCGCACCGGACGACGTCTCGCGCACGATCGTGCCCGATCATCCCGCGCCGCGGCCGCGTCGCAACCCCGGCGTCGCTCCCGTCAGCGAAGAACCCGAGGCCGACCTCGATGCCGGCCGCCCCGGGCGCGGCGTGCTGTGGACGAGCTCGATCGGCAACGTGCGGCTGCTGTCGGATCCCCTGCCCTACGACCAGTTCCGCTCTCGCATCGAGCGCTTCCACGCGCCCTACTATCGCGCGCTCGAGGTCCTGCTCGAGCGGCGACGGCAGCGCTTTGGCTACGCGATCTTGCTCGATGCCCACAGCATGCCGAGCTCGGTCGGCCCCGATCTCGTCCTGGGAACCCTTGCCGGACGCTCGTGTGACGCGTGGATCGAGCACGCCGCACTGGTCGCGCTACGCGAGGGCGAGGATCCCAGCGCGCTGCGAGTGACATCGAACGAGCCCTACCGCGGCGGCGAGCTGGTGCGCTGCTTCGGCAGACCCCGTGACGGCCTGCACGCGTTACAGCTCGAGGTGAGCCGGGGTATCTACATGGATGAGCGGCGCTATCGGCTGTTCGAGCGCCCCAGCGCATCGGGAACCTCTGACGTACCCATGCGTGCTACCATGGATGACCGGGACGACCTTTCGTTGGGCAGCGCGACCGCGGGCCCAACGAGTACGGTCACCCGAACCCACCGGGCGTCGATCGTACCCGACACCCGCCGCGGTCACCGCCTCGTGCAGCTCCACCAACGTGTCAACGCCCTCGTTCGCTGTCTCGCCACTGCTGGCCCCCATCAGGACCCCAATCAGGGTGCAGATCAGGGCACACCACCGACAACACGCGCGGTGCCCTCTACCGGCTGACCTCGAAAGCCCTCTTCTCTTGTCCAATCAAAGATCGAAAGGATACACTCCGGTCGCGCTAACGCCCGGAGGAAAGGACCCAAGGCCGTGAGCAATCCCCGACAGGGACAGAACGCCGACGCCTTCGACGATTTGCTAGGGCAGCTCGTCGACGAGCTGGCGATGACGCCGACGATGCCCGAGGAGCCGGAGGAGCCGATTCGGCCCGCTCCGATTCCCGGTGGCACCGTCATGGCTGCGGCGCCCATGGCCCCGCACGATCCAGCAGCTGCGGCGGCCATGGCTGGCCAAGCTGCCTATTACCCTCCCCCCGCCAAGAGCTCCTCCTCGGCCGGGCTCGCGCTCGGCATCGGTGGTGGCATCGTGGTCCTCGGTGGCGTCGTTGCAGCGATGCTGCTCCTGCGCGAGCCCGAGAAGCCAGCCGAGGACAAGACCCCGGCGGCCGAAGTCGAGACCAAGGCCGACACCAAAGCCGAGACCAAGGCCGAGACCCCACCGCCCGCGCCGGGCGATGTCCCGACCGTGGCCGGACCGGGTCAGCCGGGTGCGGTACCGGGTCAACCCGGTGCAGTGCCGGGCCAGCCGGGTGAGGTGGTTCCGGGTCAGCCGGGCGCCGTTCCGGGCCAGCCCGGAGATCCAGCGGCAGTGCCGGGTCAACCGGTTCCGGGTCAGCCGGGCGAAGCCGCAGGGACCCCAGGGAGCACGGCCACGCCGCCGCCCCAGGAGGAACCTCCGAAGAAGAAGAAGAAAGCGGCGCCCAAGAAGAAGAAGAAAGCCGCCACGTTCGATCCGTTCGGCTGAGCCCGCTGCCATCGCGGTCGGGAACACCATCGGTTCCCGACCGTGGAGGTGCTGCAGGTGCGCGCCGGCGACCCGCGATCCTCCCCGTTTACTTCAGGCTCATCAATGAAGATGCATCACGGTCCCCTCTCCCTTGCGCTCTCGCTCTCGCTGGCCATGGCGACGATCCCCATGGTCGCCGCCGCCCAGGACCCTTCGTCCATGTCCGATGCGGACAAGATGAAGCAGGCCAAGCAGCTCTACGGAGAAGGCGACACCGCGTTCAAGGCCGGCGACTCGGCCACCGCGCTGGCCAAGTTCGAAGAGGCGTACAACGTGTACGCGCCGAGCTTGCACGTGTTCAACATCAACATCGGCTTGGCCGCGTTCGAGCTCGGTGATTGCGTGAAGGCCAAGACCGCCTTCCAGCGCTTTCTCGACCTCGTGTCCGAGCACCCGGCGCGCAAGCAGGCCCAAGAGAAGCTGCTCGAGATCGAGCGCTCGGGGTGTGCCAACAAGCCCGTCGCCGAGCCCGAGCCCGCCGTCGTCACCAACGAACCGATCATCGCGGAGTACGAGAACCAAGACGCGCCCGAGCTCAACAGCCGTCGCTCCGAGCGCGAGGATGCGGCCGATAGCGAGCGTGAAGAGGAGAGCTCCAAGAAGGCGAGCGGCAAGCTGATCGCCGGGGCCGCGCTCACCGCGGTTGGCGTCGCCGCGCTCATCGGCGGCGGCGTGAGCCTCGGCATCGCCAGCAAGCGCGCCAACGAGCTGGCCTCGCTCGCCTCGCCAGGCGCCACCGGGTTCCCCGCGGGCGACTACAGCGATGATTCGGTGGCCAATCTCGATCGCACCGGGCTGCCCGCGGCCAACAAGGCCAGCGTGGGCCTGTTCATCGCCGGCGGCGTGCTCACCACCGTCGGCGTGGTGCTCATCGTCCTCGACGTGAAGAACAAGAAGAAGGGCGGAAAGAAGGGCGGCGACAAGAACGCCAGCGCCCCCGCCCCCCGGCTGACCGGCCTCGGCCCCACCCTGATGCCTGGCGGCGGCGGCGGTGTGGCAGCGAGCGTACGCTTCTAGCCGTGGGTGCACGGGTTTCGTCGGCCGAGAGCCGAGCCATCATCGAAGGTCGGCTCGCGGGTGAGAAGGGTACGCTCGGTCTCGACCGCGGCGCCCCGATCTGCATGGTGTACCCGAGCCCGTATCGCGTCGGGATGTCGAGCCTGGGTTTTCAGACCCTCTATCGGCAGCTCAACGTAGACGGACCCGGAGCCCACCGAGCCTTCCTCCCCGATCCGTGGGAGCCCGCCGCCCTGCCCTGGCCGCAGCCGCGGATTCCGGTGCTCAGCTACGAGGCGCTGCGGCCGATCTCCGACTATCCCGTGCTCGGTCTATCGGTGGCCTACGAGCTCGAGGTCGCCGGCGTGATCCGTCTGCTCGATGGCGCGGGGATCCCCGTGCTGGCCGCCGAGCGCTGCGGCCGGGACCCCGTGATCGTGGCCGGCGGCCCGCTCACCACGAGCAACCCCTCGGCCCTGCTTCCCTTCGTCGACCTGCTGATCATCGGCGAGGGCGAGGAGCTGCTGCCGCAGGCACTGGAGCGCCTGACGAGCACGGGGAGCCGCGAGGCTCGCATCGAAGCCGCCGCCGCCCTGCCCCACACGATCAAGGGCGAAGTGACGCCGGGGTCGTTCGAGGCGATCCCGGGTCTCGCTCGCGTCGCGAAGGAGCGGCTGCCCGCCTACTCCGCCATCACCACGCCCAATACCGAGCTGGCCGAGATGTTCCTCGTGGAGCCCGAGCGCGGGTGCTCGCGGCGCTGCACGTTCTGTGTGATGCGCGGGGCCACGACCGGGGGCATGCGCCTGCTCGACATGGAAGACTCGCTCTCGCTGGTGCCCGAGCACGCCAAGCGCGTGGGGCTGGTGGGCGCCGCCGTCACCGATCATCCGCGGCTCGAGGACATCGTGGCGCGCGTGGTCGATGGGGGCCGCGAGATCGGAATCTCGAGCCTGCGCGCCGACCGGCTGACCCCGCGGCTGCTCGACCGGCTCGCCCAGGGCGGCTACCGGCAGATCACCGTGGCCTCCGACGGCATCAGCGAGCGCATGCGGACCGCCTTGCACCGCAACATCGAAGCCGAAGATCTGCGGACCGCCGCACGCATGGTGGCGGCGCAGGGCAGCTTCCGCGGGCTCAAGGTCTACCAGATGATCGGCGCGACCGGTGAGACCGACGACGACGTCACCGAGCTCATCGAGTTCGCGACCGAGCTGGCCAGCATCGTCCGCCTGACGCTCACGTTCTCCACGTTCGTGGCCAAGCGCAACACACCGCTCGATGGTCAGCCGTTCCTCGGCGTGAAGGCAGCCGACGCCCGCCTCGATCGCATCCGCAAGGGGCTGCGCGGCAAGGCGCAGATCCGGCCGCAGTCGCCACGCTGGGCGCACATCGAGTACCTGCTCGCCCAGCGCGGCCCCGAGGGCGGGCATGCGGCGCTGCAGGCCGTGCGCGCGGGCGGGCGCTACCGAGACTGGGTGCAGGCCTTCGCGGCGCAGCCGGTGAGCGAGCGAGCGCTGCGGTTCGGCGACGAGGCTCGTCGGGCCCAGCGCAAGGGCAAGGCCGCGGCGATCGACGATCGACCGACAGCGCTGCGCGTGATCGGTTGACCCGCAGCCGACTTGCAGCCTGGCCGCTCTAGCCGCCCTCGGGCGGCGCGGCATCGGGACCGAGGCGGGCGCGCAGCACCGCGTGGTGCTGGGCGATGCGCCGCACCATCGCGTGGTGCACGGGGGTCATCCGCGTGGCGGCGTCGAGCATGCGCTGCGGATCCGCCTCGCGCGCGGCCTCGCTGCGCAGCAACAGCACCGCAAGCCAGCCGTGGACCAGCAGCAGGCCGAGCACCGTCAGCGGCCCCGCCGGTCGCAGCGGGTCTTCGCGCTGCCCCCAGCCGCCGCGCCGCCAGGCCGCGCGCCCGAGCGCGCCGAGCAATACGAGCGGTAGCGCCACAACCACGATCACCACGAGGGGCACGAGGATCGGCACGCCGCGGGAGCTCCACGCGGCAGCCCAGGCCGAGGGCGAGAGCGGCCGCGAGAGCGCGGCCCAGTACTCTGCGGTGCCCATGATGCCCCCGGTGGTGGCCTCGGGATCGATCCAGGCGGACATGTGCAGCAGCAGCGTGGGCGCGCACAGCAGCGCGGCGACCACGGCGAGCGTGCGCCCGCGCTCCCGGCGGCGCGCCGCCGCCACCAGGCTGGCCATCGCCGGCAGCAACAGCGGCAGCACGTCGACCAGCTTGCGCGGTCCGAACGAGAGCCCGCCCGACCACGTCCGCGTGCCCAGCACGGCCCGCGGCTCGATCGCTCGCATGCCGCTGTCGATCCACAGCTGCCAGACCACCAGCCCGAGCAGCAGCAAAGCGCCCCGCTCGCGCAGGCTCGCGCTGCGAAGCATCGCCACCAGCGCGAGCACCAGCACGGGGCACCACGGCAGCACGCCGTGATGGGTCGAGAGCAGCAGCGAGCCCAGGTGGTGGGTCACGGTGCCCGCGTAGTCGCCGAGCTGGTCGCCGTACATCCATCGCTGCACGCGCAGGTGCGCGAGCGGCCAGGCCACGAACACCGCCCCGCCCAGCACCAGCCGACGCCCGCGATCCGGGCCATCCCATGCGTCGTGGGCCACCAGCAGGCACAGCGGCCCGAGCTGCGGGCGCACGTAGGTGCACAGCCCCGCGAGCGCGGCCAGGGCCAGCGTGCGCGAGCGCGGCGTGCCCAGCTCGCGGCGCCACCACAGCCCCACGAGCGCGAGGGTGAGCGCCGCGCCCCACAGGTGCGGGCGCAGCGGGGCCTCGGCGGCGTAGTAGAAGAGCGGCGTGCCGAGCACGAACCCCGCTGCGATCCCCCACCCCGCGCGCCGGGCTCCGGCGCCGTTGGGGTCGGCCTGGGCGGCGGTGGTCAGCCGCGCGACCCCCCACGCCATGCCCGCCAGCACGAGCATGGCCCACGCTCGCACGCCCAGCACCGGGACCACGCCGAGCGGATCGCCGCGCCCGATCCCGAGCGCGGCCAGCCCCGCCGAGGCCAGCCACCCGAGCGCGTACCCGGGCGCCTGTAGCCACGTGGCGCCGGCCGGCCAGTGATTGGACACCACGCCCTCGTTGGTCACGAACGCGAACAGCGGCGACATGCCGAGCCCCGCGTACTCGTCGTCGTAGAGCAGGTCCGCGTCCACGAAGAACGCGTGGAGGTGGGCCAGCATCCCGGCCGAGTCGGCTTGGTCCCGCGGGATGTTCCACCACGGCGCGGCCAGCGTCACGAGCGCGAGGATCACCCAGAGCCCACGCCGGCGTGAGCGGAACAGCCCGCCGAGGCGGCGCGTATGGGTGCCAGCGCCCGTAGAGGCGATGGTAGCGTGACCCCGATGAGCGTGCTCGGTCCCCTGGTGCTGGCAAAGACGGTCGCGGCGTTCCTCGGCACCGAGGCGCCCGGCGAAGGCGAAGAGTTCGTGATGCGAGCCTCCGAGGTGCGCTACGTGGAGGCGCGCCAGCTCGAGACCGTCGTGCGCGGGCGCCCCTGGGTGCCCCACAAGCGCGTGGCCACGGTCGCCAAGGGCACCCGCTTCGTGGTGCGCGGCGAGGTCGACAGCCGCGACGAGCAGGGCTGCCACGGCAAGACCTGGTACGCGGTGTGGCCCTTCGGATACCTGTGCTCGGAGCACGTGCGCGCCACCGAGACCCCGCCGGAGACCGGCGCCGCGCTGCCGGTGGCCGAGGGCAAGCGCTTGCCCCACGCCTACGCGATCGTGCGCACCGAGGGCGCGCCGAGCTTCGCCAGCGCCGAGGCGGCCGAGGCGGGCCTGCCCGAGCAGGCGCTCACCCGCGGCATGAGCCTGGTCGTCGCACGCGGCGTGGACATCGGCGAGGCCCGCTTCGTGCAGACCGCCGCGGGCAAGCTCGTGCGCCGCGAAGACGTGGGCTGGATGGGGCAAGGCTCTGCGTTCCAAGGCGTGGACATCGAGGCCGACCGCCCCGGTCCGCTGTTCGCGTGGGTGACCAAGGGCAAGACCCCCGTGCGCCGCGCGCCCGAGCGCGGGGCCGAGGTGGTGCGATCGCTGGCCTCGCGCGAGCGCGTGCCGCTGCTCGAGCCCGAGATCGCCGCGAGCCACCCGCTATGGTGGCGCATCGGCGAGGCCGAGTGGGTCGAGGCCGATGCGCTCAACGAGGTGCACATCGTGGAGCCGCCGCCCGGCGTGCTCA
Organism: Nannocystaceae bacterium; assembly: GCA_041600735.1. Lineage (GTDB taxonomy): Bacteria > Myxococcota_A > Polyangia > Nannocystales > Nannocystaceae > Paraliomyxa. The sequence goes on from JBFIJN010000025.1 coordinate 34,628, forward strand.
CCGACTTTCGCGTGCAGAACACCGGCAACGACCAGTGGATCCACGTCGACGTGGGCGAGCAAGTGCTGGTGGCCTACCGCGGCGCCATCCCTCAGTACGCCACGCTGGTCTCGAGCGGCCGCGGCTCGCCCACCCCGCTCGGCGACTACCCGGTGTGGGCCAAGGTCGCGAGCATGGACATGAACAACCAGGACTACGAGGACAAGGCCTACATGGTGCAGGGCGTGCCTTGGGTGCTGCTGTTCCAGGGCCACAACGCGCTGCACGGCGCCTACTGGCACGATGGCTTTGGCGTGCGTCGCAGCCACGGGTGCGTGAACCTCTCGCCGCTCGATGCTCGCTGGGTGTTCGACTGGACCGGCCCCATGCTCCCCGCGGGCTGGACCGGCTACCTGCCCTCCGACCTCGCGCACAGCCCGGTGGTGCACGTGCTCGACTCGAGCCGGGCGCCGGGCACCACGTTCACGCAGCAGCGACCGGTGGGGCCGCCCGATCGCGAGGCCGAGCGCGCCAAGGCCGAGGCCGCGCTCGAGCGCCGCGCCGCGCTGGCCGAGGCGCGCGGCGACGAGGACGAGGGCGCCGAGCCATGGCAAGGCCGCGCCGACGGCAGCGTGCCCCGCATCGAGCCCCCGCCAGCACCACGGGGCGGCTGACGGGTCCCGCGGCGCGGAGCCAGTCGCTGCGCGCGAGCGGTGGCGCGGTGCTTGTCGGCTCGTGGAGCCCGTGCGTACCCTTCGCCCCGCATGCCGGCCTCACGCTTTGCACTCGCCCTCTTGCTGGCCCTGGCCGGGCCCGCGCTTTCGGGATGCAGCGCGTCGACCGAGCTGCGACGGGTCTCCACCCCTCGCGCGGGCGTCGAGCTGGCCTACGAGCTCCAGCCGGGCCAGGGCTTCGACGGCACCCTGCGGCTGGGCAACACCCGCGCCGTCGAGGGCCTCTCCGACCCGCTCAGCCAGACGGCAACCTGCGACGTGACCATGGCCGTGGTGGGCGTGGGCCCCGAGGGCGTCGAGATCCGAGCGACCTTCACCAGCGTCGATCTCGACTGGGACCTGCCGCCCGCGGCCACGGTCTCCTCGCAGGAGCTG
>JBFIJN010000026.1:0-35567 GCA_041600735.1 Nannocystaceae bacterium
GAGTCTGGGTCCGCCGAGGACCGCGAGGCCAGCCCCGATGGCCCGCGTCGCAAGCGAAGACGACGGCGTCGCAAGCGGAAGGACGGCGAAGGCGGGCCCGAGCTCGGCACGCCAGCCGACGCAGCTCCGGCCGAGGCGACCTCGGAAGCGGGCCAGAGTGGAGCGGCACGCTCGCAAGGCAACGACACCGCGCCGCGCGGCCCCCGAGGGGGATCATCGAACGGCAGCACGCCGGCCGCTCGCTCCGGGCACGGTGAGGGCGGTGGCTCGCGTGGTGGTCGCGGTGGTCGAGGCCCGCGTGGAGGCGGCGGCCCGCGTGGAGGCGGCTCGCACGGTGGACGTGGCCTGCGGGATGACGCGCGCGACACGGGACCGAGCGTTGCCATGGTCGCGGCGGACAGCCCCGCGCTGCCGTCGCTGGCGGCCGGGTTGTTCAGCCATCTCGATGACCGGCGGATCCCCTGCAAGGTCGACGGCTGCGACAACACGTGGACGTGGACCGCCCAAGAGCAGATCCAGGCGTTCGGCCAGCCCCCGCCGCGCCGCATGTGCAGCGAGCACAGCGAGCAGCTCGGCGCGGTGATCGACCGCGAGGTGCCGTGCTCGAATCCCGGGTGCGAGCGCACCTGGACCTGGCCCAAGACCGCGCAGCTGGCCCAGCTGCAGCGCACGGGCTCGAGCGAGCCGCCCCGTCGGGTGTGCCCCGCGTGCATCGAGGAAGAGCGCGATCTTGCCGATCGCGAGGTGCCCTGTCGCGTGGACGGCTGCAAGCGCACGTGGACCTGGGCTCGCGACGCGCAGCTCAAGCACCGCACGTGGGCGCGTCGGCACGCCGAGGAAGAGGCCGCGGGCACCGTGCCGCAGGTCTCCGAGCCGCGGGGCCCCGGCGGCAAGCGTCGACGTCGGCGCAAGCAGCGGGTCGACATTCACGAGGCCCCGCCGCGCATGTGCTTGCCGTGCCGCGACAAGGCGGCGCGGATCGTCGAGCACGAGGTGCCCTGCAAGGTCCACGGCTGCACGCGCACCACGCTGCTCGATCGCGAGTCCCAGCTGCGCGCGTGGGCCCGGCTCGGCACGCTCGACCTCGAAGCCGACGGCAACGCAGTGCGTCGCATGTGCGAGAGCTGTCGCGACTTCTGCCGGGCGCATCCCGATCGTGACGTGGCCTGTGGCCGTCCCGGCTGCGAGAAGAGCTGGACGTACAAGACCGGCGCGCAGCTCCAGGATTTCTTGGCGGGGCGCCGGCAAGATCCGATCCGGCTGTGCGACGAGTGCTCGCGCAGCGGCCTCGTGGGTCTGGCCGCGGGCGCGCCCGAGGGCGCCGAGGTGATGCCGTGCGTGGTGCCGCTGTGCGACGGGGTTTGGTTCTACCGCGAGGGCGTGACCGAGATCGCGCGCACGTCGAGCCAGGAGGAGCTGCCGCTCGATCGCATGTGCGATCGCTGCCGCGGCGAGCGCGGTGCGGAGCCACGTCAAGCGGCGAGCGAGGCGTCGGCGAGCGAGGTCGCGGCGAGCGAGGCGTCGGCGAGCGAGGCGTCGACGAGCGAGGTCGCGGCGAGCGAGTCCGAAGGCGCCGCACCAGCGGGCTCGAGTGCTGCGACGAGTGATGACGTTCGCCAGACGGCGCTGGTCTCCGAGGGCGTGGCGGCGAACCAGGCCACGGCCGCCAACGAGGCGATGGCCGCCAACGAAGCGGTGGCGGCGAACGACTCGACCGCGGAGGCGGAGCCCCCGAGCGGGGACCCCGAGCCCTCGCCTTAGCGCAGACCTCGGCTAGGGGATCACCGATGCGGCGCCATCGGTGATCTCCGCTGCGATCGCGCGCCAGTCCGTCAGCGCTTCGTAGCTGCGCACCCACACGTGCTTGCCGTCGCTGACGCGCACGAGCTCGACCAACATCGAGGCGGGCTCGCGCCCCACGTGCCGCGCGTTGAGCACGTACTCCACCTCGAGCGTGGCCGCGATCTGGGGCAGTGAGAGGCCTTGTTCGCGCAGCGGCCCGGTGGTGCGAGGCCCCACGATCGCGGTATCGGGCCGGAGGTTGGCGAGGTCGGCCAGGACCTGCTCGCCGATGCGCTCGGCCTCGGGCGCGTGCGCACGGTCGCCGAAGGGAATGATCGCCACGCGGACGTCGGCCGGCGCGAGGCTCAGTGCGCCCAGTCGCCACGCCCCCACGGCCGCCACGACGAGCGCGAGCACGACGGGCAGCCACGGGCGCGACGGTGAGCGCGGGGTGGGTGGTGCGGCGGGCGAGGGTGGCTCCGCGGGCGAGGCTGGCTCCGCGGGCGAGGCTGGCTCCGCGGGCGAGGGCTCGGCCGGGAGGATCATGTCGGGGCGCAGGCGATAGCCGCGGCGAGGAATCGTCTCGATGAAGCGGGGCGCCTTGGCTTGATCGCCGAGCGCGGCGCGAACCTGCCGGATGCAGTGGTGGAGGCTGCCTTCGAACTCCACGGTGACGTCGGGCCAGAGCTCGGCGCGGATCTCCTCGTGGGTGACCACCTCACCCGCTCGATCGAGGAGCAGCGCGAGCAGAGCGCTCGGCTGAGGCGACATGTGCCGCACCTCGCCGTCCGCACCACGCAGCCCGCCGCTGCTCCGGTCGAAGCGCAGCCGCTCTGGCTCAGTCGCGATCCCTACCTCCTCGATCACGCAGCAGCGCGACCATGCTCGCGTGCCCCTCGGCCAGCGCCAGCTCGATCGGGGTCTTGGGCTCGGGCCCAAATTTGCGACCGGGGCGATCGACGCGGGCGCCGTGCTGCAGGAGCAGCGCGGCGAGCTCGAGCTGCCCGTGGCGTGCGGCGAAGTGCAGCGCGGTGGTCCCCAGGTAGTGCTGGGTCTCGATGTCGGCCCCGCGCTCGATCAGTAGCTGGGCCATGTCGAGGTTGCCGCCACCGATCGAAGCGTACCAGAGCAGCGCGAAGTCGTGAGGCCCGCGCTCGTGGATCCGATCGGGCTCCTCGTCGAGCAAGCGAGCGACGGTGTTGGTGTCCCCGAGCACCACCGCGGAGGCCATCGAGAGCGGTGCTCCGTGCGCCAGCAAGTGCTCGACGATGTCGACGCGGCCGGTGTGACCCGCCGCGTCGACGGCCATCTCGGTGGTCGTCGCCTGGGCATGAACCAGCCGCGGCTCGGCATCGAGACGCGCCCGCAGCTCGTCGAAGCGTGCGTGACCCAGACCCACGAAGCGCTCGCGCTCTCGCGCAGGGAGGTCGTCGATCGACGTCGGGCGATAGGGGCGATGATCCACGTCGAAGGCGCGACGCAGCGCGACGTGATCGCGCGGGCAGCTCACGCGGCCCTCGAGCAGGGCCGCCACTTCGCCCGCGGGAGCGGCGAGATCCAGCGGTCGTCGGCCGTCGTCGTCGAGCGCATCGGTGCGCGCGCCCTTGCGCAGCAGCACCTCGACGAGCTCGATCGAGCCGCGCGCGGCCGCGGCATGGAGCGCGGTGCTCCCGTGGGGCTCGCGTGCATTGGGGTCGGCGCCGTTGGAGAGCAGCGTGGCGGCCGTGAGCTCGGCGACGGCGAGCGAGCGCACGTCGAAGGCGGCGCGCAGCGGGGAGGGGGTCGAAGGATCGGGTCGCTCGGGATTGGGCGAGGCCCCTGCGGCATAGACGCGCCACAGCTCTCCGCCCGCGCCGCCGCGGGCCGCGGCGATCATGACGGTGGCGCCAAGCGGGTGCTGGCGGTCGATCGCCTCGGGGTTTTCCTCGACGAGCTCGGTGAAGCGCGGCCAGTCGCCGACCCAGGCGCTCTCGGTCACGTCGGGTCGGTACCCGTGGGCGCGCAGCAGCTGCGCGACGAGCTCGCGATCGGCGAGCGCGGCCACCGTGAACGGGCTGCGATGACCGGGATCCCGCGCGCTCAGCAGGCCGGGGTCGTGGTGGAGCATCGCGGCCACGGCCTGGGCCTCACCCTGCGCGATGTGGGCGAAGAAGCGCTCGATCGCGGTGCCCGGCGCGGTCGGCTTCGGGTCGAGCGGGATGGGCGCAGGCGTGCTCGACGTGCGGTCGCGACCTTGGGCCGCGCATCCACCGAGCACGAGGGCCAGGGCGCCCGCGAGCTGTCTTCGGGTCGTGTGCATGGGACCAAGCTGAGCGAAGGGCAGCCTGATCGCCGCTGATTGGCGCCTGAGAAAACCCTGAGCGTGGGTCGAAGCGCCGCCACCGAGGGATCGTCGGGCCCAGGATTGGCTCGGTTCGGGGCGAGCCCCATGCGCGCGGGTTTCGGATACATTGCGGCCAATGATGTGTTCGGAGTGCCGTGAAGAGTCCGAGGAACTGACGACGGTCCGAGTCGCCGGCAAGAAGCGCTCGCTGTGCGCGGAGTGCCACGAGGTCTGGCAGGAAGAGGAAGAGGTCGCGAAGGAAGCGGGCAGCGTGATGCGCGGGATGATGGAGTACAAGGGCTAGGCGCGGCCGCCGATGAGCGCGGAAGCACGCGTCGTTCGTCGTGTTTCTTGACCGGCGCCGGGCGAGAGTGACAATGTGGTCGCGCGCACGCTCCACCGGCTCAACGCTCTCCTCCTCTTCGTCGCTCGGCGCTCGTTCTTCTCCCTCTCGCACGTCGCGTGCGCGCCGATTCTCGGGTGGCCACCGCGCCGCCCACCCAGGGCCCGCGTTCCGATGATCCACCACGATCATCGAGCGCGGGCCGCTTACGTTGGCCGCGCTCAGTTGACCGCGTAGGGCATGCTCAGCGAGAACGGGGCGATCTCGGCGTCGAACTTCTCGCCGTCCTTGCCCACCATCTGGTAGCTGCCGTGCATGGTGCCGAAGGCGGTCGGTAGCGGGCACGCCGAGGTGTACTCGAACGACTCGCCGGGCTCGAGCACCGGCTGTGCGCCCACGACCCCAGGGCCGCGCACCTCTTCTACGTCGCCGTCGGCGTTGGTGATGATCCAGTGCCGGCTGACGAGCTGCACCGTGGCCGGGCCCTCGTTGGTGACGAGCACCGTGTAAGCGAAGAACCAAGCCCCGTGCTCGGGGCTCGAGCGCTCGGGGACGAAGCGCGATCGTACTTGGACGCGGACGCCGCGGGTGCAGGCCTCGGAGCTAGACACGCGGAGGAGGTTACCGCAAAAGGACCGGACCCCAGAACAACGCGGGCCGCCCATGGAGGACGGCCCGTCGTGTTGCTCGCGTGAAAACTCTCAGCGAGAGCGGCGCGGGGGCGGCGGCTCGGCATAGCGGTGCGGGAACGGATCGGCGCCGTCGCGACGCTGCAGCTCTTGCCAGGAGGCGCCGCCGCGCTCGTGAAAGAACGCGAACCCAACGACGCCGATGTTGCGGCCGTCACCCTTGCGCTCGGCGTAGCTGTCCTCCATGCCGCTGAAGCGGAACGCGGCCACCGTCTCGTTGCCGGTGCGCCAGCCGTCGACGGTGATCGTGCTCCACGGGTCGAGGATGTAGCCGCGCTTGGCGAAGCTGGCGGTGGCACCGTCGATCACGTCGAGTCCGTCGACGGAGGCCACCACCTCGTAGCGGTAGGGGCTGTTGTTCTGCACGCTCAGCTTGTAGCGCTGGCCGGGCTGACCCACGACGTAGCGCTTGTCGCCGATCTGGGTCGCCGACATCCCGTAGCCGTACTCGTCGACGACCGAGACGACGAACGCGCCGTCGGAGGTCGAGGCCTGCGAGGTCTGCTCGAAGCCTTGCCCCCATGCGCCGTGCGCCTGGCGGATCCCGTCGGCGTCGTTGTACCAGAGCGACAGCAACACATCGGGCTGCGAGGTCCCGCGCACGAACGGTGCCGTGGTGATCTGGCTGAAGTGTTGCTCGCCGTAGCTGGTGCCGAGGCCGGGGCGCAGCGTGGGCGCGTTGGCGATCGCGGAATCGTCGTAGTCGCGGTAGGCCTCGGACTCGTAGGTCGAGGAGGCGTCGGCGGGCGAGGCCGGGCCCGCCTGGGAGCGGCGCGCCGAGCCACCGAAGTCGCCGCGGGTTCCGAGCGCACGCGGAGCCTCGGCCGGCGCATCACCCTGATAGCCGTCGTAGCCGCCGCTGCCCGGAGTCGAGTGCGGCGCGTTCTTGGCGCAGCCCGGCAAGGCGAGCAAGACCAGCAGGCAGAGGGACGCGAACAGGCGAAGCAAAGTGGCGGCGTGCATGGCGAGTCTCCGGGTGTCGCGGGCCGAACGACGCCGGGACCCGCTGGGCTTACACCGCCGCTTGGGGCGGAGCGCGAGCCTTGCAGGCCTGCTGCGCAAAAAGCGCAGTTAGGCGTCGGAGAGCAGCAACGCCAGCGTGCCGTCGCCCAGGTCGGTGACCACGAGGTCGGCGATGCCGTCCTCGTTGAGATCGCCGGCCGCGAGCGCCCACGGCTGGTCCCCCACTTCGAACGTCTGCGCGGGCAGGAACAAGCCGGCGCCGTTGCCCGAGAGCACGGTCACCGTGTCGGCCCCGGTGCTGGCGAAGGCGACGTCGAGATCGCCATCGCCATCGAAGTCGAGCTGGAGCAGCGCGCGGGGATCGGCGCCCACCGAGAACGGGATCTCGGCTCCGAAGCCGCCGTTGCCGTCGCCGTAGCGCAGGCGCAGATCGTCGCTGCCGAGGTTGGCGGTCATCACGTCGAGCTCACCATCGGCGTTGAAGTCGGCGACCACGAGCGAGCCCGGCTGCGAGCCGGTCGCGACCGGGGTGTGCGGGCCGAGCATGGTGGGCCCGATGCCGAGCAGCACGCCGAAGCTGTCGGCGTCTTGGTTCACGACGACGAGGTCGATGTTGAGGTCGCTCGAGAGCTCGCCTACGAACACGCCGCGCGGATTGGCGCCGACCGGGTAGCTCGTGGGCGCCTGGAAGCCGAAGCCGGTGCCGCGCAGGAAGCCGATCGCATTGTCCCCGCCGTTGCTGGTGAGCGCATCGGGGGTGCCGTCGCCGTCGAAGTCGAAGATGATGAGATCGTTGGGGGCGGTCCCGGCGGGGTAGCTGACCAGCGAGCCCAGGCCACCGGCACCATCACCGACGAGCACGCCCACCGAGTTGCCAGCCTCCTGGGCGATGAGCACGTCGAGGGTGGCGTTGGCATCGAAGGGGGCGATGCGCAGCGCCACCGGACCGGGGCCGGTCGGGTAGGTGGTGGGCAAGCCGAGGTCACCGGTGCCGTCGCCGAGCCGCACCTCGATGAAGTTGCCGCTCGTGCTCGCCAGCAGCAGATCGAGGTGGCCGTCGTCGTCGAGATCCCCGAGCGTGGCGAACCGTGCGTCGGCGGGGGAGCCAAAGTAGATCACCGGGCCGTAGCACAGCTCGTTGGGATCGGCCTGGCCGTTGCCGCAGCCGGGGGGCGGGCCCTCGGTGTCGTCGCCGGTGGTCGAGGTGGTCGTGGTGGTGGTCGATCCGCTGCCCTCTGCAGGGCCGAGGTCGCGCGGCGGCGGGCCGTCGGTGAACGGGCTCGAGCCGCTGCTGTCGGCCGCGGAGGTCGTGCCCGCGCTCGAGCTCGAGGCGGGGGCCGTATCGTCGCCGTCCGAGCTCGCGCCCTTGCACGCGAGCGCGAGCCCGAGCGGGAGCACCAGCGCAAGACCCCGGCGGTGGGGGGGCCGCACACGCGGACGGTCAAGGACAGCTGATCTGGGCAGGCGTGGGTTCGAGCGCATCGGTTACCGTTCCGTCGCCGATCTGTCCCTGGTTGTTGTCGCCCCAGCAGAGCACTTGGCCCGTGGTGCTCAGGGCGCACGAGTGCGTGACCCCGGTGGCAAGCTGAGAGACGTTGAAGCCGAGCTCGATGATGCGAGGCGTGAGCGCGAAGCCGTCCTCGCCAAGCTCGTCGGGCTCGAGCAGCAGCTCGCCGTTCTGGTTGCCGCCCCAGCACAGCAACATCCCCGAGACCATGACGGTGCAGGTCTGATCGGCCGCGGCCACGAGCTGAGCGATGGCGCCCACGCCCGGCGGGAACGTGGCGACGGTCGGCGTGAACGTGTCGGTCGTGGTGCCGTGGCCGAGCTGCCCCATCGTGTTGCGACCCCAGCACATCACGTCGGTGCCCGCGGTCGCGCAGGTGTGATCCGCCCCGGCCACGAGCGAGCCGATGGGCGGTACCGAGAGCGAGAGCGGCGAGGTGCTCGTGGGGGTGACGGCGGGGTCGACCGCGAGCTGGCCGTAGGGGTTTGCGCCCCAGCAGAAGAGACTGCCCGTCAGCGTGCTCATGCAGGTGTGGGCCTGGCCGAGCGCGATCTGATAGGGCTCGAAGCCGCCCCCGACGATCACGGGGCCGGGCATGTCGACGCCGGTGAGCTGCCCCGAGGTATTGTCACCCCAGCAGACCGGGGCCTGACCGGCACCACGGCCCACGCACGTGTGCGTGCCCCCAACCCCAACCTGCATGGCGGGTACGGCCCACGAGGCTTCGGCGGGCATGAGCACGGTGGCACCCGGATCGAACACGTCGCTCTTCTGCGCCGTGTTGTCGCCCCAGCACAGCAGCGTGTTGTCGCTGCGCACTGCACAGGTGTGGCGCTTCGCGAACAGATCGTTCGCCTCGGCGCCGGGACCAAAGCCCGGGATGTCGATCGGGAGCGAGGACATCGGCTCGAGCGAAGCGAGCTGACCGAGGTCGTTGGCGCCCCAGCAGGCCACGCTGCCGTCGAGCTTGAGCGCGCAGCTGTGTCGATCCCCCACGGCAACGGCTTGCACACAGCCGCACAGGCCGTTGCTGCACTGTAGGCCGGCGTCGCACGCGTCACCTGCACAGCAGGTCTCCCCGCCGCCGCCGCAGGAGTCGCCCGTGTCCGAGTCGTCGGTGGCGCTCGTGGGGTTGGGACCCGTGCTCACGGTGGGGTCGGTGCCGCTGTCGAGATCGGGCTCGGTGGGGTTGGTCGTGGGACCGTTGGTCGTGCCGGTGGCGGTGCCAGTGCCCGTCATGTCAGTCCCGACGCACGCTCCGCCTAGCCCATCTCCCGCGCTGGCCTCGAAGCGGTACCCGGTCTCACACGCGAGATCGGGGTAGCTACAGTACCCTGCGGCCTCGCAGCGGCCCATGGCCTCGGCATCGCACTGCGTGTCCTCCTGGCAGCCGAAGGGGTCGAAATTGAGGCACGCCGAGGAGAGCGCGCCCAGTGCGAGTGCGGCTGCGAGCGTGGCGGCGAGGGGGATCGCCCTCGGACCCACCGACGAACCCCTCGGGGTCCTCCTCGCAAACGGTCTCTTCGTGGTCACCGACGACGAGCGGATCATGAGCAATGCACCAAGCGTAGGGTCGACACCCTAACACGGGTCGCGCGGCGTGGGGTGTCCGTGTTGCTCGTACTCGCCAGTGCCCCGCGGCGCAGCTCGGGCTTGTCGAGGCGCTCGGGCGCGGGATACGATTGCTGGACGATGCCAGAGCCAGAAGTAGTTCCGGTCGCCCCCGACATGGTGGTGTCCGAAACCATGGGTGGCTACGACCTGCTGCGCCGCTTGGGCTCGGGCGGGATGGCCGAGGTCCACCTGGCGCGTGCCAACGGGATCCAGGGGTTCCAGAAGCTCGTCGTCCTCAAGCAGATCTTGCCGCACCTGTCGCGGGACAAGCACTTCGTGCGCATGTTCATCGAGGAGGCGCGCGTGGCTGCGCTCCTCGATCACCCCAACGTGGTGCAGGTGTTCGACCTGGGTCGTGAGGAAGGCGAGTTCTTCTTCACGATGGAGTTCGTCTACGGCGAGAACCTGCAGGGCCTGCTCAAGGGGCTGCAGAAGGTCGGGCAGGCGCTCGCGATCGAGCACGTGGTCACGCTCGGCATCGGCGTGGGCGCCGGCCTGCACTACGCGCACGAGCGCGTGGGCTTCGACGGGCGCCCGCTGGGCATCGTCCACCGCGACGTCTCGCCCACCAACGTGATGATCACCTACGAGGGCTGCGTGAAGGTGGCCGACTTCGGCATCGCCAAGGTGATCACGCGCACCGATGTCACCCGCGCCGGCACGCGCAAGGGCAAGGTGCCGTACATGTCGCCCGAGCAGTGCCGGGCCGAGAAGATCGATCGCCGCAGCGACGTGTTCTCGCTGGGCATCGTGCTGTGGGAGGCCGTCACCGGCCAGCGGCTGTTCGAGGGCGAGAACGAGTTCGGGGTGATGAACTTGATCGTCAACGGACAGATGCGCCTGCCCTCGGTGGTCAAGCCCGACATTCCCAAGGAGCTCGAGCGCATCATCATGAAGGCGCTCACCGTCGATCGGGCGCAGCGCTATCAGACCACGCGCGACCTCCAGATCGATCTCGAGGCGTTTGCGCGCGATCACAAGATCCGCGCCACCCCGAGCGCGCTCGGCGAGCTGATGCACTACATGTTCCGCCCCCAGCCGTTCCCGTGGGGCGCGCTGCGAGGCACGAGCGGCAAGGCCGTGATGTCGCCGGCCACCATCGCCGAGATCAGCAAGATGATCGGCTCGCATGGCTCGTTTGGTACGGGTGCAGGGCCGTTCTCTTCCGAGGTCACGAGCGGGGCGGGCAGCTACGGCAGTCAGATCCATGGCTCGCTGCCCACCGGGGCCTCGATCGGCTCGCTGGGCTCGCATCCCGGCAAGGCGCCCAAGCCCGTAGATCCAGGGACTCGCACGCTGCGGGCCGTGGCGATCGGGCTGGGCTCGGCCGCCGCGCTGGCGCTGGTGCTGGTGCTCGGGCTGTGGCTCGGGGGGCGCGGGGCCGCCGAGGAGACGGCCGAGGCCAAGCAGTCCGCCGAGCTTGCGGCGCAGCGCCTGGCCGAGGCCGAGGCCGCGGTCGCGCGCACCGTCGATCCGCCGCCCAGTGAAGCGGTGAAGCCCGAGGTGAAGCCGGCGCCGGTCGAGCCCGCGCCGGTCGAGCCTGCGCCCGTCGAAGATCCGGCGGTGGTTCCGGGTGCGGACGATGCCGTTGCGGACGGCGGCGAGCCTGCGGTCGAGCCGGAGCCCGAAGCAGAGCCGGAGCCCGAGCCCGAGGACGAGCCCGACGTAGTCATCGAGGACGATGACGCGAAGCCGAGCTCCAAGTCGTCGGGTACCAAGTCGTCGTCGTCGTCGTCGTCGGGCACCGGCACCAAGTCGGCGCCCAAGCCCAAGACCAAGAAGAAGAAGCCCGATCTCGACGCGTTCATGCCGGGCTTCGGCGGCTGATTCCCATGACTCTCGCGGCTCTTCTGTTCCTGCCCATCCCGCTCCTCGTGGCCCTGGCGGCCCCGGGTCAGCTGCTCTCCAACCCCGAGGCGCAGGCCAAGTTCCGCGACGCCCAAGCCGCGTTCAAGGCCGAGGACTACGATGCGGCGGCCGCCGCCGTAGAAGCGGCCTACATCATCGAGCCCCAGCCGATGCTGCTGTACCCGTGGGCGCAGGCCGAGCGCAGCCGCGGCAATTGTGCGGCGGCGGTAGAGCTCTACCAGCGCTTCCTCGACAGCGACCCGCCCGAGGCGGCGGCCACCCCCGCGCGCGAGAACATGGATCGCTGCCAGGAGCAGCTCGATGCCGAGGCGCCCGAGGAGCCCGTCGAAGAAGAAGTCGTCGACGAGGTGATCGAGGAGGAGCCCGAGCCCGAGCCCGTGGCCGCGCCCGTGATCAAGGACGAGCCTCCCAAGGCCAAGACTTGGTACAAGGACCCGCTGGGCGGGGTGTTGGTGGGCGTGGGCGTGGTGGGCGTGGGCGTGGGCGCGGGCCTCATGGGCGCGGGCGGGTCGATGGCAGGCAAGGCCGCCGACCAAGACATGCACAGCGGCTATCTCGACGAGCGCGACCGCGCCACGAAGTTCCGCAACGGCGGCGCCATTGCGCTCTCGATCGGCGGCGCGCTCGTGCTCGGCGGCGTGATCCGCTACGTGCTGGTGGCGAAGAAGAGCAAGCAGGCCAAGGCCACCGCGTGGCAGCTGGCGCCCGAGCTCGGGCCACGCTGGAGCGGCGTGACGATCGGTCGCCGCTTCTAGCTCGGCGGTGACCACGGGCGGCGGCTAGGGCTTGGCCGCGCCCGTGCACTCGCCTTTGTGGGCGTAGCGGCGGCCGGGGCAGCTACCCGACGAGCGGAACGTCTGGCCGTCGCAGCCGCAGTACTGGCGACTGTCGCGGGTGCACATGCGATCGGCGGGGGCGCACGTGCCGAGCGGGTCGTCACCGCAGCCCTGGCCCTCGCACACGCCACCGCTGCAGTCCGCATCGCTGCGGCACTGGCCCGCGGGGGGCGTAGTGGTGTCGGGGTCTGCGGGCGGGTCGGCCTCGGTCGCGCCGTCGTCGGACGCAGGCGCGGGATCGTCGTCGACGGGGTGGGCATCGATCACCGGCCCTCCCTCGGGCTCGACCGAGGGCGTGGGCTTGGGGCAGGCGAGCAAGCTCGACAGCGTGAGCAGGGCGAGGGCGCAGCAGAAGCGAGACATGATGGGATTCCTCGACGAGTCGGGGCGGCTAGGCATCGCTGAGGATCACGCTCACGCCACCCGAGCCCACGTTGGCAGTGACGAGATCGAGGAGACCGTCCCCGTTGAGATCGGCGGCCAGGATGTCGCTGGGCATCGAGCCCACGGGGATGTCGATCGTTGCCGCGAGCGAGCCGGCGCCGTTGCCCAGCAGCACGTGGACCATGCCGTCGTCGCCGGCGATGGCCACGTCGGTGTCGCCATCGAGATCGAGATCGACGGCCACGAGCGCGACTTGCCCAACGGGCACCGGGAACGGCAGCTGTCCGCCCAGGCCGCCCAGGCCGTTGCCCAGGCCGATCGTCACGTTGCCGCCCGGGTTGACCACGATCGTGTCGGTGTGGCCGTCGCCGTTGAAATCGCCCGCGCCCACGTCGGCCGGGCTCGCGCCCGCGGGCGAGCTGCTCGCGCCGCCGAACTGGCCAAAGCCGTTGCCCAGCAGCAGGCTGACCGTGCTCGCGTCCGCGTTCGCGGTGACCGCATCGGGCACATCGTCACCGGAGAAGTCGACCGCGAACACCGCGGCTGGCCCACCGCCGACGGCGTAGCTGACCACCGGCAGGAACACGCCCAGGTCGGAGCGAAGCACGTGGAGCTGCGACATCGTGCTCTCGACGACGAGCACGTCGGGATCACCGTCGCCCTCGAGGTCGATGACGATGAGGTCGCTGAGCGTGATCGTGTCGCCGAGCAGCGTCGAGATCGGCGCGCCGAAATCGCCGCTGCCGTTGCCGGGCAGCATCGTCACATCGAATGATCCGGCGTTGGCGGTGATGAGATCGAGGTTGCCGTCGCCGTTGAAATCGCCCGCGCCCACCGCGATGGGGGTTGCTCCGCAGGGGAACTGGCCCTGCACGCCGAAGCTGCCGTCGCCGCTGCCCAAGCGGATGCTGATCGTGTTCGCATCGCGGTTGGCGGTGACGAGATCGAGGGCGGGGTCGCCGTCGAAGTTGGCGACCGCGAGCGCGATCGTGCCCGCGCCCATCGACAACGTGGCGGCGGCGCCGAGACACAGGTCCCCGGGCTCCGCGATGCCGTTGCCGCACACCCCCGGGGCGCCGGTCGTGGTGTCGTCGCCGGTCGAAGACTCGGTTCCGCTCGGCTCCTGGCAGGTGCCGCCTTCGCACACGAGATCGCCCGAGCACGTGTTCGCGGGCAAGCACGGGCAGCCCGGGAGGCCGGCGGGGCAGCCGGTCGTCTCGGTGGTGGCGGTGGTCGAGGTGCTGTCGCTCGAGTCCGGAGGCTGAGTCTCGCTCGAGCCGGTGGTGAGCGTGGTCGAGGCGTCCGTCGTCGTCTTGCCGTCTTCGCCCTCACCGCCGGGACAGCCGCTGAGGAGGAGGGCTAGGCACAGGCGTCGACGCGGCGAGGTTAGGCTCATGGTCGCTACGTTAGGCCACGACTCGCGTCGGGGGAAGCGGGGGGGTGCATGCGCGCGCCGGGTTGCCGTGGAGCGGTTGCCGTGGAGCGGTTGCCTTGGAGCGCAGCGCCGCGCTAGCGTACCCAGGCTGCCCGCGTCCGCCCCTTTGGGATGGCCGTGATGCGCGGGCTGCCTCGCCACCGCCATGTGTAGGATCTTCGGCTTCCGCTCGGTCATCCAGAGCCAGGTGCACCGCAGCCTGGTCAGCGCCGACAATGCGCTCCTGCAGCAGAGCGACCGCAACCCCGACGGGTGGGGCGTGGCCTACTACAACGCGGGGGCGCCCCACGTGATCAAGAGCGTGGCCACCGCGATGGACGACCACCTGTTCCGGCGCGTGTCGGGCATCGTGGCCTCCGAGACGGTGCTCGCCCACCTGCGCAAGGCCACCCAGGGCAGCCTCTCGATCCTCAACACCCACCCGTTCCAGTACGGGCAGTGGGTGTTCGTGCACAACGGCAACCTCGCCAACTTCTCCGGGATCCGCGAGCGGCTGGTCGAGCGGATCCCACCGGTGCTGCGCCGCTACATCCTCGGCGACAGCGACTCCGAGGTGCTGTTCTACTTGCTGCTCAGCCACATGGCGCGACGCCACGAGCTGCACCGCATGGGCTACCCGCTCGAGGACGTGATCGCCTCGGCGCGCGAGATGGTCGAGGAGGTCGTCGCGCTCGCCGGCGAGCCGTGCCTCGACGTGGACGGCCCGCCCGATGCCACGTACCTGACGTTTGCGCTCACCAATGGCCGCACGATGGTGGCGCACCAAGGTGGCAAGCCGCTGCACTGGACCACGCACAAGACCCAGTGCCCCGACCGCGACCACTGCCCGAGCTTCGGTCGCGAGTGCGAGGCGGCCTCGACCGCGGGCGGCTTCGTGAAGCACCTGGTGGTGTCGAGCGAGCCGCTCCAGGGCGTCAACGTGTGGACGCCGATGGCCCCGTTCGAGGTCATCGGCGTCAACTGGTCGATGATGCTGCAGCGCAGCGAGCTGGTGTGACGAGCGGGCGCGCCCTAGGGGGACACGCCCTAGAGGGATACGCCCTAGCCCTCGGGCTCGGTGACTGGCCCGCCGGTGGGGTCGCAGCCCCACTCGAAGTTGTCGAGGAACACGTAGCTGTCGAGGATCGAGTCGCTGAGATCGAAGATCGCGAACACCACGGTGATGTTCTCGCCGCCCGTGACCCCCGCGGTGGTGGTCAGCCAGCCGGTGGCCGCGTGCTGGTGCATGCAGGTGCCGGCGAGCTGCGGGACGTTGCCCGTGTACTCGAGGAAGCCCGCGTTGAGCGAGATCGGATTGCCCGCGCCGTCGAACGAGACGTTGCCCGTCCACAGCTCGGACTCGAGCCAGCCCACGTACATGTCATTGAATTCCGAGCCGTAGTAGGCGGGGTACTCGGTCGACGAGAACGCGAAGTCGTAGCTGAACGAGACGATGTCGGGCGGCACCTGCACGTTGAAGCGCATCTCGACGTAGTCGTTGGCCGACCCGCCCTGCGAGAACTGACCCTGGATCGTGTTGGAGCAGTCGCCGGTGCCCACGAGCGCCGGGTTGGCGAGGCAGTCGCCCGCTACGTCGGTGGTCCGGAGCGGAGCCGGCAGCGAGCCGCCGGGATCGAATGCTCCGAGGTCGTCGTTGCAGTAGGTGGGGAAGGCACTGATGTCGGTGTTGGGCGTGGGGTTGTTGAGCTCCGCCACGAGCCCGCTGCCGATGACCGCGTAGACCGAGCCCTCGCGCGGGTCGAACACGTTGGTGCCGCCGAAGCTGCTGCGAATGCCTCGCGCGGTCGCAGGGCCCGAGGTCGAGGTGTTGACCTGTAGCTCGCCCGGGCAGTTGAGGCCGATCGCGCGGAACGGATCATTGGTGCCCGCATCGCACGGCACGTGCGCGGGGATCGTGCACTCACAGGTGCCGAGCTCCTCGCAGCCCGGGTCGTTGCCCCCGTCGGGGGGGACGCCGAGGTCGAACTTGGGGCCATCGTCGGCGCTGGTGCTCTCGCCTACGGTGCCGTCGTCGGCCGAGCCCGAGCCCACGGACGTCGGGTTTCCGGAGACTTCGGTTCCACCTTCGTCACTGGAGCCGCCCGTCTGGCCGACCGAGGTGTTGATGCCCGTCTGGCTGCCGCTCGGGTCGCGCTCGTCTGCGCTGCCGCAGGCGGCCGCAAGCAGGGCCAAGCCGGCGCTCCAGATCATGTGCGTGCTCGCTGTCGACCTCATGTCTCGTCTCCCATTGGCGTGCCCGTTCCCGTATCCGCAGCGTAGGGCGCTGTCACAACTTGGCCTACATGCGAGGTTAGCGTGCTCCACCAGAGATGGCGAGCGACGATTTGCGGACCGGGGCGTATTGAGCGGATTGCCCAGCGGAGATTACTTCGAGCCCAGCGCACGGGGCTCGGCAATCGTGCAGCTATTTGTGCAACGGCCCCGACACTTGCCGTGACGTCGATCGACCGGTCAGCGTCGACGGCGAAGGAGATCCTCGGGGCGCAGCGCTTCCATGCTGGCCGTCGCATCTTCTTCTTCGTCGTCGTCGTCTTCCACGGCATTCGGCCGCGAGGGGGCCGAGAGCAGCGGGGGCAACAGCGGCGGCTCTTCGGGCTCGAGCCGTGCGGCGGGTCGACGCGAGGGCGGCGGCAGGGTGGCCGCGTCTTCGTTCACCATGCTCGGAGGTGGACGGGTGGAGCTTCCGCGAGAGAGCGCACGGGCAATGTCGGCCGCGGCGAGCGGGGTGAGCTGGGCCATGGTGGGTGCCTCTTCGCCCATCGCGGGGGCGGGGCGGGCGACCTCGGGGGAGGCCGGTGGGCTCGCCTGCGCGGCGGCGGCCTGGGCCTGCGCGGCGGCGGCCTTGGCCTGCTTGGCGAGCGCCCGATCGATGTCCGCCGCGGTGAGCGGCTTCATGTGCAGCAGCGTCTCCGCTTCGGGCTCGTCGTCGGCGTCGTCATCGTCG
This sequence comes from Nannocystaceae bacterium, assembly GCA_041600735.1. Taxonomy (GTDB): domain Bacteria; phylum Myxococcota_A; class Polyangia; order Nannocystales; family Nannocystaceae; genus Paraliomyxa. Next base: position 16,690 of record JBFIJN010000026.1, read on the forward strand.
TAGATGAGCTCGGAGATCGTCGGACCCGCCGGAGCGGCGCGACCGGGTGGAGCCCGCGTCGGCATGTCTTCGTCGACGCGCTCGGGCAGCGTGAGGAGGAGGGTCGCGGGCCCGCCGTCGCCGGGATGCGGCGTCCGGGGTGCGTCGGTGCCGTCGGCCGCGAGCACGCTGGTCCGCTGATCCGCGGGAGGGCGCGACGAGGGCTGGGCTGGCTCGAGGATCGGCCGCCGAAGCTCACCCGTGAGGGCGTCGGCCAGGTCGCTGCCGTCGAGCGACATGGTGGCCGCGTCGGCGGTATCGTGCTTTGCCGCGCGGCTCGGAGGCGGGGGCTTGGGCGGGGCTCCGCGGCGCGGCGCCGGGCGAGCGCCCCGTGCCGGCGGCGGCGGTGGGCTCCCCGCGGGGGGCTTGGTGGGAGCCACCCCGCGACCCGACGCCTGGTCCATCTCGTCGAGGATGAGCTCGTCGAGTCGGAGCGTGAGCGTGCCTTCGGCCTCGGTGAGCTGCACGCCGCCTGGCTTGCTCGACGCCCCGCGTCGATTGCCCTCGTCGACGAGGAGATCGGCGATGCTCAGCACCACCGTGCCCTCGGGCATCGGCTCGCGGGGGCGCGCATCGGCCTGGGCCTGCGGCTTGGGTCGCGGGACCTCCATGCGCTTGAGCGAGCGCAGGAATCCGAGATCGGTGGGCCGCCAGTAGCGAGCATGGTTGAGGATCGCGTCGGCCTTGTCGGCTTGGCCCGTCGCGCCGAGCTGCTCGACGAGCCGCTCGAGCACCGACAGCGCCTTGTCGTTGCGCCCGACGAACGCGAACGCCTGCGCGAGGGTCTCGTAGCCCGCGATGTCGCCGGGGCTGACCTTGGTGAGCCGGCCCAGCGTGCGGACCGCCTCGTGGGGCTTGCGCAGCTCGAGGTACACGCGCGGCAGGTCGCGCAGCGTCTCGAGGTCGCGCGGCTCGAGCTCGAGGATCTGCTCGGCCACCTGCACATAGTCGTCGTAGCGCTTGGCCTGGATCAGCAGGTTGCCCGCATCGGTGAGCGCCTCGACGGCCTCGCGCTTCATGTGGCGGGCCTGGTAGATGCGCGCGAGCTGGCGGCGCACCTCGGGGTTGTGCGGATCGAGCTCGGCGCCTAGGCGGAGCATCTGCAGCCCGTCGGTCTGGCGCCCGGCGCTGAGGTGGGCCTCGGCCGCGCGCGCGCACACGGGTCGCGCCTGTCGGCCGATGCGGCGCACCATGGGACCCACGGACATGTACACGAACGCATGCGGGGCGATGGAGAGCACGCGCTCGCAGATCGCCAAGCACTCGTGGTGGCGGCCGCGGGCCGCGTAGGCCTGCGAGACCATCAGGTACTGCTCGGCCGCGGGCTCGGTCTGACCGAGCGCGACCAGGCACTCGGCGAGCTGCATGCGGATCGCAAACTTGCTCGGGTCTTGCTCGAGCGCGGCCCCATAGAGCTGCGCTGCCATGTCGACCCGGCCCGCTGCTTGCCATTGCGCGGCCTGGGCCACGAGCTGCTCAGCCTGCGTCACCCGCGCGAGCATACCATCCAAAAAGGGCGCCCTGGGCGGGTCGAGGCGTCGGGCCGAGTGGGCTCGCGCACTCGCGACGGGTGAAGGGGCCTGCGTGCCCCGAGAACCCCTTACCCGTCCACGGCCAGCGGGCGGCCCTCAGCGCCTAGTCGATGCAGACGGCCTCGCGCCCGCCAGCACCCTCGCGGTCCTTGTCCTTGCACTCGTAGCCCCCGCGGCAGTCGCCGTCGTACTCGCAGGCGAGCAGGCACACGCCACCGGCCTCGTCGATGCACCACGTGCCATCGGGGCAGTCACGATCATCGTCGCACCCGACGGTGCACGTTCCCCCGGGGAACTTTCCACCCTTCACGCAGCGCTCTGCGCAGTCACGGTCGTCGCGGCAGGAGCCACCGACGACGTCACTGTCGTGGCCGACGTTGCCGGGGCAGGCGGTGAGCGAGAGCAGGGCCGACAGGAAGACGACGTACCGCATCATGAGGGGATGATATCGCGAAGGCCTCGGCCGTGATAGCGAACTTGCCACGCGCGCGAGCGGGTGAGGCGGTCATGCGAGCAGCGCAGACACCCGTACTCGTCGTATGTATCCTTGCGACGCTTTCACCGTGCTCGCTCCGCCCGCCCGCCTGATCACGCTGCTCGTCGTTCCCCTGATGTTGCTCGTGGGGGCCGTGGCGCATGCGGCCGAGCCGCTGCGCTTGTGGCATGCGTATCGCGGCGGGGAAGAAGAGGCGCTCCTCGAGGTGCTCGCGGAATTCGACGGCCCGCCCGTCGAGACTCTAGCGATCCCCTACGATGCATTTGGCTCCAAGCTCGCCGCTGCGATCCCGCTGGGCGATGGGCCGCATGTGTTCATCGACTCACATGAGCGACTGGGTGACTACCGGCGCCGCAAGATCATCGCGCCGGTCGATGACGCGCTCGAGGCCGGAGTGTTCGATGCGGTGGCGCTGCGAGCGGTGCAGCTCGACGACGTGGCGTGGGCCGTGCCGCTCTCGCGCAAGTCGGTGGCCCTCTACGTCAACACGGCGCTCGTCGACGAGGTGCCCGCGACGCTCGAGGGCATCCTCGCGCTCCAGTCCACGCTGCCCGCGGGCGTCTACGCCTACGCCTACGAGGTGAAGAAGGCCTACTCGCACGCGCCGATCCTGCACGCGTTTGGCGGGCGCATGCTCGACGATCACGATGGCTTCGGCTTCGTGGGAGCCGAGGCCGAGGCCTCGCTGCACTTCGTACGGGATCTCGTCGAGCGCGGTGCGGTGCCGCCCAATGCCGACGGCGGGCTCGTCACCAACCTGTTCCGCTCGGGACAAGCTGCGTTCGCGGCGAGCGGTCCGTGGCTGGCCGCCGATCTGGGTGACGCGGTGCCGTATCGCGTGCAGTCGCTTCCGCAGCTCGAGGCCACCGGGCTGCCGCTGCGGCCGTTCCTCACCGTCGAGGCGGTGATGCTCTCGCCGCACGGCGCGGTGCGGCCCGAGGCGCGGGCGCTGGCGCGACACCTGGCCAGCGCTGCCGCGGCGCGCGTGCGTCAGCGGCTGGCCCGCAGCGTCACCGCGCGCACCGACGTGCCCGCGCCCGTCGATGATCCCTTGTTGGCGGCGTTTGCCGAGCAGGCCGAGGTCGCGATCCCGATGCCGAGCTCGCCGGCGATGCGCGCCACGTGGGAGCCCGCCGATCGAGCGCTCGGCAAGGTGCTGCGCGGCCAGGCCGAGCCCGCCGCCGCGCTCGAGGAGGCGCGTCACCGCTTCGACGACGTGCGCCGCCCGCCGCCGCCGCCGGCCTCACCGTGGCCGATCCTGGTGCTCACGGGGATGCTCTCGCTGTGGGGCGCGCTGGTGCTCGTGCAGCGCGCGCGAAGGCCCGAGCTGCGCGAGCGACTGCGCAAGTCGTGGCCCGCCTACCGCTACGTGGCCCACGCGGTGATCGCAGTGGGCGTGCTGGTGATCCTGCCGCTCGTCGTGGGGGCCGCCACCGCGTTGTTCGCCGGACCGGCGGGCGAGGTCGAGTACGTCGGGCTCGCCAACTTCATCGAGATCCTCACCGCACGCGGCGGCCCGCTGCTCGCCACCGGCTCGTTCTACACGGTGCTGCTGGTCACGCTGCTGTGGACGCTGGTCAACGTGGCCTTCCACCTCGGGATCGGCCTCGCGCTCGGCTTGCTGCTGTCGCGCCCGCTGCTGCGCTTGAAGGCGGTCTATCGCGTGCTGCTCATCATCCCGTGGGCCGTGCCGAGCTACGTCACCGCGCTCGCGTGGAAGGGCATGTTCGATCAGCAGTACGGGGCGATCACCGGGGTGATCCTGGCGATCAACGAGAGCTTCGGTCTCACGATGGAGCCGATCGCGTGGTTCTCGTCGTTCTCCACCGCCTTCGCTGCGAATGCGGCCACCAACATCTGGCTGGGCTTCCCGTTCATGATGGTGGTGACCATCGGGGCGCTCACGGCGGTGCCCAAGGACGTGCTCGAGGCGGCCGAGGTCGACGGCGCGACGCGCTGGCAGCGGCTCACGCGGGTGGTGCTGCCGATGATCCGCCCCACGATGGCGCCCTCGATCACGTTGGGCGCGATCTGGACGTTCAACATGTTCAACGTGGTGTTCCTGGTCTCGGGCGGCGACCCCGACGGGACCACCGACATCCTCGTGTCGGAGGCCTATCGCTGGGCGTTCACGCGCGAGGCCCAGTACGGCTACGCGGCGGCCTACGCGGTGCTGATCTTCGTGATGCTGATGTTCGGCACGCGGCTGCTCGAGCGCACGCGCAACCGCTGGGATCGCGGCGGCCGCGGGGGGAGTGAGGACTCGGCATGAACCGGCGGTCGAGCCTCGTCGAGCGCGCGCTCGTGCACCTGGCGTTGGTGCTGGCGGTCGCGTTCTCGCTGTACCCGGTGCTGTGGGTGGTGGCGACCGCGTTCTCGGGCACGCTCACGCCCGAGCCGCGCGCGCTGCCGATCCCGCAGGAGCCCACGCTCGAGCACCTGCGCGAGGTGGTGGGGGCCACCCGCGTGATGACCGATGGCGACACCCAGTGGTTGTTCGGGCGCCAGCTGCTCAACTCGCTGGTGGTCTCGATCTCGACCGCGGTGGTGGGGGTGCTCATCGCGATCCCCACCGCGTATGCGCTCGCGAGGTTCTCGTTCCTCGGCAAGGCCGCGGGCATGCGCGCGCTCTTGGCCACGCAGATGTTCCCTGCGGTGGCCAGCGCGATCCCGCTCTACCTCATCCTCGACGCGCTCGAGCTGCTCAACTCGCGCACGGGCCTCGTGCTGTGCTACGCGAGCACCTCGGTACCGTTCGCGATCTTCCAGCTGCGGGCCGCGTTCGAGGCGATCCCCGTCGATCTCGAGGAGGCCGCGATGGTCGACGGCGCCACGCGCTTCCAGGCGTTCCGCTTGGTCGTGCTGCCGGTGGCTCGCCCCGCGATCGCGGTGACGGCCTTGTTCGCGTTCATGAGCGCCTACAACGAGTTCATCCTCGCGGCCACGCTGCTCGACGACGCCAGCATGTTCACGCTACCCGTGATGCTCCAGCGCTTCATCGGCGAGTACGATGCGCAGTGGGACAAGTTCGCCGCGGGCGCGCTCGTGGTCTCGCTGCCGGTGATGGTGCTTTTCTATCTGGTGCAGCGGCACCTGGTGGCGGGGCTCGCGTCGGGCGGGGTGAAGGGGTAGAGTCTGCTTTGGCGCCAACTGCGCCGTGCTATGGCGAGTGTCCTGCGGCGTGCTGTGGCCGTTCTAGATTATCTCAATATGTTGAGATAATTTACTCAGCACATTGAGCAACTTCGAGCGAGCCGTTGCGCAGACGCTTCGCGAGCGACTCGCGGGGCCGCGCCTCTTCATCCAGTTGGTGGCGGGGCCGCGGCAGGTCGGCAAGACCACGCTCGTGCACCAGGTGCGCGCCACGTTTGGCGGACGCACTCACTTCGCCTCGGCCGATCTTCCGGGGCTCACCGATGCAACGTGGGTCGAGCAGCAGTGGGAGGTCGCCCGCATCCTCTCGCGGTCGGGCGAGCCGTGCTTGCTCGTCCTCGACGAGGTGCAGAAGGTCCCCGGCTGGTCGGTGACGGTCAAGCGCCTGTGGGACGAGGACAGCGCGGCCAAGCGCGGGATCGCGGTCGTGCTGCTGGGCTCGTCGCCGCTGCTGCTCCCGCATGGATCGAGCGAGAGCCTCGCCGGTCGCTTCGAACTGCTTCGCGTCACGCACTGGTCGTTCACCGAGATGCGCGCGGCGTTCGACCTCGACCTCGAGCAGTGGCTGTTCTTCGGGGGCTACCCCGGTGCCGTTGCGCTCGCGGCCGACGAGGAGCGCTGGCGTCGCTACATCCTCGACGCGCTGATCGAGACCACGCTCTCGCGTGACATCCAGCTGATGACACGCATCGACAAGCCGGCGCTGCTGCGGCGGATGTTCGCGCTCGGGTGCGAGTACTCCGGGCAGATCCTCAGCTACCAGAAGATGGTGGGGCAGCTGCAAGACGCGGGCAACACCACGACGCTCGCGCACTACCTCGAGGTGCTCGGGGCCGCGGGACTCGTGATGGGTCTCGAGAAGCATGGGCGCGAGCGCGTGCGGCAGCGGGCTGCGAGCCCAAAGCTGCTGGCGCTCAACACTGCGCTCGTCACCTCGATGTTGGGGCACGCGGCGGCCACGTTTCGCAGCGATCCCGAGCGTCGCGGACGCCTGGTGGAGACCGCCGTGGGCGCGCATCTCGTCAACGGTCTGATCCAGAGCAACACCCGTGTCGGATACTGGCGCGAGGGCGATCTCGAGGTGGACTTCGTGCTCGACAACGGGAAGGAGCGCATGGCGATCGAGGTCAAGAGCGGACGGCCTCGGCCGGCGCCCCCCGGGCTTGCTGCATTCGAGCGCGCGTTCGGGCCGTGCCGCAAGCTGCTCGTGGGCTCGGGCGGGCTCGAGCTCGAGACGTTCTTCGAGACCCCGCCCGCGGCACTACTGTGAGTCGCGAGCGAGCGCCTCGCGAGCGTCGTGCCGTCATGCGCCGCGCGCTACGTCTTCGATCGTCGCGCCCGCGCGCTCGCATAGCTCGCGGTACCAGCGGCTCGCGGCGCGACCGCGCTCGGCCAGCGCCTGCGCGCCCCACAGCAGGCACAGCACGGTGCGCGTGGCCTCGTTGGTCTTGCTGCGCTGCGCGTCCTTGACCGCGTTGGCGCACGGACCCTCGGCATCGTGGAGGCACAGCAGACCCTTGCAGCGGATCTCCTGGCCGGCTTGATTGAACACGTAGGCGGCCTCGTCGTCGGCCACGCGCACGCGCAGCGGGTGGGTGACGCGATCGAGGTCGACCACGCTGATGGGCAGGCCGCTGTGCAGTGAGACGGCGTTGCCGAGATCGACCGCGAGGTTGATCGCTCCCAGCCGGCCCTCGGTGGCGGCGCCGCGCAGGTACTCGGAGGCCGGCTTGCCGCGCCCGGAGGGCTTGTAGCCGGCGTGGCGCAGCATGGCCCGCACGGCGCCCTGCACCGCCTCATCGAGCGGCAGCGGGCTCTCGGCGTCGGGTGAGCGCAGCGCATCGAGCCACGCGGGCGTGGGCAGCTCGCACAACGGCTGCGGCCAGCGAGCCACGAAGACCTCGAGGGCCAGGAGCGGGTGATCGTCCACACTCAACGCGGTCATCGTGGGCAGCATCGCACGGAAGGACGTGACGCCGTCAGTGCACGCGACCATGCAACCCCGAACTCGACGCCGACCAAACATGTCAGAATGTCGATCGCGTGGGGGGGCGCCCCATCATGAACCGCGCATCAGCGGCGGACAATGCGATAATCAGATCGCGGAAGTCTTCGCTGAACATCGCTTCCATGCGCAAGGCCGTATCCCTCGAGGCTGAGCTGCCAGGTCACCGCTGCGCGCTGCTCGACCGGGATCTCGAGCCAGAACTCCGCGTCGGCGTCGGCCATCGCCTCTTCCTCGCCGGGCCCGAAGCGCTGGATCGTCCAGTCCTTCCGTGCTTCCCGGCGCGCCCGTGCTGCGTCGTCGGCCATGGCGCCACGATAGCACCTTCGGTCACTCACGCGCCGAAGGCCGCGCACCTCCGCGGCGCCGGCGGGCCGTGCCCGCGAGCAGCGGCAGCAGCAGCCACCACGTCGAGCCCGCTCCGCCCGAGCCGCGGCAGCCACAGCCTCCGCCGTCACCGTCGGCGTTGGGCAGCGCGAACGTGTCGGCTCCGCCCGAGCTGCCGGTGCCGCCGGGTAGGCCGGTGTCTCCGGGCAGGCCCTCGCTGGCACCACCCGTGCCGTCGAGACCCGTCTCGCCCTGGCCGCCCGTGCTGCCGCCGCCGTCGAGTCGGGTCACCCGCAGCGCATCGACCACGAGCGAGCGCTCGAGGTCGACCGACTCACCGGTGTCGTCATCGATGCGCACGAAATGATCGGCACCCGCCGTGAACATGAGCTCGCCGAGCGAGACCCAGCCGCTCTCGACCGACTGGTTGAGCGGCTGCTGGCTCTCACCGCCCGCATGCGAGATCCGGTAGGTCGCTTGCTGGGTCTCGCCATAGGGCTGCTCGATGTGCACCTCGAGCGAGTAGAGCCCCGTCTCGGCGAAGAACATGCGCCAGATCGCGTAGTTCGAGGGCGCATCGAAGTCGGTGGCGTTGGTCCACAGCAGCGACCCGCCCTGGCCCGCGGCCTCCTGCCGCCAGTACTGGGCGGGGCCGTAGGTCTCCAGGCACGCGTCGCCGTCGTCGATCGTGCCGCCGTCGGGGCCGATCACGCCGCACGGCGGGCAGTCGTCGGGGCAATCGTACGGGTCCTCGCCACCCGAGCACGTTCCATCGCCGCACACGCCGGTGCCCGCGGACAAGCTCAGCAGATCGTCGAGGCTGCCGTTGAACGTGTCGCCGTCGACCGCACCCGAGATCCCCGCGACCGACTCACACGCGCAGTACTGATGGAAGGCCCACGTGCCCCAGTAGTCGGGGATGAGCGGGCAGCCCGGGTTGTAGTTGGCGACCCACAGCGGATGATCGATGAACTCGTCGCTGCCGACGTTGTCGTTCCAGTAGTAGTAGCCGGTGTAGATGATCGGGGGGAGACCGGTGGCTGCTTCCACGCGGTCGAGCCAGCTGCGGATCGCATCGGCGTAGGCGCCGGGGGGGACGGTGTCGGCGCTCTCGACATCGATCATCGGTGGCATGTCGCCGGGCTCGAGCGGGCCCAGGGCCTCGATCAGCAGGTCGGCCTGCGCGATCGGATCCTCGCCGGGCTCGAAGTACTGATAGACGCCGGTGTGGATCCCAGCCGCGCGGGCACCCGCGAGGTTGGTCTCGAACTGCGGGTCGAAGAACTGGGTGCTGTGCGAGACGCGGATCCACGCGAACGTGATCCCGTCGGCCGCCACGGCGTTCCAGTCGATGTCGCCCTGGTAGTACGAGACGTCGATGCCCTGGAGCGTCTCGGGGCCAGCGCACACCTGGATCGTGACGGGGTCGGGCGGGTTCTCGACCAGCTTCAGGTTGTCGCCCATCGCGTTGCCGAACGGTCGCTCGGCGAGCGGTGCCGCGAGGGCCGTCGCGGAGGTGCCCCACGCGAGCAGGGTTGCCGCGCCCAAGATCCAGGTCGAGCTCGATCGCAAGCCAGCGCGCATCATCGGGGCATGGTGCCACGAGAACGGCGTCCGCGGGCGCGTGGCATCACGGGATCTCGACCGCGCCGCACGGCCACGTTGCATCGACCGTGTGCTGCCCCCCGTCTTGCAACGTCGCGCAAGCCTCTCCCAGGAGCAGCAGCGTGGAGGCGTCGGGGAGCTCGTAGTCGGAGCCGCACTCGAGCTCGACGCCGTCGAGCCACACCGTGCCGTCGCAGGCCTGCGCAAGATCGACCTCGCCGTCGATCAGCAGCTCGCAGCTCACGAAGCTGCCGATGATCTCCTCGAACGCGTCGACGAGCTGCTGCGCGTCGAGGGCCTGGTAGTAGGGGGCTGGCATCGGGTCGTTGGGGTCCTTGCCCACGCCCACGTTGGCCATCTCTTGGAGATGATCGGCGCCCACCTCATCGCCCACGCTGATGATGAAGGTGGTGATGCCGAGGTCGAAGGCCTGCGCGGCGGCGTCGAGCGAGACGCCCTGGCCCTCCTGCGGGTTGGGCTGCGCGCAGGTATCGGGCTCGCCGTCGGTCGCCAGCACGATGCCCTTGGGGCCGTCGGCCTGGAACGCGGCCAGCGCCTCGGCGACGGCGGCGAGCGACTCACCCGTGGGCGTCTCGTCGACGGGGTTGGCGGGACCGAACACCGCGTCGATCGCATCGTGGTTGTCGAGCGCGGGGTCGACGGTGCTGAGCATGGGGCACTCGCCACCCGCGAAGCCGTCGACGCTGGTGTAGAGGGTGAGGCCGAAGCGCACCTGCGATTGCAGGCTCACCACGACGCCATCGACCGGGTCCATCAAGGTCTCGTAGATCGCATCCCAGCGCGGCTGGCCGGCGAAGTCGCTGTCCATGCTGCCGGACTGGTCGACCAGCAGCACGAGCGTGGGGATGATGGGCTCGACCTGCACCTGCACGTCGGCGCAGCCGCCGTCGGTGAATTCGGGGGGCATGCCGGTGGGCAGGGTGTTGCCACCGCCGATGTCGAGCTTTCCGGCAGTGGAGGTGAAGTCGAACGGATCGGTATCGAAGCCGGTGCTCCCACCGCCCCCGGGATCGGCGGCATCGCCAGGACAACCAAGGAGCGAGGTCCCCAGCCCGAGCGCGAGCAACCACCGAATGCGCTGATGCACGAGGATGATCGTAACCTGGAGGGAGCGCGCCGCAAGCGGTGTTTGAGCGTCGTTGCCGTAAGCGGGCTGGGGTATTCGGCCGACGCTTCGCGGGCGTGCCGATCGTGTCACCCAGGATCACGGAACGTCACGAAGCGGATGGTCGGCTTCGAGCTGCGCCCGACATCCCGGTCCCAGGTGGCCGGTGCTGGTGTCGGTATTGTCGATGCCGCCCTGGGCATCCTGCATGGGGCAGCGATCCTCGGGGCAGTGGTCGAGACCGAACGTGTGCCCGACCTCGTGCACGGCGGTCGTGCTCACGCGAAAGCGCAGCTGCTCGCGATCCTTGGCGCCACGCGCCAAGCGGTGGCTCGAGATCACCGCGGCCTGCCCCGGTCGGTAGCCGAGCCCGAACACGCCCCAGTCGTAGACCTTGCCCTTGGTCGTGGAGATGTCCTTCGTGGTCAGGCCCAGCACGCGGGTGGAGGCTGGCGCCTCGGGCACCAGCGTGAGCAGGTGCTCGAGCAGCACGTCGGCGCGCCAGCGCTTGCGCTTGGGGTACCAGGCGGCGCGGGGCAGGGGAATGCGCTCGTGCCATACGATCTCGACGGCGAGCTCGTCGCGCAGCGCTTCCTCGACGGCGAGGCGGAGATCCTCGGGGAAGGGCGGGCCGAGCTCGACGAGCACGACCTCCCCGCGGGTGGCTCGCGGGGCCTCGACCCTCATCATCGCCGCCGCCGCTCGTGGGGCGGGATCACGCGCCTGCGGGACGCCGCCGCCCTCGCAGCCGAGCGACAGCAGCAGCAGCGAGGAGAGGACGAAGGTGACGCGCATTGCGAAGAGCCTACGCACGAGCGCGCTGGCGCGGCTCCACGATCGCGCTACGGCATGCAGATCGGGAGGTTCTGCAGGTTGGACACGGGCTGGGCGAAGTTGCCGATGAGCACCGGGGGCACGTCGTTCTCGAGATCCACCGAGTAGAGCACGTTGCCCGTGGACAGGAATGCCATCCGCGAGACGGGGTCGTACTCGAGCCCCACGGGGGTCCATGCGCCCGGGCCGAGGTACGGGGTGAGGTTGCGAACCAGCGTGGCCGCGCCGGTCAGCTCGTCGACGCTATAGATGTTCTGGTTGCCGCCGTTGGCGACCAGGAGCCGCCCCTGGCCGCAGTCGCGGGCCATGCCGCACGAATTGATGTTGAGCTGGTTCATGCCCACCATGATGGGGACGCTGTTGATCACCTGCCCCGAGACCGGGTTGAAGGTGATCAGCGTGTCGGCGTTGTGGCTGATCCCGTAGAGGTCGCCGTTGTTGCCGAACTCGAGCCCACACACGATGTCGACGCCGCCGGTGCCGTACGGCATGCCGATCGGCGCGAGCTCTCCGATCCCGATGCCGCACGTCATCGTGTAGTCCACCGACTGGAGCTGCGCGGCGGTGAGATCGTTGGCGAAGATCTCCATGTTCTCGTTGAAGGCGCCGGTCACGAGATTGGCGTTGGGGATCCCTCCCATCGGGGTGAGCAGCGTGACGAAGGGAGCGAGCGCGCCGGTCACCGCGTTGACCGTGTTGATCGTGCGCGGCGCGAGTGCCCCGGCGTTGTAGGGCATGAACGCGGTGAGCTGAACGGTATCGGGGTTGAGATCCGGGTTGGTGTCGTAGCAGTCGCTGCCACCGGCCGCGCCACCGCCGGGGGGATTGGCGTCGCCCCAGCCGTCGCCGTCGGCATCGATCGTACACAGGTCGGGCGGATTCTCGTTGGGGGCCGCGCCCGGGAACGCAGCGGGGTTGGTGTCGTCGCAGTCGCTCCCGGCATCGACCCCGGGGGGCGGGTTGTCGTTGCCCCAGCCATCGCCGTCGGCATCCTCCGCGCACAGATCCGGCGGAGTCTCGTTCTCGGCCGCGCCCGGGAAGATGTCCGCGTTGTCGTCGGCGCAGTCGTTGCCCGGGTCGGCCCCGGGCGGGGGGTTGTCGTTGCCCCAGCCGTCGCCGTCGGCATCCTCGGCGCACAGATCCGGCGGGATCTCGTTCTCGGCCGCGCCCGGAAAGACGTTGGCGTTGTCGTCGATGCAGTCGGTCCCGGCGTCTACGCCGGGCGGCGGATTCGAGTCGCCCCAGTCGTCGCCGTCCTCGTCCTGCATGCACGCGGTGGGGTCGTCGTTGGGTGCCGCTCCGGGGAACGTGTCCTCGTTGCCGTCGTCACAGTCGTCGCCGTTCTCGACGCTCCCCGGCACGGGTCCATCGGATTGCTGGCACTGGTCGGGATCGCCGAAGCCATCGCCGTCAGCGTCGACGCACCACAGCGACCCACCCGAGGTATCGGTGTCGGTTGCCGAGTCGGTATCGGTGACCGGGGTCGTATCCGTGTCCGTGTCCGTGTCGCTGTTCGAATCCGTCGCGGTGCCGTCGAGCGTGTCGGTCTGGCCGGTCTGTGAGCCGGTCATCCCCACCGTTGCGGTGCTCATGGTGGCCGTGCCCATCGTATCCGTCACCGTCATGGTGGTGGCGTCGGTGGAACCCTCCGTGGCGCTGGCGGTGTCCTGGGCCGGGCAGATCGCTTGGCCAAGTCCGTCATCGATGCACGGGTCCGCGCAAGCGGTCGGGAGGGTGCACGAAAATAGTGCAGCAAGGGACCAAGGGAAGTTCCGCATCGACGGCTATTCTAGCGCGGGTCTAGAGGCCTTGGTCAAAGAACGCGGGGACTCGGTGCTGCGCAGATGTCCAAGGTGGAGGGCGCCTCATAGGTCCGGAAGCCACCGCCCCAGCGTCGATGCGGCGAAGAGTCCCATTCCGCCGCATTGCTGCCATTCCGCTCCCGTGGGGCGGGCCTCTTATGGGCCGCGTCGAGAAATTTTCCGGAGCGCCCTGGGTCAGTGACGTGGGTAACTTGCAGGAAGTGGCCTATGTCACGCACCATCCTGGTAGTTACCCGAAGGAGCAAGATGAGAAAGGGCATTGTAACGACCTGCTCGGCGCTGTTGTACGGCGCACTGTCGACTTCGGCCACCGCGGCGGAACCCGGCGGAAAGGCTGAAGCGTCTGGAGGCGTCTCGCTCGGCACGGAGGGCGCGAAAGCGGACGGCGACGCGAAAGCGGAAGGCGACGCGAAGGCCGAGAAGCCCGAGCGCAACCCCGCCGACAAGCGCAAGGACCAGAAGTGGATCCGGCGCTGGGCGCCCGAGCGCAACATGGGCGAGATCGGGGTGTTCGGCGGGGTGCTGATCCCGTCGCGCCGGCTCGAGCTGTTCAAGGCCGACGACAGCCTGCCCAACCAGGGCTTCAAGGAGTTCAAGGCCGTCGCGCCCTCTTTCGGGGTGCGGCTGGGCTACTACCCGAGCCGCTTCTTTGGGGTCGAGGGCGAGGCCGGGGTGATGCCCACGCGTACCGCCGATGACCTGTCGGCGACGCTGTGGGGCATGCGGGCGAGCTTCGTCGGACAGCTGGGGCTGCGCAGCATCACTCCGTTCATCCTGGTCGGTGGCGGCATGCTCAACGTGGCCAGCGATCCGGCGGCCGTGGGCAACGACATCGATGCGTCGGTGCACTTCGGCGGCGGTGTGAAGTTCTACCTCACGCGCTACACGATGCTGCGGCTCGACATCCGCGACCACATCACCGCGGGGCAGGGTGTCGACGACGGCATCATCCACAACCCCGAGGCGCTGCTCGGATTCTCGATCACGCTCGGGCGCAAGCGGGCCGACGCGCCGCCGCCCGGGCCCAAGGACACGGACGGCGACGGGATCTTCGACCCCGACGACAAGTGCGTCGACGTGCCGGGCGTCAAGGAGTACCAGGGCTGCCCGATTCCCGACACGGACGGCGACGGGATCCTCGATCCCGACGACAAGTGCGTCGATGTGCCGGGCGTCAAGGAGTACGAGGGCTGCCCGATTCCGGACTCGGATGGCGACGGGATCCTCGACCCCGACGACGAGTGCGTCGATGTTCCGGGCGTCAAGGAGTACAAGGGCTGCCCGATCCCCGACACGGACGGCGACGGGATCCTCGATCCCGACGACAAGTGCGTGAACAAGCCGGAGACGAAGAACGGCTTCGAGGACGCGGACGGCTGCCCGGACGAGGTGCCCAAGGAGATCAAGAAGTTCTCCGGCGTCGTGAAGGGCATCTTCTTCGATACCAACAAGGACATCGTCAAGAAGCAGTCCGAGAAGACCCTTCAAGAGGCGCTCGACGTGTTCTTGAAGTTCCCGGATCTGAAGGTGGAGATCTCGGGCCACACCGACAGCCGCGGCGAGCGCGGTCACAACGTCGACCTGTCGCGGCGCCGCGCCGAGGCGGTCAAGAAGTGGCTGGTCGACCGTGGCGTCGACGAGAAGCGTCTCTCCACCCGCGGAGCCGGGCCCGACGAGCCGGTGGACACCAACGACACCAAGGCCGGGCGGGCGAAGAACCGCCGCATCGAGTTCAAGCTGCGCTAGCGCAGAGCTGAGCGATGCAACGCAAGAGGGCCGACGGGAGACCGCCGGCCCTCTTCGCATGTGGGCTACATGCAGATCGGCAAGTAGCCCAAGTTCGACACGCTCTGCGCGAACGTGCCGATGAGCTGCGGCGCGACCGAGTCGTCGTTGATGTCCACGCGATAGAGCTGGGCGCCGATCGAGAGCAGCGCGGTGCGGGTGACGGGGTCGTACTCGAGGCCCGTCGGGCTCCAGTTGGCCGGAATCGAGGCCGACAAGTCGCGGAGCACCGTAGCCTCGCCGTTGCGCTCGTCGACCGCGTAGATCGTGCGATCGAGACCGTTGGCGACGAGCAGGCGGCCCTCGGTGCAGTCGCGCGCCGTGCCGCACGAGACGATGTCGAGGAGGTCTCCGTTGACCGTCAGCGGGATCGAATTGGTGACCTCGCCGGTCGCCGGGTCGAACGTGCGCAGGTCGTCGCCGGTGTGGCCAATGCCGTAGAGCATGCCGTTGTCGCCGAACTCGAGCCCACACACGATGTCACCCTGCGGCCCGTAGGCCATCGCGCCAACTGGGGAGATCTCGCCCACTCCCGCCGCGCAGGTCTTTGCATAGTCGACCGTATGCAGCCGCACCCCGGTGAGATCGTTGGCATAGATCTCCATCGCTTCGTTGAACGTGGCCGTCACGATGTTGAGGTTGGGGATGCCACCCGCCGGGTTGAGCAGCAGCGCGAAGTCGCCGAGGCTCGCATCGGTGGTATCGACCGTGTTGATCGTGCGCGGGGTGATCGGCCCGCCGTTGTAGGGAAGGAACGTGCTCAGCTGGACCGTGTCGGGGTTGAGCAGCGGGTTGGTGTCGTAGCAGTCGCTGCCGGAGGAGGGGCCACCACCGCCACCGCCGCCCGGCGGGTTGGCATCGCCCCAGCCGTCGCCGTCGGCATCGATGGTGCACAGATCGGGCGGGTCCTCGTTCCGTGCGGCACCGGGGAACGCATCGGCATTGGAGTCGTCGCAGTCGCTGCCCGGGTCGACGCCGGGCGGTGGATCGTCGTCGCCCCAGTCGTCGCCGTCCTCGTCCTGCATGCAGGCCTCGCGATCGTCGTTGGGCGCGGCGCCGGGGAACGTGTCGGGGTTGGAATCATCGCAGTCGTCGTCGTTGTCGACCGTGCCCGGCGGCATGTCGTCGGATTGCTGGCACATGTCGGGATCGCCGAAGCCATCGCCGTCGGCGTCGACGCACCACAGCGTGCCGCCCGAGGTCTCACCCGTCTGCGAGCCCGTCATGCCCATGCTCGCCGAGCCCATGGTGCCGTCGAGCGTCTCCGAGTCGGTGTTGGTGAGGGTGATCGGGCTCGTGGCGCCCTCGGTCGCGCCCTCGGTCGCGCTCGCGTCGGCCTGCGAGGGACAGTTGGACTGGCCAAGGCCGTCGTCGAGACAGGGATCGGCGCATGCCGCAGGCAAGACACAGGCAAGCAACCCCGCGAGAGACCAAGGTGAATTACGCATGTACCGATCATGCTACCGCGACCGCGCGCCGTTCGGCAGCCCGCGCGGGGTCAGCCTGCCGGGGCGAGCTTGGTCAGGATCGAGCGGAGGCGCACGCCGGCCTTGCTCTGGGTGCCGCCGGGGCAGGCGAGCAGGCGACGAGCGAGCTCGGTGCGGGCCTTCGGATGATCCGTGCATAGCTTGAGATACGCGGTGGCACGGATCGCCACGGCTGGGTCATCGAGATCAGGAGCGGCGCCGTCGGCGGCGAGGCGCTCGAGCAGGCGCGGCACGATGAACTCGAGAGGCATGTGAGCGAGCGGTGCGGCCAGGGCCGACCGCTTGGCGAGGTCTGGCTCGGCGTCGATCATCGAGGCGATGGGATCCAGCGCGAGCACGCCGAATCCGAGCCAGGCCTCGGCGACCACGCTCGGGGTGAAGCCCTCGCGGTACAGGCTCATCATCGCGGGTAGGGTGCGGCTGTCGCCGAGGTAGCCGAGCGCGCGGCAAGCGGCGCGGGCCAGCGCGTCGGAGACCTTGGTCGACCCGCGGTCGGCCGGGTGCAGCAGCGCCAGCAGCTCCTCGACCATCCTCGCGTCCCCCAGCATGCCGAGCGCGAGGGCGGCATGCTGTCGTACTTCCCGGCTGCGGTCGCTGCGGAAGATCGTGCGAAGGTCGGGGATCGCTTGCATGGCCCCGAGGTTGGCGAGCGCCTCGCACGCCAGCTGGCGTGCGTGGGCATCCTTGTCGGAGCGGGCCTGGCTGAGCAGCGCGGGCAGCTTCTGGGCGAGGTGATCGCGGCGCGACTCGGCCAGCGGCGACAGCTGCGGGCGGCCGCGCTGCAGCTCGAGCAGCGCGTCGTCGGCCATGTGGACCACGCGCTGACCGTACTGCCGCTGGGCTTGGCGGCGGCGACCGGAGAACGCCTTGAGCAGCAGCTCGGCCTCGGGCGTGGCCACGCGACCGAGCAGGCCGAATGCCGCGCGTAGCGCCACCGTGCCCATGGGGAGCGCGAGGATCTTCTCGGCGACGGCCAGCGCCTGCTCGGGACGCCGGCTGATGGCATCGACGACGTAGGGCATCGCACCGCCGTCGGCGAGCACCACGGCATCCTCGGCCATCTGCTCGGGGGTCAGCGCGCCATAGTGGCGGTGGTAGTGAACGGCCGCTTCGTAGTGGCCCATCTCGCCGCGCATGCGAGCCGCCATCACCTCGCCGGGACTGGGCTGGCCCGTGGGCGCGGGGATGTGGATGCTGGGATGCGTGGGCACGGGCACGAGCCCCTCGCGATCGATGGTGGCCGCGCTCGCGAGCCGCACGAGCGCCACACCCAGCACGTGGAACAGCTTGACGAACTCACCCACGCGCTGCGCCGGATCGGGCTGCACCGCGATCGCCGAGAGTAGCTCGGCCGGCTTGGCGAGCTTGAGCTCGGCGAGCCGTGCGACCAGTGGATCGGTCGCGCGCGCGTCGAGGCCGGCGAGCCCGGCCACCAGTCGATCGGCCAGCTCCTCGCGCACCTCGCCGAGGCTCACGGCGGCATACGAGAGCCCAGCCGAGCGCGCGACGTCGGCCCAGGGGCGCGGCTTGGGCGGCTTGTCGCGCTTGCGGGGGGCTCCGGCCGCGCGCAGCTCGAGGCTCGCCCCGCGCTCGGGCGGGCTGCGCACGAGGAGGGTGGTGACGTTGAGCGTGGGGATCGCGTGGTGCAGCTCGAGCTCGCCGAGCACCGCATGCAGCGCTTGGCCCTCGAGCGCGTCGCCCAAGCGCTCGTCGAGCCCGGCGGTCTGGCGCAGGTGGAGCGTGGCCCCCGTCTCGTCGAAGATGCGCAGCCGGCCGCCCTGGGCCACGAGGCCATGCGCGCGCACCAGCACCGGCACGCGCTCGGGCGCGAACGCGTCCTTGCGGTGCTCTTGAAGGTGGGTCACCGCGGTCGTGATGGAGGTGGCGTGGCCGAGCATGCGCTCGAGGTCGGCGGTGCCGAGCTCGCGGCGACGGTCCTCGCCCTCGAGATAGAGTCGCCACGGGGCGAACCCCGGGAAGATCCCACCGCGGGCCCCCTCGAGCACCTTGCCGGCGTAGCTCTGCTTGGGTGTGGTGCTCTTGGCGATCTGCGGGGGCAGGATCTGGCGCTCGGTGTAGTGCTCGCCCGAGCCGAGCTCGAGCAGGCGGCTCTCGCACACGCGATAGTCGTCGGCCGTCTCGTACTTGGCGTAGGCGTACTCGACCAGCTCGAGCCCCTGCACCGGGCGGCGATCCTTCTTCAGCCAGGTCTTGCCGATGAGCGCCTCTACATGGCGATCTTCGAGGGTCTTGCCGTCGCAGTGCGCGGTGACCTTGGCGGCGGTGAGCAGCATGTCCGAGAGCAGCGTCGCGTGGCGCACGGGATCGAGCGCGGTGCCCTGCTGGAGATGCTGGGCCAGGTTCACCGTGGCGGCGGAGAGGCGCCGCAGCTGGAGCTGGCGCAGGTTGGCGGCGAGCTCCTCGAGCTGCCCGATGCGCTCGGTGGTGGTGGTACCCACCCCGGCGACCGCGAGCTCCCGCACGAGGGTGCTCACGTGTCCGGCCCCGGTGCGCATCAAGGTGAGGCTGTCGACCTTCTCCGCGCCCGCGGAGCCGGCCGCACGCCGGCGCTTGCGCGGTGCGCTGCCCTCGCCCTCGCTCGTGCCACCACCACTGTCGGGGGTACGAGCGGCCGCGGCGGAAGGCGGCGCCTCGGTGGCCGCAAA
>JBFIJN010000027.1:0-35552 GCA_041600735.1 Nannocystaceae bacterium
CGGTGCACGCCACACGCGGCCGCCGAGCGCGTCGGACCTCGAGGGCATCGCGCTGGTCTCGCTCGAGATCCGCCCGAGCGGGCCCGCGCTCACCAAGTACGGCGGCAAGGTCGAGCACACGCTGACCGTCGTGGAGCAGGCCGTGGTGAACGCGATGGCCGACCTTCCGGTCGCGTACTCGCCCGCGCTCAGTCGCATGGTTCGCGAGCTCGCGGCCACCACTCCCGATCGCGTGAACGTGCCGCCCACCCTGGTCGACGGGCTGATGGCCTGGTCCGGTCTCGTCGACCCGCCGCCGCGACTGGTGGTGGTGGAGCTTCCCGAAGATCGCTCGGGCTGCGATCACCAGCTCGTGCCCGCGTGCGAGGCGGCCCTGGCCTCGCTGGTCCAGCAGGTGCGCACCACGCTGCCCGAAGCGGACTCGATCGAGGTGGGCGTGGGCGTGGTGGGGCTGCCCGGTGGTCGTACCCGCATGATGGTGGCCGTCCTCGAGCGCGCGGTGCAGCTCGACCCTCTGCCCGTCGCCGTGGGTCGCAAGGGCTCGTTCGCGATCGCGGGGCGCCTGCTGGGGGCGCGGGTCAAGCCACGCGTCGAGGTGATCGGCCCGGGTGGTCGCAGCACGACGCTGCCCGCGGGGGTCGCGGGGGATGGCCGCTTCTCGGTGCGCGTGGGCTGCGACGATGGGCCGGGTGCCTACCAGCTCGAGGTGATGGCCGACGGTGGCTACGGCGTGGAGGTCGTGGCCAACTTCCCGGTGTACTGCGGTGCGACGGCCCCAGAGACGATCGCGGTGGTGCTCGAGCAGATCGATGCCGAGGTGGGCGCCGAGCAGATCGCCGGGGCCAACTTCCTCTTTCTCAACGAGGAGCGGCGCGCTCGTGGTCTGCCCGCGCTCGAGTGGGATGGCGATGCGGCCGCGATCGCTCGCGCCCACAGCGTCGACATGCATGCGCACGGCTTCGTGGGGCACACGTCGCCGACGACTGGCGACGTGACGGCACGCTTCACTCGCGCGGGTCTACAGGCCACCGTCTTGCGCGAGAACGTGGCCCGCGGCTACGGCCCCAAGGGGATCCACGACAGCCTGATGAACAGCCCCGGGCATCGCGTGAACATCCTCGCGGCCGACGTGACCCACGTGGGCGTGGGCGTGGTGGTGGGCGAGCCCGAGACCACCGTGCCGGGCGCACCGCGGCCGGTGTTTGCGACGCAGGCGTTCTATCGCAAGCCGGGCGCGGGGGCGCCCGCCAAGGATCTCGGCCCCGCGCTGCGCGTCCGCATCGACGAGGCTCGCGCGCAGCGGGGGCTCGCGCCCGTGAGCTGGAACGAAGCGCTCTCGGCCATCGCCCAGAAGCGCGCCGACGCGCAAGCGCGCGGACGCCCCGACCCCAGCGACTGGCAGGACAAGGTGTTCGCGCTCGGCTACGTGGGCGTCGCGAGCCACAGCCTGTCGAGCATCGACTACGAGGCGCTCGCGGGCGCCCAGCTGTGGAGCGTGCCCGCGCTGGAGGCCGGGCTCGGGGTGGTCCGCACCAAGGATCCGGGCGGTGGCGAGGGTTTCTTGGCGATCGTGGTCGTAGGCGAGCGCGAGTAACCGAGCGCGCGCTCGCGCGGGCCCGGGGGCGCGCTCGCGCAGGCCCGGCGCAGGGTCAGCGGCGGGCCTTTGCGGTATGCTCCCGGCCCGATGCCAAGTGTGCACCCCGCGGCCCCCGAGAGCCGCCAGACCGTCGTGCTCGGTGTGATCGGTGGCTCGGGTCTCTATCAGATGGAGGCGCTCGCCGACGCGACCGAGGTCGAGCTGACGACGCCGTTCGGAACCCCGAGCGCGGCCTACACCGTGGGCACGCTGCCCCGTACCGATGCCCCTGCGCTCAAGGCGGTGTTCCTGCCCCGCCATGGTGTGGGGCACCGCCTGCTGCCCTCGGAGATCGACTACCGCGCCAACATCCACGGCATGAAACAGCTCGGCGTCACGCACCTGGTGTGCGTGTCCGCGGTGGGCTCGCTGCGCAGAGAGGTGGCCCCCGGCCACGTGGTGGTGCCGGATCAGTTCATCGATCGCACCAAGGGCGTGCGTGCCAGCACCTTCTTCGGCGACGGCGTGGTCGGTCACGTGCAGTTCGGCCGCCCCACCTGCGATCGCCTGCGCTCGCGCGTGGCCGCGGCCGCCAAGGCGAGCGGCGCGACGGTGCACGAGGGCGGCTCGTGTGTGGTCATGGAGGGCCCGGCGTTCTCGAGCCGCGCCGAGTCGGAGCTGTACCGCAGCTTCGGCGCCTCGATCATCGGCATGACCGCGCTGCCCGAGGCCAAGCTCGCGCGCGAGGCCGAGCTCGCCTACGCCATGCTCGCGCTGTCCACCGACTACGACTGCTGGCACGACGAAGAGGTCAGCGTCGAAGCGGTGATGGCGGTGATGAAGGGCAACCTGGAGCTGGCGCGCAAGACCCTGCTGGCGCTGTCCGCCACGCTGCCCGAGCGTACGGCCGATCTTCCCTATCCGAGCGCGGTCCAGGGGGCGGTGATGACGGCCCCCGAGCACATCGGCGCGGCCGCGCGGGCGCGCCTGGATCTCATCGTGGGCCACGTGCTGGCCCGCTAGCAACGACGCGAACGAACCTGAACGACGAGAGACGAGAGCACTGATGATCGAGCGAACTCCAGCGGTAGTGGTGGTCGGCAGCGTGGCCGTCGACCATGTCATTACGCCCAAGGCCGAGCGCGAGACCAGCGTGGGTGGCTCGGGCACCTTCTTCTCGATGTCGGCCTCGTACTTCGGCCCCGTGCGCCTGGTGGGCGTGGTGGGCCGTGACTTTCCCGAGCAGGCCCTCGCCGATCTGCGCGCGGCCCACGTGGACACCGAGGGCCTCGAGATCGTGCCCGACGGGCTCACCTTCCGCTGGAAGGGCCGCTATCACGAGGACATGAACCACCGCGACACGCTCGACACGCAGCTCAACGTGTTCGAGCGCTTCGCCCCCAAGCTGCCGCCCGCGTATCGCTCGAGCGAGTACCTGTTCCTCGCCAACATCGTGCCCGCGCTGCAGCTCGAGGTGCTCGACCAGATGGCCGCGCGGCCGCGCGTGGTGGGCCTCGACACCATGAACCTGTGGATCGAGCACGCCAAGGAAGACCTGCTGCGCGTGCTCGCTCGGGTCGACGTGCTGCTCATCAACGAGGAAGAGGCGCGGCAGCTCACCGGGCAGCCCAATCTCGTGCGAGCGGCCCAGGCCATCCACGCGATCGGGCCCAAGAGCCTGGTGATCAAGCGCGGCGAGTACGGCGCGCTGCTGTTCCACGACGGCGACATCTTCTCGGCCCCGGCGCTGCCGCTCGAGGAGGTCGTGGACCCTACCGGCGCGGGCGACTGCTTTGCGGGTGGGTTCATGGGCTACCTGGCGCGCGTGGGGGAGACCACGGGCGAGACGCTGCGCTCGGCCATGATCTACGGCTCGGTGATGGCCAGCTACTGCGTAGAGGGCTTCTCCTACGATCGCGTGCGGGGCCTCGACCACGCCAAGATCGACGATCGCTTCATGGCCTTCTCTCGGCTCACCCATTTCGAGCGCGCGCGACTACTCTAGTGCTGGGTACGGACGGCGATGGGCGAGGACGGACAGCGCAGCGACTTCCAGCTGCTCGAGGGCTGGCGCGAGGGCGACGAGGCCTGCGGTCGCGAGCTGTTCGCCCGCTACTTCGCCTCGGTGTATCGCTTCTTCCGCAACAAGGTCGACGACGCGGCCGAGGACCTCACGCAGCAGACCTTCATGGGTCTCGTGCAGGGCAAGGACCGCTTTCGCGGTGACGCCAGCTTTCGCACCTACTTGTTCATGATCGCGCGCAAGCGCCTGTACTCGTACCTGCGCAAGTCTCAGCGCGACCAGGGGGCGGCGCCGTGGGGCGAGGGCTCGATCGCCGACCTCGGGCTCGCCTCGCCCTCGCGGGCGGTCGCGCAGCACCAGGAGCAGCGCCTGCTGCTGCTCGCGCTGCGGCGGCTACCGGTGGAGATGCAGGTCGCGCTCGAGCTGTTCTACTGGGAGGAGCTCACGGTGACCGAGATCGCCGAGGTGCTCGAGACCCCGGTCGGCACGGTCAAGAGCCGGCTCCAGCGCGCCCGCACGCGGCTCGACGCGACGATCGTCGAGCTCGCCGACTCCGAGGCGCTGCTGCGCAGCACGATGGACAACTTCTCGCGCTGGGCCAAGGAGCTGCGCGGGGTGCTGGTACCGCCCGAGGGCGGCGCGAGCTAGAACGAGAACGCGGTGCCGAACAGCACCAGCAGCGAGCGCGCCTTGGCCCCCTCGCTGGAGGGGCTCGGGACCGCCCCGTTGACGGCTTGGTTCACCCCGGTGACGGTGAACGCTCGCTCGCCGAACACCCCGCGAAACTGGAGCATCAGCGAGGCCCAGCGCCGGATCTTGTAGCGGGTGTCGAGCGAAGGGGTCCAGATGAAGTTGATGCGGTCCCCGGTGAGGTCTTGATCTTGGCGGATCGGGAACGAGAAGCCCGCACCAAAGCCCGAGCCCACCTCGATGCGATGGGTGGCGGCGAGCACGACCCCGGGCTCGAAGATCACCCGTGCCCACCCGAACGCGCGCAGCTGCTCTTGCGTGGTGCCATTGGTGGTGTCGCTCGGCTGCTCGCCCGTGGGGCCGCCGCCTTCGACCAAGCGGCTGCCCCAGCGCCCCAGCGTGCCGCCCACGCGGAGCTCCCAGCCGATCCGCGACAAGCTGGGCTTGCGCGCGCGAAACTGCAGCGCGAACTGGCCGAGCGCGCTGAAGTACACGGGAGGGACGTCGTTGGGGCCGAACGTGTCCGACCACGCCGGGCCGCCGCCGGCCGCGAGGTAGAGCTTGAACGCGATGCGCCGGGCCGTGCGCTCGGGGGCGCCGAACTCGATCGAGCCGCCGCGGATGCTCGCGAGCGCTTCGTCGTAATCACGGTCGCCGCGCGGACGAAAGCGGATCGGCTCGCACGAGGCCCCCGGGATCCTGAGCTGGACCGTGGGCACGTGGGTCACGCCGTAGCGGTGGACCTCGCCGTCCTCGCCGAACAGCTCGACGTCGGTGATGCGGCTGCCAGGGCCCTCGGTGTGCCAGGCGTTGACGTTGGCGACGAGGTAGATCTGATCGGCCGGCACATAGCTGGTGAGGACCTGGCCGTTGACGGCGAGCGTATCGGTCCAGCGCTGGGTGGGCCGATTCTTCTCGAACGTGATCGCCTGAGGGAGCTCGAGGTCGAGCGCAGAGTCGTCGACGGTGCCCGGGCAGCGGTAGTCACAGCCGAGCTCGGTCACGGTGGCCACGCACGCGGTGCCGGTCTCGAGCGTGACGGTGGGGCACGTGTCCTCGGAGTAGATGCACTCGGGCCGCCGCCAGGTGAAGTTGACCTGGTTGAACTGCAGCGCGAACGGGGTCCGCGGCCAGCGGCCCTCCCAGCGCGCGCCGAAGCGCGCCGCTGCCTTGCCGCTGCTCGTGGCGGCGAGATCGATGTCGAGGGTACCCACCCCCAGCGGAGCCTGCGGCACGCGCACCTGCAGCGTGCCGGTGCCGGTCAGCTGACCCACGCAGCGCTCCACGTCGAGATCGACCTCGTGCGCGCGCACGGACAGGCGCGTGCGGTCGGCCGACTCGAGCCGCGTGCGCGGCAGGGTGACCTCGACCACGTGGCAGCGGGGGGTGAGCACCAGCGAGACCAGCTTGCGCACGGGCTCGCGCTCGTCGGCGACCGCCTCGAGCGCGCCTCGCTCGCTGCGCGGGTGCGGCAGGTAGTGGCCGCCCAGGCCGCGGGCGGTGACCACGACCTGCTCGAGGTCGGCCCGCACGCCGATCGTGGCCACGCCGCCCGTGAGGCGCACCGAGTCGATGGTGGGCGGCGACCCCTCGAGGTGCTCGAGCAAGATGAAGAGCACGCGGGGATCGGTCGCGGCCTCGGCCGCGGCCAAGCTGTCCGAAGCACAGGCCACGTGCAGCGCGTTGGCCTCGCCCAGGCCCTCGGGGAGCTCGATGCGTGCCCGGCAATCACCGATCGGATCCTCGGCGCAGCGCTGGCGCTCGGCCGAAGCCTCGTCGCCGCCCCACAGCGTGGGCTGTACCAGCCAGGTGCTGCGACCATTGACCGCGTCGGCGCTCGGCGGGTCGGGGGTGGGCGCGAGCAGCTCGTCGAGGGTCTTGCGGGTGCGGTCGCTGACGGCCTCGCTCACGACGCAAAGGTGCGTGGGGACGTTGCCCGCCTCGGGCCGAAGATCGAGGGTGACCACGCCGTAGCGCTCGGCCGCCGCGCGACCGGGGAGGGCGACGCCGACCAGCAGCACGACCAGCGGGGCTAGCCAGCCGAGTGCGCGCAGGAGGGCCGAGCCGCTCTCGCGCGGCGCTCCGCTCACGCCGTGCACTGATCCTCTTGGGCGCCGACGCACAAGTAGTAGCGCGCACAGTCGGAGGGGCTGAGCTGGGCACGGCGGTAGACGGGCGCCTCCACCCCGCAATCGTAGCAGCGACCGTCCTGCCCCGTGACGAAGCGCGCCGCCTTGCGCGTGCGCTTGAGGAACTTGAACTTGTCCTGCTGGAAGTAGCAGCTGCCCCCGTCGCGCTCGCGCTCGCGCTTGCGCTTGGGCACGGCAGCACGGGAGCGCTCGATGCCGACGATTGCGGTGGGCTCGGGCTCGGGCTCGGCGTCGGGCTTGGCCTCGGGCTCGGCGTCGGGTTCGAGCTCGGGCTTGGGCTCGGGCTCGGGCTCGGCGTCGGGCTCGGCGTCGGGCTCGGCTTCGGCCCCGGTCCCCGCCGCGGGGGCGACGGCCGCGGGCGTGGTCTCGGAGGGCGTGACCCCAGGCGGCGGGGCAGGGGCGGCGCTCGGCGTGGGGCGGGCCACCGTGATCATCGTGGGCCGGTTGGGTCCGTCATCGCTGACCACCACCAGCCCTAGCGCGCCGATCCCGACGAGCGCCACCAAGCCACCGACTGCTCCGAGCACGCGCGCGCGTCGTCGTCGGCGTCGCGCCACATTGGGATCGACGAGCGCTTCTTCGAGACGATCGAGCAGCGGGTCGAGGGCGGGGTGGCGGTCGCCCGGGTCGACGGCCAGGCCGCGCACGATCTCGGTGTGCACCCAGCCGCGCACCTTGCTGTCGGCCGGCGGGTCGAGCACGCGTCCGTGGCGGACATTGTGGCGATACTCGGCGATCGTGGTCCCAGCGAACGGGGGATAGCCGTAGAGGGCCTCGTAGAGCGCCACGCAGAAGCTGAACTGATCGCTGCGATCGCTCGCCGTGCCGCCCGACTCCTGCTCGGGGGCCATGTACTTGGGCGTGCCCAGCAGCGCGCCCGTCTTGGTCAGGCTGCCCGAGCCGTGGAGATCACCGCTGTCGCGGTCGAGCTCGGAGTGCTCCGAGGCCGACGTGCGGTCGAACGCGGCCGGTCCCCCCGCGAGCCCAAAGTCACCCACGCGCACGCGGCCATCGTCGCCGACGAGCACGTTCTCGGGCTTGAAGTCACGGTGGATCACGCCGGCCGCATGCGCCGCGGCGAGGCCTCGGCCCGCATCCACGTAGTAGCGCAGCAGCTCGCGCCACGCGGGCGCCTCGGCCTCGCCCAGGCTGCCCAGGCTGCGGCCCTCGACCAGCTCCATTGCGATGAACACCCCGTCGTCGGTCGTGCCCACGTCGTAGACGTGCAGCACATTGGGGTGGGCGAGACGAGCCATCGCTCGCGCCTCGCGGACCAATCGGGCCCGGGCGGTGCTCGGGTCCTTCGTGTTCGCGAGGTCGGCGTTCATCAGCTTGACCGCGACGTCGCGGGCCAGCTCGGGGTCGTGTGCGCGGTAGACCACGCCCATGCCTCCCGCCCCGATGCGCCCCTGGATCTGATAGCGACCCACGCGGACCGGCCGTGCCGGCCCGCTGAACAGGCGGCTCTCGATCGATGCGCGAGCGCGCCGGGCTTCCACGTCGTCGACCGGCGGCGCTGCATCATGCAGCGGATCGGGGGCGGGCGCGTGGATCGACGAGGGCACGGCGGTCTTCTTGGACGCGCGGACTACGGAAATCGGCGCTCGCGGGCCGAAGAATAGCCGTGGGAGCCCGGGAAGCCAGGGGGCCCGGGAAAACGAGTGAGGCACGCGGTTTGTCGCGGTTGGCGTGGTCGCGCATCGCGGGGCCGCGGGCGCGAGGTCACGCGACCCCGACGCACGGGCACGAGCACACGGGCATCACTCGGCGTCGCTCGCCAGTGCGTCCTCGACCACGATGCCCAGCCGCCACAGGCCAAGCCCCACGCTCACCAGCGTGAGCAGGCGCGCGGCCCAGATCGAGCCGGTCCCCAGCCCTGCGAGCGCGAGCCAGAGGATCGCCCCGCTCGTCGCCAGCTGGCCCAGCCCCAGCAGCACGCCCGGGACCAGCACCGAGGGTCGCCTCACGACGTGCACCAGCCCGCGCCACGCAGTCTTGATGTGCCACCGCGCCGCCTCCCGCTCGACCACCGCCACGCGCGTCGCATCCAACGCCACGCCCGCCACCAACCACGCGAGCGTGCCCGACACCCATCCGACCGCGTCGGGCAGCGGTCGCAGCGAGAGCCCCACCACCACCATCAAGCCGCCGCGCAGCAGCACGTGCCACGCCGACTGCACGAGCACACCGGGCAGCCCCGCGACCGCCTGCGCGCCGAGCTCCCGCCCGCGGTGTCCGGCCAGCCTCGCGATCACGAGCGGGCTCAGCACCAACCAGGCCACCCCCGCGACCAACCCGCCCGCGAGCACCGTCACCACGAGCCCAGGGCCCACGGCGCGGTCGATGCGGAGCACGTCGACGATCCCGAACAGTGCGCGCTCGAGATCCAACACGTCGAAGGGACCGACCGCCGCGGCCGCCAGCACCTGCACCTGCGCGCCCACCACACCCGCGATCGCAGCCACCCCGAGCCACGCGCCGAGCCACCAGCCGGGCGCGCCGAGCAGGCGTCGCAGGCCTCCGAGGATCACGCTCATGGGCCGAGCCCTCCGGCGAGCGCGAGCGTCGAGGCCTCGGCCACGCGCCCCAGCGCGCCGCTCACGGTGGCCTCGGGCTGCTTACCCTCGGCGTAGCGCGTGTTGTCGTAGCGCTTGCCCTCGAGCACGAGGCGGCCCTCGGGATCGATCGAGGCCCAGCGCACCGTCTTGCCCGGAAACCGCAGCACCACGAAGCGCCCGCGCCCGTCCCACAGCACGCGCTCCCGCGTGTGATCGGAGAGCTCCACCTCGATCTCCACCGGCACCACGAACTCGCCCCGGCGGTGCACCACCACCAGCCCCTCGAGCGCTTCGTCGGGCCAGCCTTCGGGCGGCTCCTCGGGCAGCGGGTCGCCGCCTTGCAGCGTGCCGTGCTCGTCGCGGTGCCACCCCTCGTCGCCGAGTCGTGGCTGGCTCGTCACCTTGTGCACGCGAAAGTCCATCACTCGGGTGGTCCGCAGCGCCTGCTCGAAGTACTCGGCCAGGTGCAGCTCGATCGCCCGCCCGTCGGCGGTGTGCCCCAGCACCACGCGCTCGCCCAGCACCTCGGCGAGCGTGGCCTCGAGGTCGCGCCCCCGCGGGTGGCCAAAGCGATGGCGATCCGCGTAGCGTCGCATCGCGGCGTCGAACGGCTCGGCCCCCACGATCCTTCGCAGGGTGAGCATCAGCGCCGCGGTCTTGCGGTAGGTGACCGAGCCGTAGCCTCCGGCCAGCGGCGTGAAGTCCCACGCGGTCTGATCGATCACCTCGAGCTCCGAGGAATCGCCTTGATCGAGCCGCAGCCCGTCGTAGAGCCCCAGCGGCTGCCCGGCGAGCTTGGCGAGCCACGGACCATCGCCCCCGTCGTCGCCCCAGCGATCGACGAAGACGAGCATGTTCGAGAACGTGTTGAGCCCCTCGTCGAGCCAGGGCTGCGCATACTCGTTGGAGGCCAGCAGCCCCTGGAAGTACTGGTGCCCGAACTCGTGCACCGTGGTGAACTCGCCGCCCAGGCGTACATCGAAGCCGAGCATGCGCAGCGGCTTGGGCACCGCCGTCACCGGGCTCGTCGTGTAGAGGGTAGGGTACTCCATGCCGCCGGCCCCCTCGGCGCCCTCGGGCGGATCGACGAGCGTGATCGTCGACCAGGGGTAGGGACCAAAGCGTGCCTCCATGCTCGCGAGCGCGGCTCGCTGGGCGGCCAGGTGCGGCTCGGCCTGGTCGGCGCGATCACGGGGCACCAGCGCGCGGATGCGGATCCCTTCGTAGTCGTCCCAGGCCTCCACGAGATCGGGCCCCGCGGTCCAGGCAAAGTCGTGCACCATCTGCGCGCGATAGCGCAGTCGCTGTCGCGAGCCCTCTTGCGCGTGGCTCACGAGGATCCCCGAGGCCCCCACCACCAGGTCGGCGGGCAGATCGAGCTCCACGTCGTAGTCGCCGAAGTCGGCGTAGAACTCGCTGAAGAGCGTGAAGACGTGCGCGCTCCAGCTGCCGTCGGGCTCGAGCACGCCGGGCTTGGGAAACCACTGGCCCGCCATCACATAGCGATCGGCGAAGCCCGTGCGCGCGAACACCCGCGGCAGCTTGGTGGTGAAGGCGATCTCGAGCTCGACCGCTTCGCCGGGCGGAACGGCCTCGTCGAGCCACACGGTCATCAAGGTAGGATCGCTGGCTTCCGCGTGGCGCAGCGCGGTACGCCCCGGCTCGCCATCGCTCGCGCCGGGCCCTCCCAGCCGCTCCACGGTGGCCACGTCGGCGTAGCCCCAGGGGTCCTCGAGGTCGAGCGTCTCGCCCCGGTGCTGGCCGCGGGCCTGCTCCATCCACGCCGTGTCGGCGGCGCGAAATCCATTCATGTAGAGATGGAACGGGATCGAGTCCACGGCTCGCGGACCGCGGTTGCGCCAGGTGATGCGCGCGCGCCCGTCGATCTGATGCAGCGTCTCGTCGTAGCGCGCCGTGATCGCATAGTCGACCACGTGCGCGTGCTCGGGGATCGCCCCGCGCACGGCCTCGGGTCGCAGCGCCTCGGTGGGCTCGGCCACGGGGGTCGTGTGGGCGAGCGGCGGGGCGTCACACCCGGCGAGCAAGCACGCGGCCGCGAGCGCGAGGCCGCCGCTGCTCCGCCGACGCGTTGTCGCTGCCCCCGGTGTCACTGCGATGCTCGCGGCGATCGGGCTCGCGGCGATCGGGATCGCGGCGATCGAGATCGCTGCGATCGGGCCCGGAACGCCCTCCTCCGCCTGGTGCACGCTCCGATGCGTACACCCTGGGAGGCCCGCCGAGCAACTAGCGGGAGCGCCGGGGTGGCCTCAGGAAGCGCATCACCACCCAGGCTGGGGCCGCCAGCACGGCCAGCACACAGAACAGTAGGACCACGATCTCGGTGCTCTGCATCATCATGATTCCTCCGCCTTCGCTCGCCGGCTCGCGGCCGGCAGCACGAAACGAAACCTCGCGCCGCCCCCGGGCGCATCGTCGACCGCGATGTGGCCCCCCGCGCCCTCGACCAGGCTGTGCACGATCGCGAGCCCGAGGCCGGTGCCCCGCGCTCCCGCTCCGCCCTCGCGGGGCGCGGTGAAGTAGCGATCGAACACGGCCTCGCGCAGCGCCGGGGGCACGCCGGGCCCCTCGTCGGCCAGCGTGAGCGCCAGACCCTCGGGCTCGGCCGCGGCGCGCACGGTGATCGTGCCCCCGGGCGGCGAGAACTTGATCGCATTCTCGAGCAACCCGAGCACGATCCTGGCCGCGCGCTCCGGCGAGGCCGCGGCCGGCGGCAGCGCCTCCGACACCTCGACCACCGCGCGCAGCTCCTTGCGAGCGAGCAGCGGTCGCGCCCGCTCGAGCACCCCGCTCGCCACCGAGGCCAGCGCACACCGTCCCTCGTCACGGCCCGGTCCATCGCGCTCCACGCGGTGCATGTCGAGCAGCCCCCGCACCAGGCGCTCGAGTCGCTCCGACTCGTGCGTGATGTGCCCGACGAAGCGCTGGCGATCCGCAGCCGAGAGCTCCTCGTCGGCGATGAGCTCGGCCGCCCCGCGGATCGCCGAGAGCGGCGTGCGCAGCTCGTGGCTCAGGTTCGTGGCCAGCAGCACCGCGCCCTCGGCCCGCTTGCGCAGCGCCGTCATGCTGCCATCGAGCGCGCGCGCCAGATCGCCGATCTCGTCGGGCCGCTCGCGATCCGCCGGGGGCTCCCATGCCCCGGCCTCGGCTGCACGCGCGCGTCGGGCCAGATCGACCAGCGGCTCGAGCACGGTGCGTCGCAGGTACAGCACCGCGCCCCCCAGCATCGCGAAGCTGGCCACTAGCACCCACGCCAGCTTGCCGCGCACTCCGTCGAGCGCGGCCTCGACCGCCGCCGCATCGCGTGGATCCGCGAGCTGCCCCGGGTCGGGCCACGCCGAGCCCACCAGCGACCAGCCGGCGATCGGCACCAGCATCAGCACGAACAGCGCCACCATGATGCGCCGCGAGAGCGGACGCCGCGGCGCGGGGCTGAGCGCAGGCGTGGTCATCCTTCTTCGTCACTCCTCACGCGCGCGGTAGCCCACGCCGTAGATCGTCTCGATCGGATCGAAGCCCTCGATCACCTCGGCGAACTTGCGGCGGATCCCCTTGATGTGGGAGTCGACCGTGCGCCCCGAGACCACCGCGTCGTCGTGGTAGGCCTGCTCGACCAGCGCCTGGCGCGAGAACACCCGCCGCGGCGCGGCCAGCAGCGTGTGCAAGAGATCGAATTCCCGCGGGGTGAGCTCGACCGCGCGCCCGCCCACCGCCACCCGATGCTCGTGCAGGTGCAGCGTGATCGCGCCGTGGCGCAGCGCCGGCTCGGGTCGCGCGCTGGCGCCCGCGCCGGCGCGGCGCAAGATCGTGCGGACTCGCGCCACCACCTCGCGCGGCGAGAATGGCTTGACCACGTAGTCGTCGGCGCCCTGCTCGAGCCCCAGCACGCGATCGACCTCTTCGTCGCGGCAGGTGAGCACCAGCACCGGCAGCCCCGAGCGCTCGCGCAGCTCTCGGCACAGCTCCAGCCCGTCGCCGTCGGGGAGCCCGAGGTCGAGCACGACCAGCGCAGGCGGCCGCGCGAGCAGCTCGCGGCGCGCGAGCGCCAACGTGCCGACGATCTGCACGCCAAAGCCGCCCTTGCGCAGCGCGAACGCGAGCACGTCGGCCACCGCGGGCTCGTCGTCGACGATGAGGATCGAGGTCATGGAGGAGCTTCGCTTCGCGGCGGTCGCCAGCCGAGTTGGTTGTGCAGCGCCTCGTAGCCCGCCATGGCCAGCGCGGCCGCGAGGGCATTGATGAGCACGTCGCGGAGATCGTAGTAGCGATCGGGCAGCAGCCCCTGAATCAGCTCGTCGCCCCAGCCCGCCGCCGACGCGATGGCGATCGCCGCCAAGTACTGCCGCCAGCCCCCCACGCGCGGCGCCACCGCGCGGCGGGCCAGCACCGCCATCAACCCATACTGAAGGAAGTGCAGGCGCTCCTCGGGGATCGCGAGCCCCAGCATCAGCCCGCCCACCCCCGCGCCCAGGGCCACCAGCGCCACGAACGCCACGCGATCCGTGAGCCGCACGTCGAACACCACGTGGTAGACGACCAGCGCCGCCGCG
The DNA here is from genome assembly GCA_041600735.1 of Nannocystaceae bacterium. Taxonomy (GTDB): domain Bacteria; phylum Myxococcota_A; class Polyangia; order Nannocystales; family Nannocystaceae; genus Paraliomyxa. Next base: position 13,566 of record JBFIJN010000027.1, read on the forward strand.
CCGAAGTAGCACGCGGTGACCATGCTGCCCACGAGCTCGCGCTGATCCAGCGCGATGAGCACGTCGCGGGTCCACGGGAGCGAGCCGTACACGAGCGCCACGTAGCCCAGCAGCACGAGCCACCTCGAGGCCGGCGACGCTACGCGTGATGTACCCACCGCGATCGTCCCCTATCACATCCACAGCGGTCCGGTGGCGAACTCGAAGAAGTTGCTGCGCAGCCCTCGGATCAGCTCGAACGGCTGATCGGGCGCGCCAAGGAACGGCCGCAGGAACCACGAGAGCTGCGCTCCCACCACGCCGTAGAGGACGAACCACGCCGCCAGCATCCCGCGCGGGGCCGCGCCCGAGGCGGCGCTGAAGCTGCGATGGAAGCGGTGCAGCCCCACCGCGCCCCCGAGCGCGCCCACGACCAGCGCGAGCGCCTGGGCCAGGCGGTAGTGCTGCACGGTGCTCGCCATGAACAAGAGCGGGAGCGCGAGCGCCCCCCACCATAGGCCGATGGCCGCGAGCGCATGCGCCTGGATCGACAGCGACTGCCCGAGCGAGAGCGGTCGCGGTGAGCGAGTCAGCTGCATCACGTGGAACGCGGGCAAGCACAGCGCGGTGGTGCCCAGCAGCAGCATCGGCGCCTTGAGACCCGAGGACAGCATCTGCGCGAGCGAGCCACCGAAGCTTCCCAGCGCGATCCCGAACAGCCCCGCGCCGCCCATGCTGCACAGCAGCGCCTGCGCCACGTGCATGCGCCCGGTCTCGCCCACGGCGGCCGCCTCGTCGTCGCGCAGCGATCGGTGCAGCAGCGAAGCGGAGCTGCCCCGCACGGGCATGGCCGCCGGCGCAGCGCTGGCGGCGGAGGTGGGGGCGACGGTGGTGGTGGTGGTGGTGGCGTAGCGTGGGAGCTGGGAGTGGACCGCGGCGATCGACATGAGCCCAGCCTGCCAGGCGAATGTGCAGAGCTCGTGCAGAGGCCGAGGAAAGCTCGAGGAGTTCTGCGCTACGCTCCCGCGCGCGATGCAGCGCACCAGCCTCACCGAGTCACGGCTCACTGCGGTCGCGCGGGCCCTGGGCGCGCGCCTTCAGCCGGGCGACGTCGTGCTCCTGCAGGGCCCGATGGGCGCGGGCAAGACCACCTTCACGCGGGCCCTGGCCGAGGGCTTGGGGGTCGACCGCCCCGATCGGGTGCGCAGCCCCACGTACAACCTGTGCCTCCTTCATCCCGGCCCGCGACCCCTGGCGCACGTGGATCTCTTCAGGCTGGCCGCCTCCGACGATGATCCTGCCCCGGGATCGGTCGGGGATGCCGCCTTCGAGGCGCTCGGCCTGTCCGAGGGGGCCGAGCTCGGCGGGCCTGGATCCGTGCTCGTGGTCGAGTGGGCCGAGCTCTGGGCTGAGCCCCCCGCCGCCGCGCTGCGCATCGAGTTGGCCCCAGATCCCGCGAATTCGGCCACCAGAACGCTAATTGCCGAGGCCCGAGGGGAACGTTCGCAGCACCTGCTCGACGCCTGGGAGCTCGAGATCGGTCCTTGAATTCGCCGTCGATCCCCCTCGGAAGGGCCCGCCCGGGGCGTTCGAGTCGTGATCCGGCTCGCGCTGGAATCGCGGGCCGCAGTGGACGATCCCCGCCTCTTCACGCGGAAGATCTCACCGAGGACCCCTTTAGCGCACTAAATTCGGCCAACTTGGTTGGTTTTTCGCTTTTCAAGCCCGTCGGCGCGGGTTTATCGTCCCGCCCGAGCTTCAGCACCCCGCGACCGCTGTGGGGATGGCAACCGCTCCCCAATCCCACGATTGTGGCTCCAAGGGCCAAGTAGGCCCCCTAGGCCACGCCAACACCTCCACGTAAAGCGTACTCGCTCAGGATCAAGACCATGGCCAAAGCGTCCAAGCCCAAGGAAATCGTCGTCGTCGGCTCGAAGGTAAAGGAAGTCATCAAGGAAGCGGGACTCCGCTCCGATGGCGAGCTCGTCCAGGCCGTCTCCGACAAGGTTCACGAGCTGCTCGAGGCCGCCATCGCGCGCTGCCAGGGCAACAATCGCAGCACCGTGCGCCCGCACGACCTGTGATCGATGGCGGGCCGCTCGGTCCGCAACCCTAGCCTGGAGGGCCGTCACGCGAGTCGCGTGGCGGCCCTTCTCGCGTTTGCGAGCGCGTGCTTCCGCGGCATCGCTTTGGCGTATCCTCTAGGCGATGAATGCACGGGACGCCCTGCTGCAAGCCGCCAGCTCCTACCTTCGCGCGCACCCCGAGGAGCTCGCACGCGTGCTCCGCAATGCGATCGGGCTGCGCTTCGGGGTGCCCATTGCCGGGCTGCGGTGGTTGGCAGGCCAGGGTGGGGAGGGCGGTCCGCAAGACGTGGAGATCGAGCCGTGTCCGCCCGGCGTGAGCATCGGTGCCACGGTCGCCCTCATGGGCACGACGGTGCGCGCGGTGACCCAGCTCTACATCGAGCACATTCGCATGTCGGCCGAGGAGCTGCGGCTCGAGGTCCGGCTCGAGGGCACGACGATGACCGTGCTCGGCGATGCCGAGTCTCCCGTGGCCGCGCTCATCAAGTCGGGCGCGCTCGATCTCGCCAAGAGCGGCAACCTGGCCGCCCACCTGCCGGGCCTCAGCCGCTTGCTCGGCGAGTCCACGGGCAACCGCTTGGTCATCGACCTCATGAAGCACCCCGCGCTCGGCAAGAACCGGGTGGCGCGGCGCGTGCTCGGGCTGGTCTCGAGCTTCGTCACCGTGCGCGGGGTGGAGAGCGACGAGGGCCACCTCGATGTGCTGCTGCGCGCGTTCCCGCGGGGCATGGGGGGCGCCGCCCGGGCCGTGCGCGACCATCTGTTCACCGATGGCCCGCCGTGGATCCGCGGCATGCTCCCCGGCCGGGGCGGCAGCAGCGAGCCGCGGCGCGGGTATTAGCTCGGTCCCTGTCCGCCCGGAGGAGCGCGGGGGCCTCGGCCCTGCTACGGTTCGCCCGTGTCCCGGCCCTCCCGCGCCCGCCTGTTGGTGGGCCTCCTCTATGTCCTGCTCATCGTCGTGGTGGTGATGCTCGACATCGACGCCGCCGAGGGCCAAGCGTGGCTGCGCAGCGCCGGGCTGTGGGGGCTGCTCACGTTCGTGATCACCTTCGCGCTGCTGCAGCCGCTGGGGCTGGCCGCGCACCTGCTCATCGTCACCGCCGCGCTCGTGTGGCCGCCGTGGCTGGCCCTGCTCGTCTCGTGGATGGGCGCGCTCCTGGCCGGCTGCGTGGCGCTCGCCTTCTCGCGCTACGTGGCGCGCCAGTGGGTGCAAGCGCGGCTGCCCGCGCGGCTGCGCAAGTGGGACGATCGGCTGGCCGAGCGAGGCTTTCGCACCGTGCTCACCATGCGCCTGATGCTGTTCACGTTCGGCCCCATGCAGCTGATGTTCGGGGTCTCGCGGGTGCGCTTCTGGGCGTTCGTGGGCGGCAGCGCGCTCGGTCTCATCCCCATGATCGCGATCGAGACCTGGGTGGGCGGCAGCGTGGTCGCCTGGCTGTGGCCCGACCCGGTCTAGCCTTCGAACACGGGGCCGAGCGGCACCTTGACGCCTAGGCTGGGCAGCGGCAGCGGCTCGTCCTCGCGGAACGAGCGAAACACCCACTCGCTCGGATCCTCGGCCCGGGTGAAGTGATCCACGCGCCGCTCCTCGGGCGAGACCAGCACGTACTCGCGCAGGCTGGGGATCGAGCGATAGCCGGCGAACTTGGCCCCGCGGTCGAACGCCGCCGTGGAATCCGAGAGCACCTCGATCACCACCCGTGGGTTGCACAGCACGTCGCCGTGGTCGTCCTCGAGCTGCGCCTCGCCGCACACGACGACCACGTCGGGGTAGACGTAGCGCTCGGTCGCGGGGATGCGGACCTTCATGTCCGAGGTGAGCACCCGACAGCCGCGCTCGGCGAGCAGGTTGCCGAGCGCCCGGGCCAGGCCGTCCTTCACCAGGTTGTGGGCGTAGCTGGCCCCGCCCATCGCAAACACCTCGCCGTCCCACAGCTCGTGCTTGCCCTCGGCGCTGCGCTCCATCGCGAGGTACGCGGCGGGAGTGAGGCGGAGGGGGCGCTGGGCGGGCTCACCGGGCATGCGGACCTCGCTCAGCATAGCGCCCGGGCGGGGGCGTGGTCGTGCGCGGATCGCCCAGTCGAGGCCAGAGCGCTCGCGACCCGTTGACGAGCCCCCGCTCGCCCTGCTAAGAGCCGCCTCCCGATCGGGGCGTAGCGCAGTCTGGTAGCGCGTTCGGTTCGGGACCGAAAGGTCGGAGGTTCGAATCCTCTCGCCCCGACAGAGATCTCGCTGCTGCGGTGACCCAACCGGTCACCGCAGCAGGGGGAGCATTAGATGACCACCGCGAGCCGGGTGGAGCCCACCGAGAACTCGTCCTCGGCGCCGAGCTCGACCGGCACGTGCACCACGCGCTCGTTCACCTTGACCGAGCCGTCGTCGGAGAGCGGGCGCAGGTGCGGGCGATTGGGCGCGCCGCTCCACTCGAGCACCGCGTGCACCCGCGGCACCGCGTCGTCGCGCAGCTTGATCTCGCAGCGTCGCCCGCTGCCGATGCGGTAGCTGCCGGGCAGGAACAGGCGCTCGACCACCGTGTCGTCGGGGTTGAGCACGCGCAGCTTGGCGGCCACCGGGATGTCCATGTCGCGGTGGAGCACCAGCCCCAGCACGTTGGCGAACGCGCCCGCCGTGGGGGGCCGCTGCTCGGGGTCCTTGTCGAGCGCTCGCGTCAGCCCGCGCACCAGCGACTCGGGCAGGTCTTCGCCGCCGGGGCAGCGATCGAGCGGGAGCGCGGGTCGTCGCGCGTGGGCCCGCAGCCACTCGTTGGGCTTGTGGCGCAGCTCCTCTTTGATCTCGAGCAGCGTGTGGTCGGGAAAGAACGGGCTGCGGGCGGTGAGCAGCTCGTAGAGGATCGTGGCCAGGCTGTACACGTCGCTGGCGGGGGTGAGCACGCGGGTCTGGAGCTGCTCGGGCTGCGAGTAGTGGGGCGTGCCCACCACCAGGTGGGCATCGGTGGCGTTCACCCCGACCACGGGGCTGCCGTCCCAGGAGCGGGCCAGGCCGAAGTCGAGCATCTTGATCTTGCCGTCGCGCTCGATGAAGATGTTCTCGGGCTTCACGTCGCGGTGCACCACGCCCATCGCGTGCGCCTCGGCCAGGCCCAGGCACGCTTGGTGGATGATGGTGACCGCTTGTGCGGCGTGCAGCGGCTTGCCGAAGTCGTGCCACTGATCGAGCGAGCACCCGGTCAGCAGGTCCATCAGCAGGTAGATGTGGCCGTCGGGGCGCAGGCCGCAGTCGAACGTGCGCACCACGTGCGGGTTGGTCAGCGAGCGCAGGATCGTGATCTCACGCAGCGCACGCTGAGCCTCTTCCCCCGAGCGCACGGGCTGGCGGGTGAGCTTCAGCGCCAGGCGCTGCGGATAGCCGGGGGCTTCCACCTCGTAGACACGAGCGAAGGACCCAACGCCCAGTACGCCATGGATGCGTATCGTGCCGGCGTAGACGTCCCCAGCCTGGAGATCGAGCGGCATGTGCTTTCCCCTCTTGCTCCCCGGGGCGGGACCCTATCATCGTTTGCGCATTCCATGTCCGAATCCGCGCCCATGCTCGCCCCTCTTCGTCATGTCACCGGTTCCGCACGGGCGGCGCTGCTCGGCTCGGTGCGCGTGGTCGCGACGGATGTCGACGGCACGCTCACCCGTGGCCGCAGCCTGGATCCCGCGGTCGTCCGCGTCATCTCCGCGTTGGCCGACGCCGGCTTCGAGGTGGTGCCCGTGAGCGGTCGCCCCACGGGGGAGATGATGGGCCTGTGCCGCTACCTGCCCGGGGTCACCCGAGCGATCGCCGAGAACGGGCTGCTCGAGGTGATCCCCGACCAGCACCCGCGCTGGCTCGCCGAGCCCACCGATCGTGCGGTGCTGCTCGCTGCGGGGCGTCGCCTCGACGAGGAGCACGACGCCCGGCTGCGCCTCACCGCCGACCATCCCTTCCGCCTGGGCGACGTGGCCTATGAGCGCGAGGGTCGGGATCCCACCGAGCTCACCCGCCTGCGCGAGGCGGCGCTCGGCCTGGGCGTGTGCATGGTGTGGTCCAGCGTGCACGTGCACCTGACCCCGCGCCTCCCCGACAAGGGCCAGGGCCTGCTGCGTTTTGCCGCCGACCACGGCCTCGATCCTGCGACGATCCTCACGATTGGCGATGCCCCCAACGACGAGGGACTGTTCGGACCCGGTCGCTTTGGGGTGACGGTGGGCACCGCCGACGTGCCTCCGCAGCGGGAGGCCTTTCGCTGGTTACCGGCTTACGTCACTGAGCAGCGCGAGAGCGAGGGCTTCCTCGAGGTGGCCGAGGCGCTGCTTCACCGGTAGTCTGCCGCGCGGCGCGACGGTGCGCGGGCAGGAGTGCGTTCGTTACCATGCTGATTGGCGTTCCCAAAGAGATCAAGACCCACGAGTATCGCGTCGGGATCAACCCCGAAGGCGTCCGGCGCTTCGTTGCGGCGGGTCACCAGGTAAAGGTGGAGACCAACGCCGGGGTGAGCTCCGGCTACTCCGACGAGACCTTTCGGTCGGTCGGGGCCATCATCGCCCGCGATGCCGCCGAGGTGTGGTCGGCGGACATGGTCATCAAGGTCAAGGAGCCACTCCCCGCGGAGTTCGGCTACTTCCGCGAGGGGCTGGTGCTCTACACCTACCTGCACCTGGCTGCGTTCCCCGAGCTCACCCGCGAGCTGCTGGCGAAGAAGGTCACCGGCGTGGCCTACGAGACCATCACCGACGAGGACGGTGGCTTGCCGCTGCTGCGCCCGATGAGCGAGATCGCCGGCCGCATGGCCTCGCAGGTCGGCGCCTCGTGCCTCGAGCGCGAGAAGGGCGGCAAGGGGCTGCTGCTCGGCGGGATCCCGGGCACCCGCCGCGGTCATGTCGTGATCCTCGGCGGCGGCATCGTGGGCACGGCCGCCGCTCGGATCGCGATCGGGCTGGGCGCCCGCGTGACGGTGTTCGACGTGAACGCCGAGCGCATGAACTACCTCGAGGACGTGTTCGGCAACAGCATCGAGACCCTCTACTCGAACCCCGGCGCCATCGAAGAAGAGGTCGCGCAGGCCGACCTGGTGGTCGGCGCGGTGCTGGTCCCCGGCGCGGCCGCGCCCAAGCTCATCAACCGCAATCACCTGCGCTCGATGGAGAACGGCTCGGTCGTCGTCGACGTGGCCGTCGATCAGGGCGGCTGCATCGAGACCTGCCGGCCGACCACCCACGACCACCCCACCTTCGTCGAAGAGGGCGTCGTCCACTACTGCGTGGCCAACATGCCGGGCGCGGTGCCGCGGACGTCGACCACGGCGCTCACCAACGCCACGCTGCCGTGGGCGCTGGCGCTGGCCAACCAGGGCGTCGTGCAGGCCGCGCGAGGCTCGCTGCACCTGGCGGCCGGGCTGAACACGTTCCGTGGCGCGTGCGTGTGCGCACCCGTCGCGGACGCGCACCAGCTCGAGCACACCCCGCTCGAGAAGCTGCTCTAGCGTCCCGCACTGGGGCTCCGGCGCGGCGGTCGGCAGTAACGACGACCGCCGCGGCGACGACGACACATCGGCGTCCCCTGCGGGGTCCATGGCGGCACGCACCTCGAGCCCGAGCTGGGCCACGATGGCGCGTGCAGGGACTCGTGCTATTCGAGCGCCGAGCCCTTGGTGGTCCGCATGCGCTCCTCCAGCCTCCTCACCCGTCCTGCCGCAGCCCTGCTGGCGCTGCTGTGGCTCGGGGCGGGCTGCGGCTCCCTGGGTGAGGCCGACGCCTCCGATCGCGGCGCGGCCAAGGACGGCGACGAAGAAATCGCCACGCCAGTGGTGACCGCTCGGATCTTCAGCGGAGAGATCAGCGCCCAGATCCGGGCCACGAGCACCATCGAGGCCGAGCGCATGGTCACGGTGCACGCCGAGAGCACCGGTCGCATCACCTCGCTCTCGTTCGAGGAAGGCGACGCCATCCCCGAGGGGCGGCTGCTCGCGCGCATCAAGCAGGATCAGCAGCGCAGCGGGCTCGATCGCGCCTCGACCTCGCTGTCTCGCGCCGAGCGCGACCTCGCCACCGTGCGCTCGCTGTTCGCGCGGGGCGTCGCCTCGCAGCAGGAGCTCGACCAGGCCGAGCTCGCCTACGACACCGCCACGCTCGATGTTCGCGATCGCAAGCGCGAGGTGGGCAACACCAACGTGCACGCGCCGTTCAGCGGGACCATCACCGAGCGCTTCGTCTCGGAGGGTGCGTTCGTCACGACCGGCGCGCAGCTGCTCTCGATCGTAGACTTCGACACCCTCGTGGCCCGCGTCTACGTGCCCGAGAAGGAGCTCGATCGGCTGCGCGTGGGCCAGGCGGCCGAGGTCGCCGGCAAGGCGGCGCAGGGGCGGCGCGGCGTGGGCAAGCTCGAGCGCATCGCCCCGGTCGTCGACGCGAGCACCGGCACCGTCAAGGTCACCATCGCGCTGCCGCCCGCGCTCGTAGGCGACTCGGGGTTCTTGCCGGGGATGTACGCCGAGGTCACGCTCACCACGCAGACCCGCCCCGCGGCCACGCTCGTGCCCAAGCAGGCGCTCGTCTACGACGAGGAGCAGCCCTATCTGTTCGTGACCAAGGACGACCGCGTCGCGCGGGTGAAGGTCGAGCTCGGGCTCACCGATCGCGAGCACGCCGAGGTCGTCGCAGGAGCCCGCGTGGGTGACGAGATCGTGCTCACCGGGCACGCGGGCCTCAAGGACGGCGGCTTGATCACCCGCGTCGATGCGTACGGCAAGGCGGCCGAGCCCGCGGCCGAGGCGGTCGTAGAGCCCACCGCCGCGACGCCGAGCGTCGCGCTCGAGGCCTCCGCCGAGCCCGAGGCCGAGCCCGAGCCCGAGCCGAAGGCCGAGGCCAAGCCCGCCCCGTCGCGCAAGAAGTCGGGCCGCAAGGCCAAGGCCAAGGCGGCCAGCGGGGGCGCATGAGCCCGAACGCCGCCGCCCCCGTGCCTTCGCGCGAGCCGGGCGAGGGGGCGCCCCGGCCGGCGCCGACCGGCGAGCGCACCGATCTGCGGCGCTCCTGGCTCGGCTTCACCACCACGCGTCCGGTGGCGGTGCTGATGGTCTTCCTGGCGGTGATGGTGTTCGGCGGCTTCTCGGTCCGCCTGCTCCCCATCAACCTCATGCCCGACATCTCGTATCCCAAGCTCACCGTGCGGACCGAGTTCGCCGGGGCGGCGCCGGGCGAGGTCGAGAACAACGTCTCGCGACCGCTCGAGGAGATCTTGGGCGTGGTCACCGGGCTCACCCGCATCGAGAGCGTGTCGCGGGCGGGCTACAGCGACGTGATCCTCGAGTTCGCGTGGGGCACCGACATGGACGAGGCCGGGCAGGACGTGCTCGAGAAGCTCGACACGGTGCGGCCCAACCTCCCCGATGGGGTCGAGCAGCCGCTCATCCTGCGCTACGACCCCACGCTCGACCCGGTGCTCACCGTCTCGCTCGGCGGCGAGGGCCCGCGCTTCGAGGGCGTGGCGGGCCTCAAGCTGCTGCGCCGCATCGCCGACCGCGACGTGCGGCGCCTCGTCGAGCCCGTCGAGGGCGTGGCCGCGGTCAAGATCAAGGGCGGCCTCGAAGAGGAGGTCCACGTCGAGCTCGACGAGGGCAAGCTGCGCCAGGTCGGGGTCGGCATCGACACCGTGATCTCGCGGCTCGAGGCCGAGAACATCAACCTCGCCGGTGGCACGATGCGAGACGGTCGCACCCGCTACCTCGTGCGTACCGTCAACGAGTTCCGCGATCTCGGCGACATCGGCGAGATCGTCGTGGTGCGTCGCAACGACCGCGACGTGCGGCTGCGCGACATCGCGGCGGTGGAGCACGGCTATGAGGATCGCGAGGTCATCACCCGCGTCGACGGCCATGAGGCGGTCGAGATCGAGATCTACAAGGAGGCCGACGCCAACATCGTCGAGATGGCGCACGCGGTGCGCGACAAGCTCGACGACAAGGTGCGCCCGCGGCTCGAGGCCGACTACGGCGCGGTGATCCAGGTCGCCTCGGATCGCTCGCGCTTCATCGAGTCCAGCATCGCCGAGGTGCGCGACACCGCCATCGTGGGCGGCTTGCTCGCGGTGCTGGTGCTGTTCCTCTTCCTGCGCGATCTGCGCAGCACCCTCATCGTGGGGCTGTCCATTCCGGTGTCGGTGCTCGTCACGTTTGCCCCGCTCTCGCTCGCCGGGGTCTCGCTCAACATCATGTCGCTCGGCGGGCTCGCGCTCGGGGTGGGCATGCTGGTCGACAATTCCATCGTGGTGCTGGAGTCGATCCACCGCTGCCGCGAGGAAGGCGACGATCTGGTCACGGCCACGCTGCGCGGGGCCCAAGAGGTGGGCTCGGCCGTGATCTCCTCCACGCTCACCACCGTCGCGGTGTTCTTCCCGATGGTGTTCGTCGAGGGCGTGGCCGGGCAGATGTTCGGCGACCTCGGGCTCGCGGTGGTGTTCAGCCTGCTCGCCTCGCTCGCGGTCGCGCTGTTCCTGATCCCGATGCTCGCCTCGCGTACGGGGCTCGCCGCGGGCGAGGCCGAGGCGGCCGGCGGGGTGCTGCGCTCGCTCGGGCGCAGCCTCGCGCGCTGGCAGTCGCTCACCGAGCTGCTCGAGCACGCGCGGGGCCTGCGACGTCGGCCCTGGCGCCTGGTGTGGACCCCCTACACGCTGGTGCGCTTCGTCCTCCACTTCGTGTTCGAGCTGCTCGGCAAGGTCCTGCTCACGGTCTCGGTGCTCACGCTCGCGGTGGTGCTCGGGCTAGCGTTCGTGGTGGGCCGCGTGGTGGGCCTCTTGGTGCGACCGCCGCTGTGGCTGTTCCACCGCCTCGTCGACGTGCTCCAGGCCCTCTATGGCCCGCTCATTCGCTGGTGCCTGCGCAATCGCGTGGTGGTCTACGCGGCGTTCCTCGGCTCGCTGGGCGTGGTGATCTGGGGCGCGCAGCGGCTCGACACGGAGCTGATCCCCGAGCTGCACCAGGGCGAGTTCAGCGTGGAGCTCCAGCTGCCGGTGGGCACCCCGCTGCCGCACACCGATGCCGTCGCGCAGCCGGTGGAGCAGCGCGTGCTCGAGGAGGTCCCCGCGCTCGCCTCGCTCACGGTCACGGTGGGCAGCGAGCGCGACGAGGGCGACAGCGCCGAGCGTGGCGAGCACACGGCGCGGCTGCGCATCACGCTCGAGAGCAAGGCCGGCAGCGAGTATGGGGTGCCGGGCCGTCGCGGCCAGGGCGGTCGCGCGCAGGAGCTCGAGCGCGCCGCGCAGGAGGCCATGCGCGAGATCCTGGCCGGCCTCCCCGACGTGACCGCCTCCCTGTCGCGCCCGGTGCTGTTCTCGTTCAAGACCCCGATCGAGATCGAGGTGCGCGGCAACGATCTCGTCGAGCTCGGCGCGGCCACGCGGGCGGTCGGCGAGCGGCTGCGCCGCGTGCCCGGCCTGCGCGACGTGGAGGCCTCGATCCGTCCGGGGAGCCCCGAGGTCCACATCGTCTACGACCGCGACGCGCTCTCGCGGCTGGGGCTCGACGTGCGCCAGGTGGCCGAGCGCATTCGCGACGAGGTGCAGGGCTCCGAGGCCACCCGCCTGTCGCGTGGCGATCGCAAGGTGCCGATCCGCGTGCGCCTGGCCGGGGCCGACGAGGCGACCGTCGCCGAGCTGCGCGAGCTGGTGGTCAACCCCGGCCTCGGCAAGCCGGTCCCGCTCCACGCCGTCGCCGAGATCACCGTCTCGCGCGGCCCCAACGAGATCCGCCGCATCGGCCAGCAGCGCGTGGGGGTCATCACCGCCAACGTCGAGGGCGTCGCGCTCGGCGCGGTGGCGGGGACCGTGTCCGAGGCGATCGACGAGCTGCGGCTCCCCGACGGCGTGGGCACGGCGGTCACCGGCCAGAGCCAGGAGTGGGAGACCTCTTCGCGCTCGCTCTACCTCGCGCTCGGGCTCTCCGTGTTCCTCGTCTACGTGATCATGGCCTCGCAGTTCGAGAGCCTGGTCTACCCGCTGCTGATCCTGCTCACGATCCCCATGGCGTTCCTCGGCGTGGTGCTGGCGCTCTTGTGGCTCGAGATCCCGCTGTCGGTCGTGGTGTTCCTGGGCGCGATCATGCTGGCCGGGATCGTGGTCAACAACGCGATCGTGCTCGTGGACTACACGGGGCAGCTCAAGGCGCGGGGCATGAGCACCGCCGAGGCGCTCGCCATGGCGGGGCAGGTGCGGCTGCGCCCGATCCTGATGACCACGCTCACCACCATGCTGGGGCTCATGCCGATGGCGCTCGGCATGGGTGACGGCGCGGAGATCCGCGCCCCGCTCGCGATCACGGTGATCGCCGGGCTGGGCCTGTCCACGCTGCTCACCTTGGTCGTGATCCCCACGCTCTACGCCGGCGTCGATGGGCTGATGGGGCACACCGACCTCGGGCGCACGATGGCGCAGCGGCTCGACGACGAGCTCGCGCTGGTTCGGCCCGAGCAGCTCGCCCCCGAGCACTTCGGCGAAGGCGAGGCGCCTGCAGCCCAGCCGCTCGCGCCGACCGCTGCGGTCGCGACGACCACGTCGGAGGCGACCCCGCCGGAGTCGACGCCGTCGGAGTCGACGCCGTCGGAGTCGACCCCGTCGGAGTCGACCCCGTCCACAGCAACGCCGCCCGAGGACGACGCATGACGCCCGGCCTCTCCGACAGCGCGATCGTGCGGCTCGCGCTGCGCCGCCCCATCACGATGATGATGGTGCTGCTGTCGGCGGTGGTGCTGGGCTTCGTGGCGCTCGTTCGCATCCCGCTCGAGCTGATCCCCTCGGGGTTCTCGCCGCCGTTCATGAGCGTGTCGGTCCCGTATCCCGACGCGACGGCCAAGGACGTCGAGGAGAAGATCACCCAGCCGCTCGAGGCGGCGGTCTCCACCACGCCCGGGCTCGACGAGGTCACGAGCATCTCGAGCGCGGGCAATGCCCGCATCATGATGGCGTTCGAGGCCGAGACCGACATGGACGTGGCCTACCGCGAGGTCCGCGACCGGATCGCGCGCGTGCGCCCCGATCTGCCGGCCGACGTGAAGCAGGTGACGCTGCGCAAGGAGTCCGGCGCCAGCCTGCCGGTCGCGTTCTACGGGATCATCTGGGACGAGGAGATCGCCGATCCGGCCTCGATCATCGAGCGCCACCTGCTGCGCCCGATCGAGCGCATCGACGGGGTAGGGGTGGTCAACCTGTGGGGCAACACCAAGCCGCAGGTGTTCATCGAGGTCGACCGCGCGCTCGCCGATGCGGCCGGGGTGGAGATGGTGGGGCTGGTGCAGCGGCTGGGCCAGGCCAACTTCACCATGGCCAGCGGTGCGGTCCACGATCGCGACGGCAAGTACCTGCTGCGCTCGCTGGCCGCGTTCGACGAGGTCGAGGAGATCGGCGAGGTCGTGGTGGGGGCCAACGGCCTGCGGCTGCGCGAGATCGCCGAGATCGAGCTGCGCGCGCCCGAGGCCGAGCGCTTCGATCGCTACAACGGCAAGCCCTCGATGGTGATGGCGATCGTCAAGGAATCGCACGCCAACACCGTCGAGGTGAGCGACGCGGTCAAGGCCGCGATCGAGGAGGCCCAGCTCCACCCCGAGCTCGCGCAATTCACGGTCGAGAAGGTGTTCGTCCAGGGCGACACGATTCGCTTCTCGCTCGAGCAGGTCGTCGACTCGGGCTGGCAGGGGGGCACGCTCGCGATCATCGTGCTGCTGTTCTTCTTGCAGCGCCTGCGGCTCACGCTGGTGATCGCGCTGTCGATCCCGCTCTCGTTGTTCCTCTCGCTGCCGGTGATGTACTTCTCCGGTCAGACGATCAACCTGGTGTCGCTCATCGGCCTGATGATCTGCATCGGGCTCGTGGTCGACAACTCGGTGGTGGTGGCCGAGAACATCGGGCGCTTCCGTCGGCGCGGCCTCTCGCCCTATGCGGCCGCACTGCAGGGCACCGGCGAGGTCGCGCTCGCCATCACGCTCGCCACGCTCACCACCGTGGTGGTGTTCCTGCCCGCGGCGCTGCTCTCCAACGGGCCCACCCAGTTCTTCATGGTGCGCATGGTGACCCCCGTGTGCGTCTCGCTGCTGGCCAGCCTGTTCGTGGCGGTGGTGCTGGTGCCGCTGGCCAGCGTCACCGCGCTCGGCGACGAGGGCCCGTGGCTGCGCGGGCGCGTGGGCCTGCCCGGCCTGCTCAATCGCGCCGATCTGCTGTGGAAGGCGATGATCGCCCGCGTCTACGAGGCCACCGTCGGCCGCCTCAACCTCGCGTACACCCGACTGCTGCGCAGCGCGGTGCGCCGACGCATGGACGTCGTGATGATCACGCTCTTGGCGCTGGTCTCGACGGTCGTGCCCGCGATGAGCGTGCGCTGCGTGAACGGGGACAACTTCGGCACGCGGCGCGCGACGGTGCGCTACTCGATGCCCTCCGACACCACGCTCGAGGACGCGCGGGCGTTCTTCATCGAGATCGAGGAGCTGCTCGCGGCCGAGGCCAAGGAGCTCCACGTGCAGGGCCAGTACATCGGCTTCGACGCCGACAAGGGCGAGGTGCAGGTGTTCTTCGACGATCCTGCCCCCGGGCAGCCCTCGTTCGACGACATGGCCCGCACCCTGGTCGAGCGCCTCCCCGCCAAGCCCGGCTGGCGCAAGACCTCACAGCTCGCCCAGAGCGACGGGGCCCAAGACGACAGCTTCCGCGTGACCGTCTACGGCAACCACCACGAGGCCCTGCGAGAGGCTCGCGACGCGCTCGAGGAGGCGCTCTTGCGCGTGCCCGGGGTGCTCGGCGTGCACGACACCGGCAGCGACGAGCGTCGCCGCGACGAGCTCTCGCTCACCGTCTCGCGCGACATGTCGGAGCGGTTTGGCGTGCCGGCCTCGGTCGTCGCCAACACCGTGGCCTACACGATCCGCGGCGCGCCGCTGCCCCGCTTCCACACCGACGAGCGCGAGGTCGACGTGCGGCTGCGCTATCGCAAGGCCGACCGCAGCGACGTGCGCGAGCTGATGAGCTTCCCGGTGTCGTCCACCACCGGGCAGACCGTCCCGCTCCAGGTGCTGGCCGAGCGCAACGTCACCCGGGGTGAGGCCAGCCTGCAGCGCTTCAACAAGCGGGTGAGCGCGCTCGTGCGCCTCGACCTCGAGCCCGAGGATCGGCCGGCCACCATCGCGCGGCTGCGACAGGTGATGCAGGGCTACCAGCTGCCCGAGGGGCTCTCGTTCGACGCCGACCACGAGAGCCGCCGCATCGACGAGATGCAGCGCGATCTGAGCGGTGCGCTGGCGCTGGGCACGATCTTCATCCTGCTGCTGATGGGGTTCTTGTTCGAGTCGTTCGTGCTGCCGCTGTCGGTGCTGCCCTCGATTCCGCTCTCGTTCGTGGGCGTCTACTGGTTCCTCTACATCACCAAGGAGAACATCGACGCGCTGGCGGGCATCGGGATGGTGCTGCTCATCGGGGTGGTGGTGAACAACGCGATCGTGCTGATCGACTTCATCAATGCCGCGCGCAAGCAGGGGCTGGCGCGCACCGAGGCGATCGTGCAGGCGGGCCGGCTGCGCTTTCGCCCGATCATGATCACTGCCCTCACCACCATCGGCGGCATGCTTCCGCTCGCGTTCACCGTGCCGACCGGCGAGGGGATCCCTTACGGACCGTTCGGCAAGACGCTCGTGGGCGGAATGATCACCTCCACGTTTCTCACGCTCTTGGTCGTGCCGGTCGTGTACACCTACCTCGACGATCTGCGTGACGCGGGGGTGATCTGGTGGACGCGATTGCGACGCATGGGTGGGCGCGGCGGCTGATGTCGAGGGCGTGGGGCACGAGGCTTACCGCCCGAAGAAGCAAGGATGTTGCCCCGGCCCGCCCGCCGGGAAGTCGAGCACGGCAAGCTCGAGGTCCCGCTCTACCGCGGCAGTGCGGTGGCGCGGGCGGCTAGCCGGCGCGGGCCGGCGGGTTGCGGTCGGTCGTCACGCCGCGCCAGATCGCATCGGCGCGCCCGCGGACGTGCTCTTGGGTCTCGATGAACCTCGGGTCGGAGCGCAGCGGCGCCAGCACGGGGCAGGACTCGCACCAGTCGGCGTCGAACAGCACGCCGCCCTCGTCGGCCTGCGCGAGCTCGGCCAGGGCGAGCGCGTGGGCGCCCCGCCAGGCGAGGGTCTCCACCGCGAACTGGCGATAGACGGTGCGCAGCCGCGGGCTGGACTGCTGCTCGATGATCTCGTCGAAGCCGCTCGCGAGCGCGCGGTCGGAGGTATCGCTGTCCAGCGCGCGCGAGAGCAGCTCGGACATGCCCAGCGCGACGCCCTCGGTGTGCCACTCGACGGCGCGGGCCCGCGCCCGATCGTCGTGCCACAGCGCGATGCGAAACTCGAACAAGCTCAGCACGAACGGGAGGCTGCTGGGCGAGCGCTTGAGGCGGGAGAGCTGCGCCTCATAGGCGACCATGTCGCCGCGCAGCGCGTGGTGCCGCAGCAGCGAGAACGCGCCCTGGTGGAGCGAGGGATCGAGCTCGTGGGCCAGCAGGATGTTGCGCGCCCCATCCTGGGAGCGACCGGCATCGCACTGCAGCAGCCCCAGGTACTCGAGGGCGGCGGCGCACGTCGGGGCGTTCTCGAGCGCGGCGGTGAGGTGGCGGGCGGCGGTGGTCAGCTCGCCCTGGTTCACGTGCAGCCGCGCCGCGGCGAGCTGCGTCTCGGCCAGATCGGGGGCGCCGAGCAGCGCGGCAACGACCGCGGCCCGCGAGGTCTCGGCCCAGTCCCCGGTCGCTCGCGACGAGGGCAGGAACCATCGCTGCAGCGCGGCATCGGCCCGGGCCGCGAGCGCCAGCGGAAAGCCCGGAGATCGCTCGAGTGCGTGGTCGAACAGCGCGATCGCCTCCTCGAGGGCGCGGCCGCTGATGTCGGCCTCGCGCGAGCGCTGCCGGCCTCGCAGGTACAGCTCGACCGCGTCGCCCATCACGATCCGCCGCGGGCTCCCCAGCGAGAGCTCGAGCCGCAGGCCCTCGACCACGCGCTTGGCCATGCGGTCCTGCAGCTCGAACACGTCGGCGAGGCGCCCCTCGAAGCGCTCGCTCCAGCGCTGGAAGCCGGTCTCCACGTCGATGAGTCGCACCGCGATGCGGATCTCGTCGTCGCCGCGGAGCATGGAGCCGTCGATGATCGCCTCCACCCCGAGCGCGCGGCCGATCGTGCGGGCATCGGGCTCGTTGTGGAACTGGCTCGTGGCGCCGCTCGAGGACACGCGCAGCCCGCGGGTCATGGTCAGCAGATCCACGAGCTCATCGGTCAGCACGTCGGCCAGGTACGCCTCTTCGCTGGGGCCCCGGTAGCGGAACGGCATCACCGCGAGCGTGCGCTCGCCCGGGGAGGCCGGAACGAACATGCTCGAGTTGGTGATGGCGACACTTGGGGCCGGGGTGGCCGCGGTGTCGACCGGCCTCGGTGTGGCGCTGCGCAGCGCAGCGAGCTCGAGCGCGATGGCGCGGGCGCTCGGGGGGCGGGCGCTCGGCGACTGGGCGAGGCAGCGAACGACGAGGCTCGCGAGTCCATCGGGGAGCGACACGAGCTCGCGGGGATCCGGCGGCGGCATCGACAGCCGCGCCATGGCGATCTCCGCGGGGCTCTGCCCGCTGAACGCCGCCTGCCCGGTGAGCAGCTCGTAGAGGATCACGCCCATCGAGTACAGGTCGGCGCGCGCATCGAGGGGGGCGCCAACGACCTGCTCGGGCGCCATGTAGAGCGGCGTGCCGGCGAGCGGCTGCCGCTTGCCCGTCACGCCCGCCTCCTCCAGCGACGTGCACGCCACCCCGAAGTCGGTGATCACCGCGCGACCGCTGCGGTCCACCATGATGTTGGCCGGCTTGAGGTCACGGTGGATCACGCCCACGTCGTGCGCCGCTTGGAGCCCGAGGCACAGCTGACGGCCCAGCTCCATCACGTGGGAGGGCGACAGGCGACTCTCGCGGGCCAGCAGCACGCGCAGGCTCTCGCCCTGCACCAGCTCCATGGTGATGAAGTGGACGCCGTCGAACTCTCCCAGGTCGAACGTGCGGGCCGCGTTGCGATGCGTGACGAGGCGCGCGAGACGGACCTCGCGACCGAAGCGCTCGTGCATGCCAATGCGGGGCGTGTTGAGCAGCTTGACCGCGATGTCCTCGTTCACCGCCGTGTCGTGGGCCGCATAGACGATGCCCATCGCTCCGCGCCCGAGACAGCGCTCGATGCGATAGCGGTTCGCGAACAGGTCGCCGAGCTCGGGGCCCGGCTGCGATTGCGAAGGGGGCCTCGACGCGTCGAACGTGTCGATGTCATGAGGCACGACCGGCACTGAGCCAAGCATATCGGTCCGCGGTCGAGCCCGGAGCACGCGCGCGGCCGCAGGGCCGAGTGCCATGACCCGAGCGGGCCAAGTAGCATGCTTCGAGCGATCCTCGTAAGAGGAAGCCCCACGGCTCGGTCTCCGTGCGCGCCGGCTCCCGATGCGGGATAGTGGGCCGATGACGAGGACCCGCCGAGCGCGACGCCTGGGCGTACTGGGCGGCCTCTACCTCGCGCAGGGCATCGTATACGGCTTTGGCGGCTTCATCCTGATCCCCAGCCTCGCCGCCGCGGGGGTCTCGCTCGAGGCTCAGGCCGGGATCCTGGCGCTCGCGGGGCTGCCCTGGGTCCTCAAGCTCGCATGGGCACCGATACTCGACCGCTTGGGTGGGATGGGGAGCGGACGCGCGCGGTGGTTCGCCACGGCCGCCATGCTCGCCATGGCCGTCAGCCTCGCCGCGCTCGCAGCTCGCGGGAGCCTGGTGAGCGATCCGAGCGCGGTGGCGTGGCTGTGGCTGCTGCTCAACGTCGCGCTCTCGCTGCAAGACGTGTCGACCGATGCGCTGGTGCTCGATCACGTGCCGGGCCCCGAGCGAGGCCTCACCAATGGCGTGCTGCTGGGCGGGCACCACTTGGGGGCCGAGGGCGTGGGCAGCCTCGGGCTGGGCCTCGTGGTCGCCTCGTGGGGGTTCTCGGCCGCGCTGTGGGGACAGGCCGTGATCATGATCGCGCTGGCCGCGTTGCCGCTCGCGTTGCCGCGCATCCCCGCGCTCGCGCCCGACGAGCCGCGCGCCCGCCCCCCGCTGGGCGCGACCCTGCTGCGCCTGCTCTCGCGTCGCGAGACCTTGGGGGTGGCCGCCCTCGCAGCCGTGGTGATGAGCGCCGACGTGCTCACCTCCACCGTCAGCGGTCAGTTCTGGGTGCTGCGCGTGGGGTGGTCGGTCGAAGATCTCAGCACGAAGCTCGCGCCGCTGCTGCTCGTCGTCAACCTGGTCGGTTTTGCCCTCGCCACCCTCGCCGTCGATCGCCTGGGTCATGGGCGCAGCGCGGCGCTCGGCTCGGTGGCCTTGGGCGGGCTGTGGATCGGCTTTGGCCTGGTTCCCGCGCTGTGGAGCAGCACCCCGTTCCTCGTGGGCTTCGTGACGCTCCAGGCGCTGGCGACGGCCGCATTCTACGTGGGCCTGCATGCGGCGCTCATGGACGCGACCGTGCCGGCACTGCGCGCGACCCACTTCGCCGTGCTGATGGCGCTGCTCAACCTGCCGCGCGCCGTCGTCGCTCCGCTTGCGCCCGCGCTGCTCGAGGCGCTCGGCTACGCGGGGCTGTTCGTGGCTGCGGGGGCGTTCCAGATCGCGGTGGCCAGCGGGCTGCGCAGGATCGGGGCGGCTAGGGCGAGGGACGCTGGTGCTCCTGCTGCACCGCATCGGTGAGGCGGTCGTAGAGGTCGCGGCGCATGAGCTCGGGGATCATGTGACCCACGCCGTCGTACTCGATGAGCTCGGCCTCGAGGCCGCGCTCGACCAGCGTCTTCACGCTCTGCTGGGTGGGGAGGAACGGCACCGCAGCATCGGCCGTGCCGTGCAGGGCGAGCAGCGGCGGGTACTTGGTGCCCTTGGCGGGCGTCGGCACGAGCGGCGGTGGCAGCCAGCCGCCGACCGCGATCGCGTAGCCCACCACGTCGGGGTGCTGCACCGCGAGCACGAACGTGAGCATGCCGCCCTGCGAGAAGCCGGTCACGATCGGCTTGCCCACGGTGGGCCGCGATTGCTCGAGCGCGTGGATGCCCGCGGCGACGCGCTCGGCCGCGCTCGCGACCTCGGCGGACAGGGTCGCCACATCGGGGTCGCGCGCGCGAATCGGAAACCACGACCAGCCGCCGGCCGGCACCGGGTCGGGCGCGCGCGGCAGGATCAGCCGGGCGGGCTCGGTGAAGCCATCGAGCAGGTGACGAAAGTTGTCGGGGCCATCGCCCAGGCCGTGGATCGCCACGATCATCGGCAGCCGCTGCTCGGGCTCGGCACCACCGAGCATGACCTCGCGGTAGGCCAGGCCATCCGCGGTGAGCCACGCGGGCTCGGCGGGAGCGGCCGGCTCCTCGGGCGCCGCGACGAGCTCGGGGCGCTGCGGCGCTGCGGTCCCGCGCGGCTCGGGGCTCGCTCCGGGCTCGCGCGGAGGGGGCGACGAGACCTCGCACGCGAGCGCGAGCAGCACGACCAGTCGCGAGGCAGCGCGAAGGAGTAGAGCCATGCGCACGAGCGTGGCATGGGCCCGCCGCCCGCGCCAAGGGACGAGCGACCGCCGCTACCGCGCCATCCGGCTCGACGACGCGGAGGCCGGGGCGACGAGATCGAGCCGGCGACGACGGGCGGGGCGTCGGCGGATCCGCAGGCGCACGCCGTCGGCCGGGCGCATCACCGTCTGGACCTGGGCGCGCACGGTGTGCGTGGTCGCGGCGAGCTCGAAGCGCTGGGTGATCATCGCGAGCGCGAGCGTGGCCTCCATGAGCGAGAGCTCTTGGCCCACGCACTTGCGCGGGCCCGCGCCGAACGGGACCCAGGCGAGCGGGTGGCGACCGGCGGCGCGAGCGGGATCGAAGCGCTCGGGGTCGAAGCACTCGGGCTGGGACCAGAAGTCGGGGTGGCGATGCACGGCGTAGAGGATCGGCGCGACGATCGTGCCCTTGGTGATCGCATGTCCCCCGATCTCGTCGTCCTCTGCCGCCATGCGGGGCAGCCACCACAGCGGCGGGTACAGGCGCAGCGCCTCCTGCATCACCCAGCGCGCGTAGTGCAGTCGCTGGAGGTCCTCGGCCCGCGGCGCGTGGCCGCGGAGCACCGCGTCGCACTCCTCGCGCAGGCGCGCGAGGTGCTCGGGGTAGCGGGTCAGCAGGTGCAGACACCACTGCAGGCCGGTCGACGTGGTGTCGTAGCCGGCGAGCAGCAGGCTCATGGTCTCGTCGATGAGCTGCGCGTCGTCCATGCCGACCCCGGTCTCGTCGTCGGTGACCGAGATCAGCTGCGCGAGCAGGTCATCGCCCCCATCGGCGCGACGGCGGCGCTCGTCGATGAGCTGCCGCACCTCGCGGTGTAGCTTGGCCAGCCCGCGATCGAAGCGCCGGCGCCCCGGGAGCGGCAGCCAGCTCGGTAGCTCATGCGCGATCATGGCGCGAAACGAGTGCTCGCTGGTCACCACCGCCTCGCGAGCCACCGCTTGGGCGCGCGCGCGCGAGGTGTGCGAGCCCAGGATCGAGGCCGACACCACGTTCATGGTCAAGTGGGGCATGCGGGCGCCCACGTCGAGGGTCTGCCACGCGGCCCCCACATCGGTCCAGTCGAGCGACTCCTCGAGTGCGTCGATCACCAGTGTGGTGAGTGCGTCGAGGCGCGAGCGGCTGAATTGGGGCTGGATCATGCGACGATGACGTCGCCAGGTCTCGCCACTGGAAGTGGGCAGCCCATTGCCCAGAACGCTGCGAATCGCCGCCCAAAATGGCCCTTCCTTCAGGTAATTGCGGTGATGCGCGCGAAATACGTGATCGACGTGATCGGGGTGATGCAGCGTAACCGCGTGCAGCAACCCGAGATCGAGGCGTGCCACGTCCCCCAGCGCTTGGGTCTGGCGCA
>JBFIJN010000028.1:0-34922 GCA_041600735.1 Nannocystaceae bacterium
GCGCTGTCCTCGAAGGGCCCGACCATCTGGCCGCGGCCGAAGCTGCCGAGGTCGCCGCCCTTGGCGGAGGACGGGCAGTCGGAGTGCTCACGAGCGAGGCTGCCAAAGTCGCCGCCGGCCTGGAGGTTGTCGAGGATCGACTGGATCTGCTGCTGCGCCTCTTCCTTGGAGCGCGTGGCCGAGGATCGCATCGAGCCCTCGTACATCAACAGGATATGAGAGGCGCGGACCGAGCTGGACATGCGGGGCGAGGATAACCCGATCGCGCAGGGTCGTCACCGCCGTTGGAGCGACCGCGCCGTCGTGCTAGACGGGGCGCATGAGCCCCGTGGTCGCGCTCGTCACCGAGGACCGCTTCGAACGGCCCACCCCCGGGCACTGGTACGTGAACAACATCCTCGAGGAGGATCGGCTGCTGAGCGAGGCGCTGGCGGTGCACGGGCTGACGACCGAGCGAGTGAGCTGGTCGCGAGCGGAGGTCGACTGGTCGCGCTTCGAGCTCGCGGTGCTGCGCACCACCTGGGACTACTTCCATCGCTTCGAGGAGTTCTCGGCCTGGCTGGATCGCGTGCCGCAGCAGACGCGGCTGCTCAACCCCCCCGCGCTGGTGCGCTGGAACGTGGACAAGCACTACCTGCTCGAGCTCGAGGCCCGCGGGGTGCACACCGTCCCGACGGTGTTCGTGGAGCGAGGCGACGAGGTAGGGCTGCGCGAGGCACTCGAGGCCCATGCGCTGGACGAGGCCGTGATCAAGCCCGCCGTCTCGGGCGGGGCGCGGCACACGTACCGGGTGAGCCGAGCCACCGCAGCGGCGCACGAGTCGGCGTGGGCCGAGCGCCTGAAAGCAGAGGCGATGCTGCTGCAGCCGCTGCAGCACGAGGTGCTCACCCGCGGCGAGACCACGGTGGTCGTGATCGACGGCCGCAGCACCCACGCGCTGCGCAAGGTGGCCAAGGCCGGCGATTTTCGCGTGCAGGACGACCACGGAGGGACGGTGCACGCCCACGAGCCCACGCCCGAGGAGGTCGAGTTCGCGGAGCAGGCGATCGCGGCATGCGAGCCAGGAGCCCTGTACGGCCGCGTGGACATGGTTCGCGACAACGACGGCCAGCTCGCGGTGATGGAGCTCGAGGTGGTGGAGCCGGAGCTGTGGTTCCGGCTGGCCCCGGTCGCCGCGACTCGTCTGGCCGCTGGGATCGCACGAATGGTGTGACGATCGGCGAGCCTCCGATTCGTCGAGCGACGTGTGCAGATCACCTACCAGGCCGCTCGGACGGCGAAACTCGGGTTTCACTATCCACCTGTCAACCGCATCATTTGAGGTGTTTCCCGACAGGCTCTGCCCAGCGATTGGTTGGTAGAGTGCCCGCCAAGATATGTGCGGACGTTGGATGATTCTGGCGCTGCTCTCCGGAGCATCGTCGTGGGGCTGTGGCGAGATCCTCGAAATTCCCGTCGGGATGCCAACCGACGCGGGCACGTCCGGGGACAGCGGGAACGCCACGGGCTACACGTCCACCAGCGTGGCGAGCTCGGCCGAGGACACCCTTGGCCCCGATTTCGACACGGAGTCCACCTCGAGCGAAGGGGGCGAGTCGTCGTCGGGCGGCCCTGGCGGCGGGCCAGAGCTGATCTCCGCGTGCCTCCCCCTCGGCGTCACCCCGATCCCCGAGGACGGCAGCTGGGCGGAGCTGGCGATCGAGATGCCGCCGCACGACCGTGCGGTCGCCCTCGGCGTCAATTTGCGAGTCACCCACCCGCGGCTCTCGGATCTCCGCATCACGCTGCGGGCCCCCGATGGCGACAGCGCCCGCCTGGTCGACCTCCCCAACTGCGACGGCAACGGCATCGCAGCGTCGTTTGGCGACGCGGCGGCGCAGCCAGCCAGCGACCAGTGCCTGACCGGCCGTGCCGCCGCGATCACGGGCGACGTCACCCCGCTCGATCCCCTCGATCCGCTGCTGAGTTCCTCTGTCGAGGGCACCTGGACGATCGAGGCGACCGACGCGACGACAGGAGAAGCCGGTCAAGTGGATGGAGCCTGCGTCACCTTCTTGGTGGAGGGCGGCTGAGACCCATGCGCCGCGCTCGCGAGGCGAGGCTAGAGTCGGAGGGTGCGCACGATCTTCTGCGTGCCCCGCCCGGCGCGGGCGAACTGAGCCTTGCGCACCGCCTCCATCACGCAGGCCTCGACGCCCGAATTGCGACCGCTCGTGGAAGCATCGACCGAGGAGACCTTGCCCGTGCCGCGGTCGACTCGCAGCGTCACGCGCACGCGATCGCCCGACTTCCCCCCGGTCAAGGAGCCGGCGCACGCAGAGACGCGCGGCTGCACGTGGCGCAGGGCAGCATCGATCTGGCCGCCGGACAGCCCGTGGCTGACGGTGGGTTCGCGGCCCGCTTCGGGACTGGCCTCGGAGCCCGTGGTCGAGCCCTCGAAGGCGGGCTCCGCCGCGCTGGTGGCCTCCGCATCGCCGCTCGCCTCCAGCTCCAGCGGAGCTCGATCCTCGACGAGCGGCGCCTCGGGCACCACCTTGGGGGGGCTCTCACTGCGCTCCACGCTCGCGCTGGCCAGCGCCGTCTCGGGAGCGGGTGCCTTGCTCGACCACCAAGCGCCGAGCCCCACCAACGAGGTCAAGACCACGAACGAGCCGAGCGCCCAGAGCCACGCCAAGCTGCGCGTCTCGGGCGGCGTGTGGGGGTGGGGCCCCGTGATCAGCCCGTGCGGTACGGTCACGACCGTCCCGCCCGAGCTCGTCCAGGGATCGTCGCTCACGGCGGGCAGCGCGGGCACCGTGCCGCCCATGATGGCCGTCGGCACCACCCCGGCCCCCGGCTCGCCCACTCCCCGCAGCGCGCGGGCAAACGCGGCCATGGTGGGGAAGCGGTCCTCGCGAGCCTTGGCCAGCGCGCGCACGATCACCGCGTCGAGGCCTGCGGGCAGCAGCGCGGGGGGCACGTGATCCGCCAGCGGAGGCGGCGGATCGTTCATGTGCTTGAGCGCCACGTCGAGGAACGAGTCGCCTTCGAATGGCACGCCCCCGGTGATCATCTCGTAGATCATCACGCCCAGCGCATATACGTCGACGCGGTGATCGACCTGCTTGCCCCGGCACAGCTCCGGGGCCATGTATGCGGGCGTCCCCAGCGTGGCCCCGGTGTTGGTGAGCCGCTCGCCATCGTCGTGCTCGGGGGCCAGCAGCTTGACCACGCCAAAGTCGAGGATCTTGACGAATTCGGGGTCGCCGTTGCGCTCCACGAGGAAGCAGTTCTCGAGCTTGAGATCGCGGTGCACGATGCCCTGCTCGTGCGCGGCCTGCAGCGCGCCACAGATCTGGAGCGCGATGTGGCGGGCCCGCGCCCACGGCAGCGAGCCCTCGCGCCCCACGGTCTTCGCGAGCTCCTCGCCCTCGAGGTACTCCATCACGTAGTAGATCCCGCCGCGCGGCGAGTGGCCCACGTCGTACACCCGCACCACGTTCTCGTGCTCGATGCGGGCGATGCTGCGGGCCTCTCGCTCGAAGCGCTGGGCCGCCTTGGGAATCGGCCGATCGTCGGCGAGCACCTTGACCGCGACGTTGTCGCCCCGTTGCTCGTCCTCGGCGAGGAACACCCGACCCATGCCACCCTCGCCCACGAGGCGCAGCAGACGGTATCGGTCGCCCAGCCTGGTGCCGGGGCCGACTTCGAGTGCATCATCCATTGCCATGCGCTCGGCCGTCATGGCTCGGGAGGGATGGTACCGGTGCGAGCGACCAACTTCCAGCGGAGGGTAACCACGTGAACCTGCTCGGATTGCTGCTCTTGGTCACCGAACCCGCTCCGCCCAGCGAGTCACCCCCGCAGGATCTGGCCCCAACCGTCGTCGATGGGGCGGAGAACGAGGTCCCGATCGTGGATCCGAGTGTGCGGCCAGCCATCGAGCCGCATCACGATGCGCTCGAGCACCTGCTGCGAGCTCAGCAACACGAGGCCTCGGGCATGCTCGAGGCGGCCGAGGCCGAGGCCTCGACTGCGATTGCCCTGCAACCCGACGATGCCCCGTCGTACCTCGTTCGGGCCCAGATCCGCATGGGGATGGCCGACCGCATGCAGGGCGAGGACGCGGCGACGCTGCGCTCGAAGGCCACGCTACTGCGGTTGAGCGCGGACGATGTGGCCTCCTACCTCGAGTATGCCGAGCTCCCGCGGGATGGCGCCGCTTGGTTCGAATCCCGGCGGCAGGGGCTGCTGCGCGATGCAGAGGCTCTGGATCCGGTCGCGCCCGAGCCGCGAATCGAGCCGGTGAGGCTCGAGCCGCCGCCCGAGCCCGCGCTCTCGATCGCCCCCGAGATTGCGCCGCCCCGCGACCACGACGGGCGCCGCCGGACCGCCGCACTGGTCAGCACGGGCGCCGTGGCGGGTGCCGCCGCGGTCGGCCTCTCGGCGGCCAGCCTCCACATCGAGCAGCGCTGCGCGGCCGACGGGCTATGTGCGGTGCGTTGGCAGCCGCAGGCATCGCTGCTCGCCCCCGCCGTCGCACTGGCTGCGATCGGCACCACGTCGATCGTGGTGGGCCTCGCAACCTCCCCCGCAATGGACCGAGCACGCCCGCGTCGAGCGGTGATCGGCACCACGATCGGGCTCGGCTCGGCGGCCGCGGTGGTCGGCACGATCACGGGTGCACTGGCAGGCGCGCAGTGGTTCGCGCCCGTCTCGCCCTCCGATACCGCCGCGCTCGGCACCACCCAAACGCTGAGCAATGTCGCGGTCGCGAGCTTCGCGGCGGCGCTGCCCCTGGTCAGCGCGGGGATCACCGCGTGGGTGCGTGGGCGAAGGCACCGCCAGACGACGCGCATGGCCGGGCGTCACGCGCGAAGCTGGGCGTTCTAGCGCCCGGGCCTCGCTACAGCCCCAGCGCGCGCCGCAGCTTCCTGGCGCTCTGTCGCGACACGGGCACTTCCTCGCCCGCGTGCGTCACCGCGAGATAGCCCCCGGACTCGGTCGGACGCAGCAGCGCCACCTCGTGCAGGTTGAGCAGCGCGCGTCGATGGGCACGCACGAATCGATCGCTGGGCAGCCTACCCGCGAGCTCCTGCAGGCTGGCCTCGGTGAGGTGCTGGCGGCCGTCGCGGGTGACGAGCGTGACGAGCACGCCGTCGAATACGGCGTGGCTGAGCTCGGTGGGGTCGAGCAGCACGACCCCGTCGCGCGTGCTCACGGCGAGCCGCGAGCGCCCGACGTTGGGCTCGGGCTCGGCCGCGCTCACCGGGGGTCTGCGCGAGCGCACCACCGCGCGGGCGCGCTCGATCGCCTTGCCCAGGCGCCCGGCCTCGATCGGCTTGAGCACGTAGTCGACCGCCCCGAGCTCGAAGGCCTGCACCGCGTGCTCGGGGTGGGCGGTCGCGAAGATCACATAGGGCGCGGGGCTGGGCAGCAGCGCGTGCAGCTCGAGCCCCGTGAGCCCAGGCATCTGGATGTCGAGGACCAGCACGTCCACGCGCTGGTCCTCGAGCCCGCGCAGCACGGCTTCGGCGTCGGAGTGGCACTCGACGAGCTCCACGCCGGGCATCGCCGACAACAAGCGCGTCAGTCGCTTGCGCGCCACGAGCTCGTCATCGGCCGCGAGCACGCGCAGCGCGATCGAGCTCTCGTTGCGGACCTGGGAAGCGGCAGGGTCGTGGGTCATGCGGGTTGCTCAGGCGTTGGTGTGCGGCTCGGCGGAGTCGAGCGGAATCTCGATGACGGCCAGCGTGCGCTCGCCCTCGGCCCGCAGGTGGAGCACGGCAGCCCCGCCGTAGGCATGCGCGAGGCGGCGGCGAACCTGCTGGAGCCCCTCACCACCGTCGCGCTCGCCGTCGAAGCGACCCGAGTTCTCCACCTCGAGCAAGAGCGACCCCGAAGCGGTGCGCACGCGCAGCACGAGGGGCCCGTGGTGCCCGGCATTGGGGCCGTGCTTGGCGGCGTTCTCCACCAGCGGCAGCAGGATCATCGGCGGCACCTTCACGGCCGGGAGCGCGTCGAGCCCCTCGGTGCGCAGGGTGAAGCGCTCGGGGTCGCGGATGCGGTGCAGGTCGAGCACGGTCTGCGCGCGCTCGAGCTCGCGCAGCAGCGGCCACGCGGGCTCGCGCGTGGCCGCGAGCACCGTCCGCAGCATCTCGGAGAGCCGCAGCGTGGCCTGCTCGGCGACCTCGCCGTCCTCGCGACACCACTCCGCGATCGCATTGAGCGTGTTGAACAAGAAGTGCGGGTCGAGGTGGCTGCGCAGCGCCAGCAGCTGGGCGCGCTCGGCCTCGGCCGCGAGGTGGAGCACGCGGCCGCGCGCATGGGCCAGGCTCGACTCGAGATCGATGTGTCGACCGAGCCCGTAGCCGCCTACCCAGAACAGCACCACCGAGACCGCGAGGCTCGCATCGGAGGTCATGAAGGTGGGGCCGATGCCGAGCCGCTGCGGCAGCGCCCAGCCCACCAGCAGCACCGTGCCCGCCCCGGTGAGCCCGTAGACGAGCAAGCGACCGAACGGGGCGGCGAAGGTGGGCCGCGCGTCGAGCGTGGGCGGGAACAGGGCGCGCCACGAGACCGGGGCGACCAGCACGAACACGAGACACATGAGGGCGCCGAGCGGGGCGGCCCCGGCCGTGGGCGAGAAGCGATCTTGCGCGATCACCAGCGCCACGCACACCAACCCGATCGGCACCAGCCATCGCGGCACCAGCAGCGCCCGCAGCGTGCTGCGCAGCAACGAGCGGCCCGTCGATGGACTCGGGGATTCCATCCCGCTCATGATGCCTGGTCGGCGGAGCCCGTACCGCCGCTTCGCCGCGAATGGTCGCCAGGCCGGCGCGAATGGTCGCGGGTCGGAGCGGAGGTCACGGGAGAGTCCCAACGCGCTCGAGCGTCCCCGCGTTCCCGTGTGAGACATTGTTCAATGGGGGCGCTTCCGGCATCCTGGTCGTGGAGGCCATGCGTCCCGTTCCACCCGAGATGAGCATGAACTCCGGCGACGACGCCGAGCTCGACGTCACGGCCATGAGTGGCGCGGGCGCAGAGCCGCGCGCCCCCGCGAGCGAAGAGCTGCTCGAGAGCGGGACGAAGGCGGGCCGCTACATGGTGCTCGAGCGCGTGGGCTCGGGCGGCATGGGCGTGGTCTATGCCGCATTCGACGACGAGCTCGACCGCAAGGTCGCGCTCAAGGTGATGCACGCGCGCTCCGAAGGCGGCCTGCAGAGCACGGGGAGCCGCGAGCGCCTGCTACGCGAGGCCCAGGCGATGGCCAAGCTCTCGCACCCCAACGTCATCACGGTGCACGACGTGGGCACGTTCGACGGTCGGGTGTTCATCGCGATGGAGTTCATCGAGGGGCCCACGCTGCGCGCCTGGCTCGCCCAGGGGTCGCACGAGCCCAGCGAGATCGTCGACGCGTTCGTGAAGGCGGGACGGGGGCTGGCCGCCGCGCATGCCGGCGGCCTGGTGCATCGCGACTTCAAGCCCGACAACGTGCTCATCGGACGCGACGGCCGCGTGCTCGTGATGGACTTCGGCTTGGCGCGCCAGGCCTCCAACCGCTCGTCCGAGGCCGTGACCACCGGGAGCTCGCGCGTCCACGCCAAGCGCGACGTGGTGCTCACCCGCACCGGAGCGCTCGTGGGCACGCCGGCCTACATGGCCCCCGAGCAGCACCGAGGCGCGGCGGCCGATCCCCTCGTCGATCAATTCAGCTTCTGCGTGACGCTCTACGAGGCGCTCTACGGCCACCGCCCGTTCCCCGGCAACAACGTGGCCACGCTCGCGATCAATGTGCTCGAGGGCCGCGTACGCCACGCTCCCAAGGGCACCACGGTTCCCAGTTGGCTGCGCGCGGTGGTGCTGCGTGGCCTGGCCCTCGATCCGCAGGATCGCTTCCCCTCGATGGACGCGCTGCTGGCCGAGCTCCAGGCCGACCCCCCGCAGCGACGCAGCCCCTGGCTCACGGCCGCGATCGCCGTAGGAGCCGCGGGGCTGATGATCGGCAGCTACGCCGTGATCTACACCGGGGACCAGTGCGAGGCGCAAGAAGATCGCCTCGCGAGCAGCTGGGGCCCCACGCAGCGCGACGCCGTGCAACAGGCGCTCGCCGCGAGCGGGCTCCCGTTTGGCGACACCTCGGGCCAGACCACGGTTCGCATGCTCGATGCCTGGTCTCGACGCTGGTCCGCGCAGTGGGTCGAGTCGTGCCAAGCCGACTCGGATTCCACCCCGCCCGAAGCGCTGCCGGGAATCCTCTGCCTCGACGTTCAGCGCCGGGATCTCGATGCGCTGGTCGAGCGCTTGATGAAGGCCGAGGCGCTCACCCCGAGCCGGGCCGTGGCCGCGGTGGCCTCGCTGCCCGAGCCTCGGCGCTGCCGCACGGCCCTGCTCGAGCTCTCGCGATCCGATCTCGAGCCGCCGGAGTCGAGCGACGATCAGGGTCGGCTCGAGCAGCTGCGCAGCGCGGTGGCCCAGGCCCGCGTGCTGGTGGACACGGGCGCGCCCCTCAGCGCGGCCCGCATCGCCGAGCCGCTGATCAAGACCGGCGGCGCGCTCCAAGATCCGGGGCTCGAGGCCGAGGCAGGCTTGGTGCTCGCGCGCGCGCTCGGGGCCCAGGGCGAGGCGGGACGCGCCGAGAGGCGGCTGCGCGAGGTCGTCGTGCAGGCGGCCGCCGGGGCTCGCCCCGTGCTCGAGGCCGAGGCCTGGCTCGAGCTGGTGCGGGTGGTGGGCGAGAAGCTGGGCCTGCACGACGAGGCCCAGCTCGCCGCGCTGGCGGCCGAAGCGGCGATCGCGCGCGCCGACATGCCCGCGGATCTGCTCTGGCAGCTCTCCCGGCGAAGGGCCGCCGCCGAGCTCGACCAGGGCCGCTACGACGATGCGCGCGAGCAGCTCGAGGACGCCATCGAGCGGCTGCGCGCGCGCGACCCGGTGCCCGAGATCGCCCTCGCCGATACCTGGCAAGACCTCGGCACCGCGCTCGATGGCCTCGGCCGCTTCGACGAGGCGCAGCCCGCCTACGCCAAGGCGCTCACGCTGCGCGAGCAGCTGCTGGGCGCCCAGCACCCGCTGGTGGGCGTGACGCTCGCCCGCTTGGGCGGGGCGATGCTGGGGGCCGGCCTGATGCTCCAGGCCGATGCCACGTTCGCGCGCGCGCGCTGGCTCCTCGATCCCACCCACGTCGCCGACGACCCACAGGCCGAGCTCCCGACCGACGTACCACGCTGGCAGCGACGCGAGCTCGCGGGCGTGCTCGATCGACAGGGACTGCTCGAGCGCGATCAAGAAGACCCGGTCGCCGCCGAGGCCCTGCACCGTCGCGCGCTGGGGCTGCTCGAAGAGGCGCTGGGGCACGGCCATCGCGAGCTCGGCTACCCGCTGGTCAACCTCGGGGTCTCGCTCACCGAGCAGGCTCGCCCGCTCGAGGGGCTGGCGTACCTGCGTCGTGCCCACGAGATCTGGAGCGCCGAGCTCGACCCGCAGCACCCCGACCTCGGGATCGTGAACCTCGACCTCGCCAACGCGCTGTGGGCCCAGCGCGACTACACCAACGCGCGCCGCCACTACGCCGAGGCGCTGGAGATCTGGAGCGCCCTGCTCCCCGAGGACCATCCGCTGCTCGCGTATGCGCTCACGGGGCTGGGGCGCTGCGATCTGGTGCTCGGGGCTCCGGCGGCGGCGATCGCCTCGCTCGAGCGCGCCTACGAGCTGCGCGACCACGAGGAGGAAGACCGCCTCAACGTGGCCGAGACGAGCCTGGTGCTCGCGCGTGCGCTGTGGACCGCGGGGGTCGATCCCACGCGCGCGCGCGCGCTGGCGGTGCGCGCTCGCGATCTCGTGGGCGCCGTCGAGCCCGTCGACGACGCCGGGATGCAGCGGCTGCTCGCCGGCGAAGAGATCACGCGCTTCACCGACCAACTGGTGCCCGCGGGCTTGGGCGCCACCAGCCACGATCCGAGCCAAGGCCGCTGACATGACCCGCATGACCCCAGCGCTGCTGCGCATGGCCGCCCTCGCCTGCGCCTGCGCGTGTGGCTCTCGCCCCGCCGAGCGCCCCGCCCCGGAGGTCACCCCCGCCACGCAGGCCCCGGTGATTCCCGCAGGCGATCACGTGCCATGGACCGCCTCGCTGGGCCCCGCGGGCGGCGTGCGGCTGCGCTGGCACGGCGTGGATCTGCTGCGGATGGAGTACCCGTTCCACGGCGCGGACTGGACGTGGGCCAACCCCGAGGTCCACGAGGGCGAGGCGCTCGACGGGCGCGCTCGCTTCGCGATCGACGTGCCCGGATTCCACACGCGCATCGAGGCCGTGGCCGAGCCCGCCGGGCCCGGCGTGCTGCAGATCCGCTACACGATGCAGGTTCAGCAAGATCTCGCGGGGGTGATCGGCGGCGGGCCCGAGCTCAACCTGCGCACCGACCTGCTGAGCGGCCGACCCGGCTACGCCGCCCCGGAGCTGCTGCCCGAGGGCGCGGGCGTGCGCTGGGCGGTGGGCGACGGCGAGGTGGTGAGCGTGCGCTTCGACCCGCCGCTCGACCGGCTGTTCTTCGAACAGGGGCGCCCCCAGCAGATCCGCGCGCACCTGCTCGGCCCCGGCACGAAGGCGGGCACCCACGAGGTCACGATGCGCATCGAGCTCCCCGCGGGTGGCGTGGTCGAGCCCTCGCTGGCCGAGCGCTACGCGGCCGGTGACGCTCCGTGGTTCCCGGCGACGCTCGACTGGGACGCGACGCCGGTCGATCTCCGCCACCTCAACGACGGGCACCGCCCCGCGGGGGTCCACGGGCGCATCGAGGCCCGCGGCGATCGGCTCGTGTTCGCCGACGGCACGCCCGCGCGGCTGTGGGGCACCAACGTGGTCGCCTACTCGCTGTTCTCGGCCGATCGCGACACCATCGCCGCGCAGGCCCGCCGCATCGCCGCAATGGGCTTCAACCTGGTGCGGATCCACCACCACGACTCGCACTGGGTCGAGCCCAACATCTTCGTCGCGGGCGCGAGCGACACCCAAGCCCTCTCCGACGACTCGCTCGCCAAGCTCGACTGGTGGATCAAGTGCTTGCAAGACGAGGGCGTGTACGTGTGGCTCGATCTCCACGTAGGTCGCCACTTGCTGGCCGGCGACGAGGTGCCCGGGTTCGCCGAGCTCGAGGCACGCGCGGGCGAGCTCAAGGGCTTCTCGTACGTCAACCCGCGCATCGAGGCCCTCATGCAGGACTTCGCGCGGCGCTACCTCGGGCGCAGCAATCGGTACACCGGTCGCCGCTACGCCGACGACCCCGGCGTGGTGGGCGTGCTCGTGACCAACGAGAACGACATCACGCATCACTTCGGCAACCTCATGAACGAGGGCGCTGGCGCCCCGCGACACCGCGAGATGATGCGGGCGCGGGTCGAGCCGTTCGCCCGCGCGCACGCGATCCCGCTCGACGCCGCGATGCAGCCCTGGGCCCCTGGCCCGGGCAAGGTGGTGATGAACGAGCTCGAGGCGCGCTTCCACCTGCGCGCGCGCAAGCACCTGCATGAGCTCGGCGTGCGCGCTCCGGTGGCCACCACCAGCTTCTGGGGCGACGACCCGATGGCCAGCCTGCCCGCGCTCACGGTGGGCGATGTCGTCGACGTGCACAGCTACGACGGCGAGGGCTCGCTCGAGGGAGACCCGCGAACCACCGCCAACTTCATCCACCGCATCGCCGCGGGCCGGGTGGAGGGAATGCCGATCACGATCACCGAGTGGAACCTCTACCCGCCGGTCCGCGATCGCTTCGTTGGGCCCGTGTGGATGGCCGCCGTCGCCGCGCTGCAGGGCTGGGACGCGCCGATGCACTACTCGTACTCGTCCACCCCGCTGCCCCCGCCCGATCGACTGTACGAGGGCATGGGGCTGATCGATCCCGCTACCGTGGCGCTGATGCCCGCCGCGGCGCTGGTGTTCCGCGAGGGCCACGCCGAGCCGGCTCGTCGTCGCTACCGCGTGGTGCTGGACCGTGCCCACCTCTACGAGCGCGAGATGGGGGCGCACCAGAGCGCGGCCATCCGCACGCTCACCGAGCAGAGCCGCGTGGAGATTGCGCTCCCCGACCTGCCCGAGCTCGACTGGGACACTCCCCGCCCCGCGACGCCCGGCGCGATCGAGGTCACCGATCTCGACCGCAGCTTCCTGCCCGCCGATGCGACCGCGATCGTCTCCGACACCGGCCAGCTGCGGCGCGAGTTCACGGCCGGCCTGGGCACGCTCGACACCCCCAAGACGCAGGCCGCCTACGGCTGGATCGGCGGGGTCCCGCTCGCGCTCTCCGACGTATCGATGAGCATCGATGCGCCGAAGGCCACGGTGGTGGTGAGCGCCCTCGACGGGCTGCCGATCCGCCGCAGCAAGGAGCTGCTCGTCACGGTCGTGGGCCAAGTCGACAGCGCCGGGGGCAAGCCTCCGCTGCGCGCTCAGGCGGTGACCGGCGAGCTGCGCATTCGCAGCGAGCACGCGCGCCTCGTGCTGCGACCCATCACGAGCGGCAGTCGCACCGCCGCCGAGCACCCGGTGGCCGAGCAGATCGGCAAGCGGGACGGTGATTCACATGCATTCACGCTGCCTCCGCTGCCGACCCACTGGTTTCGCGTAACGCCCAACTGAGCCGCCGAGCCCACGCGATCGGATCGGGCTGCTACGATGCCCAGCACGATGCGACAGCAAGAGCTCGGTACCTTCGAGATGCTCTGGGACTGCCCTGCGTGCGGCACGGCCAAGCTATTCGGGATCCAGCATCGACACTGCCCTGCGTGTGGCTCACCGCAGGACGCGACGAGTCGCTACTACCCGAGCGAGGCCGACAAGGTCGCGGTGCAGAATCACGTGTACCAGGGCGCCGATGTGATCTGCCCCGGCTGTAGCACCGCCAACGCGGGCGCGGCCCAGTTCTGCGTGGGCTGTGGCGCGCCGATCGGCGCGGATGCCAAGCAAGCGCACGCTCGCGCCGAGCACCAGGTGGCCGCGGGACAGGCGTTCGCCGCCGAGTCGGTCAAGGATGCACGCGCCGAGGCCCGCGCGCGCCGCGACGGCCAGGTGCAGCAGGAGCTCGGCAAGCGCACGCCCGCGGCCCCGGGCATGTCGCGTGGCCTCAAGATCGGTCTCATCGTCGGCGGCGTGCTGCTGGTCGTGGGCATCCTCGTGTTCGTGCTGTTCTTGTGGAAGCACGAGGCCGCGATGGAGATCGAGGGACACCGCTGGGCCCGCACCATCGAGGTCGAGGCCTTCGAGGAGGTGCGCGACTCGGAGTGGTGCGACAGCATGCCGAGCAAGGCGCGGCGCGTGACCAAGAAGAAGGAAGAGCGCTCCACCAAGAAGGTGAAGGACGGTGAGGAGTGCGTGACCAAGCGCAAGGACAACCGCGACGGCACCTTCAAGGAGGTCAAGGAGTGCACGCCCACGTACCGCGAGGAGCCGGTCTACGATCAGAAGTGCTACTTCGAGATCGACAAGTGGGTCACCAAGCGCACCGAGAAGGCCGAAGGCCAGGCGAGGACCCCCGAGCCCTCATGGCCCGCGGTCACGCTGTCCAAGCCGGGCCAGTGCAAGGGCTGCGAGCGCGAGGGCGCGCGTAGCGAGCGCTACGAGCTACGCCTGCTCGACAAGGGCGCCGGCGAAGGCCACGAGTGCGAGGTAGAGCGTGCGATCTGGGACCGCGCCGAGGTGGGCTCGAGCTGGACGGTCGCCGTCGGGGTCGTGGGCGGCGGGCTCGACTGCGACACGCTGAAGCCGGCGAAGTAGCGCCTCGCCGAGCGGCTAGAACCGGCCCGTCACGCTGATGCCGCTGTAGCTCCACCCGAGCTGCGGCGCGATGCGGACGTTGGCGAGCCCCGCCGCCTTGCGCCGGGTGTCCTCGGTGGTGAACTGCTTCTCGTACGCCAAGCCATAGCCCAACATCCCCGCGCCTCCGGCGATGGACGCCGCAGACACCTGCGCCAGCACGAAGTGGGCCGAGAGCGGATAGCGCTGGAACAAGCGGTCCACGTTGAACTGCCGCAAGAACGCCACCATCGTGGCGATGCGACCCACCACGCCAACCCCCAGCAAGCCAGCGCCCACCCCGATCAACACCTTCGTGTTGCGCATGGGCTTGCCGTCCCACGCCGCATTCACCCCGTCGTAGCGGCCGCGAAAGACCCCCGCCGCGGGGGCCAGGCCGTAGGTGGCGTCGTTGAGGAGCCAGCCCAGCGGCGTGAGCGAGACCAGCGAGCCGGCGCTGCGAAAGCAGGCACTGGCTGCCTGGAATCCGCTCTCGTTGCCCAGCACGGCTTGCCCCGCGGCCGTCTTGCAGCGATCGATCGCGGCCAGTCGCGCGAACACGGTGACCCACGCAAGGCCTCCGGTCACGCTCGCTGCGATCATCAAGCCGAGACCCTTGGGCGGGGTCGGGCGCGTCGCGAGCAGCGGCGCGGGCTGGATGGGGGGCGTGGGCTCGGGCTCGGGCATCGCCGCTTCGGCGGGATCGGCCTCGGTCGGCGTGGCCGCGGGATCCGTGACCGGATCTTCCGGCTCGTCCCAGCTCGGATCGGCGACGGGCTCGGCTGCGCGCGCGAGCGTAGTCGTACTGAGAGGATGCAGCACCAGGGTGCTAGCGACGAGCAAGGACGACAACCCCAGCGACATTGCATGCAGCCTATCGGCCGTGGCCCAGCGTGGTCAACGATCGACCGCCGACTGGAGCCATCCTCGCGGCTAGGTCGACGACGGCGGGCGATAGCGCGGAGGCGGTCGCCACTGCTCCTGTGGGTCCTCGCCTGGGGATCCCGCTGGGGCCGCGCCCGCGGGACCGCGCGGCGGAGCCCCGGGTGCGGGGGCCGGCCAGTAGCCAGGCCCATCCTCGTCTCCCGTTGGAGCCGCCGCACCGCGCCCACCCACGGCAGGCGGCACGAGCCTGCCCGCGCCACCCCCCGCTGGCGCAGCACCTCCCCCTACAGCTCCTCCCCCGCCTCCGCCCTCTCCCTTGGGCCGAGCGATCGCCACGGGCACGCCACGGCGCAGCTGCTCGTCGACGCCGCGCAGCAGCTCGAGCAGCTCCACCACGCGCTCATCCACCTTGGTCGGGCTCAGCAGCTGCTGGTTGGTGGTGCGCACCAGCGGAACCAGCGTGCGCTCGATGATCGCGATCTGCTGGGCGAGCAGCTCCTCGAGCCCGGGGGGCGCGTCGACTTGCACGCGCAGCTGCGGGTGCGCCAGCGTCTGGAGCGTCTGCTCGAGCCGCTGCAGGTAGCCACCGAGGACGCGCGCTACCGCGTCGGCTTGCTCGGGGGCGGGTCGCGGAGCGACGACCCCGGTCGTCGGGGGAGGAGGGCTGACCGTGGTGCGCAAGGCCGCCCCGGCCTGCCGAAGCGCCGTGGTCAGCCCGTCGATGCGCTCGGCCAGCGCATCGCTCAGCGTCGACGAAGCGAGCGCTTGCTGGATCCCGTCGAGACGCTGCACCACCCCGCCGAGTGCCTGAGACTGGGCCTGGCTGTGCCCCATCGCCTCACGGATGCCCTCGAGGCCGCTGCCGAGCCGTGCGATGTGGTCGCCATTGCTCATCGCCCCCTGGATCCCCTCGAGGCGCTCGCCTAGCGTGGAGAGCTGCGCGGTGATGCGCACCACGGGATCCTCCTCGGCACCACCGAGGGTCTTCTTTCGCTTGAACTCGCGCTTGATCTGGGTCCAGCGCTCGCGCTGCGCCTCGGTCATCGCCCCGCGCAGCTCGGCCAGCTTGAGCAGGTTCTGCTCGGCACCGGTGGTCAGCGTCTGCGCTTCGCCGAGGTAGTGATCCTCGATCAACGACTCGAGCTCGCGCTCGTTCATCGCCGCCACGACCTTCTCGGCGAGCTTGTTCATGTTGCGATAGCTGCCCTGCAGCTTGAACGGCGGCTCCTCGCGGTAGGCATCGTCCATCGACGCCGAGGCGATGTACTGCTGGTTGACCTTCAGCAGCACCTCCTGCACGCGGAACAAGCGCTGGAGCACCGCGAGGATCTCGGACAGCTCGACCCCCGAGTAGCCGTGGGTGAGCTCGGAGCTGGGTAGCTCCTCGCCCTTGGCCATGCGCACCAGCTTGTAGATGTCGGATTGCTCGCGGGTGGCCAGCGGCGCCAGCGCGGCATTGGAGGTGATCGCGTTCTCGATGTAGCTGAGCGCGAACTGCTCGTCCTTGCCGCCCAGGATGTCACCCAGGTTGTAGGTGTCGGCACGGTTGGCCAGCATGTCGGGGATGCGAAACTTGTCGCCGCTCTCCGTGTACGGGTTGCCGGCCATCACCACGCAGAATTTCTTCCCGCGCAGATCATAGGTCCGCGTGCGCCCGCGCCACACGCCCTCGATGCGGCGCTGTGCATCGCACAGCGAGATGAACTTCTGCAGCAGCTCGGGGTGGGTGTGCTGGATGTCGTCGAGGTAGAGCATCACGTTGTTGCCCATCTCGAAC
Source organism: Nannocystaceae bacterium (assembly GCA_041600735.1). GTDB lineage: Bacteria > Myxococcota_A > Polyangia > Nannocystales > Nannocystaceae > Paraliomyxa. Next base: position 16,428 of record JBFIJN010000028.1, read on the forward strand.
GCCAGGTTGATCTTCTCCACCTCTTGTCGCGCGGTGGCGTTGGGCGCCTCGCTCGGATCGAGCGAGTGCACGTCGTGCCCCAGCGAAGGCCCATTGACCTTCATGAACACCAGCCCCAGCCGGCTGGCGACGTACTCCATCAGCGTGGTCTTGCCGTAGCCGGGCGGCGAGATCAGCAGCAACAGGCCCATCAGATCGGTGCGCTTGCCCTCACCTGCGGCCCCCAGCTGCTTGGCCAGGTTGTCGCCGATGAAGTGCAGATACACCTCGTTGATGAGCTTGTTGCGCACGAACGAGGTGAGCACCCGCGGCATGAACTCTTCGAGGCGCAGCCGCGCGCGCTGGCGCTCGAGCAAGGCGTGCCGCGCGTGCCGGTACGCGAGGTAGCCCGGCACCCGCTCGCGCACGAAGCGACCTAGCCGCTCGATGAACTCCGGCAGCGACAGCGACAGCACTTGGTCCTGGATGCGCGGGTGCTGGCCGAGCAATCCCTCGACCGTGGACGAGGTGAGCGCCGAGTTGCTCTGGCGATCGATCGCGTGGCCGGTGGCCAGCAGCACCGCGGCCTCGGGGACCGCGGTGTGAAGCTCGCGCAGCGCCGGGTCCTCGCCATGGGCGACCAGGCCCTCGAGCCACACCCTCGCGAGCGCCACCTTCGCGCCCACGTCGTCATCGAGCGCGCGCAGATCCGCCTCGAGCTCGTGGCGCAGCGAGGTGACGTCGAGGTGCTCGATGAGCGCATCACGCAGGCGCTGGGCCTCGGCGCTGGTCGTGAACGCCGGCCGCGCCGCGGCGAGCTCCTCCACCAGGTAGCGCGCGGCGGCGTCGGCGAGGGCCGGGTCGAGCTCGAGCTTGTAGTCGGTGATGAGCTCTTCGATGGCGGCGCGCAGCTCGTCGACCAGGCGATCGCCCACGTCACTCACGCGGAACGCCTGGCGCAGCCGCGCCAGGCTCTGCGCGCGCCGGTGCCAGCCGACCTTGCGCTCGTCGACGCGCACGGCCCAGTAGAGGCACGCCAGCGCCCGCGCGCTCGGGGCGTAGCGCAGCAGGCCCGCGACCGCGTAGAGCCCCATCAGCTTGCCGAGGATGAGCGCACCATCTTGATCGTGGACGCCGCGCTCGTAGCCGTCTTGGTAGCGGTCGGCCGCATACTTTCGCACCAGCGCCATCAGCCCGCCCTCGGCCCGCTCGGCGTCGCGCAGGCCCTCGATGGTGAGACCGCTGCGCCCCGCCTCGGCGTCGAACACGATGCACGCGGCCAGGTACTCGGCGCGATAGACCTCGGGGGTCTCGGACGGCAGCTGCTGCGACCAGTAGGGCCGCGTGACCGCGAACGCCTCGTCGTCGATCGGCTCGACGAAGTCGGTGCCCGACAGGCCCAGCGCCATGCCATCGCCGTGGGGCAGGATCCCCAGCTCGAGCGGCTGCGTGTTGACCGAGAAGCGATGGCGCCCCAGCTTGATGAGCTGCGCGCCCTCTTCGAACAGGTCCAGGCGGTCTCGCAGCCCCCGCAGCGCGTCTTGGCGCGCCGACTTGAGCTGCGACTGCACCTCGTCGGACTTCACGCTGTCGCCGAGGTCGAGGATCCGCGCGGCGAGATCGCGCAGCTTGAGCACCATCGCGTCGGACGCGAAGTAGGCGTTGAGCTCGTCGGCGCTCTTGAACGTGCGGGCGCGCCGGTTGACGCCCTGGAGGATGCGCTCGGCCGCCTGCCACAGGTTCTGCACCCGCCGCTGGCGCTCGTCGAGCAGCTGCTGCTTCTTGTTGCCGAACGCCTCGTAGATCTCCTCGCGCTTGTTGGAGATCTGGCCGAGGAACTCGTCGAACTCGGAGAACTTGGCCTCGAGCTCCTCGAGCTGGACCATGAGGCGGGACAGCTGCTCGTCGCACTTGTCCGGCGTGTCGGCCATCCCGATCGACGAGGTGACCGCCTGCCCGAGCAGGTTGAACTGCGCCGCGAACTCGGCCTTGCCCTCGGCGGACTGGAGGCTCTTGCGGCGGTTGTCGATCGTGGCCCGCACGCGATTGAGGTGGGCGAACACCTCCGAGATCCCCTCGAGGATGCGCGTGCGCGCGGTGGGATCATCGACCTGGAGGTTGGCCGAGACCTCGGAGAGCACCGCGAGGCCCTCGCTCACCTGCTCGACCTGCTCGACGACCGCCTTGAGCTCGTGCGCCTTGTCGATGCGAGCCGAGCTGACCAGCAGCTCCTCGAGCCGGCCGGTGAGCGGAGCCAGCGCGTCGTCGCGGAGCAGGAAGTCGACGGTGGCGCGCGACAGCTCGTCGAAGCTGGCGACGACCTGGTCCTCGAGGGTCTGGACCCGCGGCAGGTCCATGTAGCGCAGCTCGCGGAGCGTGATGAGGTGCCCACGCTGGGTCCGCAGCGCGGTGAGGGCCCCCATGTACTCCTCGACCAGCGACCACGACCCCGGACGCAGCCCGCGGATCAGCTGCTCTTGCGCCGCGGCGGCCGCGTCGAGGGCCTCGGCCGCCTGCTTGCGGATCACGACGACCTTCTCGAACTCGTCGACGATGAGCTCCGCGGTGCCGCGGATCTCGGTGATCAACGTGCGAAGATCACCGACCTCGGTCGCGTCGCCGAGCCAGTAGTAGGCGTCGATGATGCGCGTGCACGAGCTGACGAGGTCTTCGTAGATCTGCCGCGAGGGCCGCTGGTCCACGACGAAGCGGCGCACGCTCAGGCAATCGGAGATCCCGCGCACGAGCTCGGCGTTGCCGACCTTGCCCAAGAATCCGGCGACCTCGGGAGCCGCCGCCGCGTGCTCGTCGGAGACGAACGGGGTCTGCCACACTTGCATGGGGTGGACCCGCGTCGGCTCGTCGGAGTCGCTGCGGAACACCACCATCTTGCCGTCGGGGAACAGGCTGTAGCCCGAGCACTGGATCGGCGTGCCCACCTCGCGACGAATGAGGTTGTAGGGAAACAGCGCGTAGCGGCCGTCGCGACGCTCGTGGAACACGTAGAGCACGTCTTCGCCGTTGGGCGAGCGCACCGCCCGGTGGAACTCGTAGCCGCCGTAATTACCGTCGAAGACCTTGTACTGGCCGTCTTGGAGGAAGTAGCCGCCGGGGAAGATGATCCCGTGATCCTCGGGCAGGCTGCGACACGCCTGGCCGATCGCGTCGATGCGCACGACGTTCTCGGTGCGCGAGCTATAGACGAGGTGGCGCCACTTCTCCTCGCGGTAGGGCCGGATCCGCAGCAAGATGAGCGGGCCGACCTCGCGGAACTGGAACACCGCGTCGTCGAGGGTCTGGTGGCTGTCGTCGACCGGCTCGGCGTAGATGCCCTTGCCCGTGGCGGTGTTGTTCTCGAGCTTGATCGTGAGATCACCGCCCGTGGTCTCTACGAACACCTTGTTGCGGACCGACACGTGCGGGTACGTGCCCGAGACCTGGTCCTCGCGCGTGAGCGTGGTCCACTCGAAGTCGCGCTGCGGCGGGAACTCGTAGTCTCGCTCGCCGCGGTTGTCGATGTACTTGACCCCGCCATCGGGCGTGAGCGTCCAGCGGGAGACCCTCACATCGCTGATCTCGCCGCCGATCTGCCACACCGCGAGCAGCTTGGTCTCGCTGCGCGAGAGCTGCAGCAGCCGCGCCTCCTTGTAGAAGCGGTACAGCTCGCGAAAGTGCTCGCCGAACGTGGGGTCGGCGAGGAAGCCCTCGCCCCCGGCCGCGAACGCCACCGCCGTCAGGTCGACCCCGCCCTCGCGGGGGTGGAAGTCGTAGAGGCCGAAGACGTCGCTCATCGCGGTCTCGGTCTTCAGCCCGAGGAACACGTTGAACCCGAACAGCAGCCGCCCGCCCACCTGCACGATGTCGCGGGGGTTGCAGTTGTTCTCGGTGCGCACGCGCTCGTTGGCGATGACCGCGATCTCGGTCCCGCCGAACACCTGCTGGCGGCGCTCGTTGAGCACCTCGGTGCGACGGCCCAGCTCCTTGGCCTGCTCGACGAGGCGGGCGGCGATGACCTCATAGCTACCGCCCCCCAGCTCCGCGGCGGAGTCCGTCTCGTGCTCCGCCGCGGGGGTCTGATCGTTCGCGTCCGCCATCGTCGTCGTCTCCGACCTTCTACTCGAGGCCCAGCTCCTTGGCGCGCGCGAGCAGCGTCTCGACCTTGCCGCGCTGCCCCTCGCCGAGCTGGCCCATCACGCGATGCAGCGCCGCCGACACGCTCAGGTTCTTGATGTCGACCGAGTCGATCGCGGGGCGCGAGAGTACCTCCTTGATGTCGTCGGTGAGGCTCTTGTCGCCCTCGAGGTAGCCCTCCATCAGCTTCTTGGCCGTGTCGGAGTTGTTCACCACGCCGTCGAGCGCCTGGCCCAGCGAGACCGCGCGGATGAACTGGTCGAAGAACTGACCGTCGCCGCCCACGATGTTGATCTTGGCCGAGCCCATCGCCGCGCCGAGCACCTCGGCCTGCGCCTTGGCCACGTCGCGACGCACCCCGAGGGCCGCCAGCTCCACCTCGACCATCTTCTCGAGGCGCAGCCGGTACTCCTCGTGCTGGCGCGAGCGCTCGTCGAGCTTCTTCATCGCCTCGGCCTTCTGCTCGAGGCCCTGCGCCTCCGCGAACAGCTTCTCGCGGATCTCCACCGCCTTGGCCTGGCCCATCTTGCCGGTCGCGGCCGCGTCGGCTTCCTTCACCTTGGCCATCGCCATGCCCTGCTGCTCGGTACCGACGGCCTCGGCGCCCATCAGCTCGCGCCGGGCCTCGGCCTCGGCGCGGCCCGTCTTGGCGATCGCGTCGGCGTTGGCCTCCTTGATGCGCACCTCGGCCAGGCCCTGCGACTCGCGGCCCTCGGCCTCGGCCTTCATCTGGCCCAGGGTCACGCGCGCCTTGGCGTCGCCCTGCTTCTCGATCGCGATCGCCTCGGCCTCGCGGACCTTCACCTCGGCGAGGCCCGCCGCGGCCACCTCGGCCTGCGTACCCTCGGCCATGCGGATCTTCGCGCGAGCCTCGCGCTCGGAGGCCTCGAGCGAGGCCTCGGCCATCGTGAGCTTCTCCTTGGCCAGGTGCTTGGCCGCCTGCTCGAGCGCCTCGGCGCGCTTGATGTCCTTGACCAGCAGCTCCTGCGCCTCGGCCTCGGCATCGATGACCTTGGCTTCCTTGGCGCGCTTGGCCGCCGCGACCACGCGCAGATCCTTGATGCGCTCCTCCTCCTCGGCCACGGTCTTGTCGACCACGATGCGCGAGCGGATCACGTCGGCGATCTCCTTCTTCTCGACCTCGAGCGCCTTCTCCTTGGAGATTCGCTTGAGCTCGACCTCGCGCTCGCGCCCGATCGCCTCGAGCGCCTGATCCTTGAGCACGCGCTCGTGCTCGACCGCGACCACGCGCTCGCGGTTCTTCTGCGCGACCTGGACCTGGCGGTTCTTGTTCTCCTCGTTGATCGCGACCTGCTCCTCGAGGTCGATGCGCGCGATCTCGGCCTTCTTGCGCTCCTCGGCCTGGATCTTCATGGTCTCGGCCTGCTCGCGGGCCTGCACCGACATGATCTCGCGGGTCTGCTTGGCCTCGGCGTCGGCCTGCTGCCGATCGAGCTCTAGGATCGCCTCGCGGGCCTCGACGTCCTGCTTGCGGATCGCCTTCTCCTCTTCGCGCTTGACGTCGTTGGTCTTGACGGCCTGCGCCGCGGTGATCTCGGTGATCTTGAAGATACCCCGCGCGTCGAGCACGTTCTTGGGGTCGAGGTTCGACATCGGCGTCTGCTCGAGATAGTCGATGGCCGCATCGTCGAGCACGTAGCCGTTGAGGTCCTCGCCGATCGTCTCGAGGATCTGCTCCTTGAAGTCGTGGCGCCGCGTGTACAGCTCCTCGAAGTCGAGCGACTTGCCGACCGTCTTGAGCGCCTCGGAGAACTTCGCGTTGAACAGCTCCTCGAGCGTCTCCTGGTTCGACGCGCGCGTCGTGCCGATGACCTGGGCCACCTTGAGCACGTCGTCGGCGGTCTTGTTGACCCGCACGAAGAAGGTGACCTTGATGTCCGCGCGGATGTTGTCCTTGCAGATCAGCCCCTCCTTGCCGGTTCGCGCGATCTCGATCGTCTTGACCGAGATGTCCATCACCTCGGCGCGGTGGACGACTGGGATCACCAGGCCGCCGCCGAAGTAGACATCGACGTTGCTCATCTTGTTGACGATGAGCGCGCGGCCTTGATCGACCTTGCGGTAGAGCTTGGAGTAGAGAACGGGGACACCGATCACGAGCATCACCACGAACAAGGCGACGACGCCCGCCACGATCAGCGTGGGTTCGTCGATGGCCGCGAGGATGGCCGTGGCCAGCAGGGACTGGTCAAACATGGAAACGACCTCGATTGGGACGGAGTTGGGGAACGGCTCGGCCACTTCGGCCGGGTCGAGCAAGGCACAAGGAACAAGGGAAAGCGTGGGTCACGGCGCGTCGTCGACGGGGATGACCTCATAGACCTCGCGCGCTCGGTCGTAGGACACGACGAGCGCGTTCGATCCGCGCCGGAGGCCGTTGGCCGCGCTGTCGCAGCGCACCTGAACGATGAGGCCGCCCCCGCCATCTTCCGCCTTGGCCATGCCAAAGCGGTGATCGACGCGGCTGGTGTCGATGCGGACGACCTGGCCCACGAGGTCTTGGCGGGAGACGGTCTTCTCTACCTTGAGCACGTAGGCGAGGGGGCGCACGAGCACCGCCGTGACCGGAAAGGCCACGATGATGGAGCTGGCCATCAAGGCGGTACCGATGAGCCACGCGGGTCCGAGGCCCATGCCATGCACGAGGAAGTGGACGCCCAGCCAGCACAGGATCCAGCTGAGGAGGATCACCAGCGAGAGCACCAATGTGAGCGGGACCGAGCGCAGCTTGAGTGCGTAGAAGATCCCTGCGAGGAGACCGACGGAGGCGCCGTGCGAGGCGCCCTCCGAGGCGCCCTCGGCCGCACCCTCCGCCGCGCCCTCGGCCGCACCCTCCGCCGCGCCTTCGACCACGCCCTCGGCCGCGCCCTCCGCCGCGCCCTCGACCACGCCCTCGGCGGCGCCCTCGACCGCGCCCTCCGCCACGCCATCGTGGGCGCCCTCGAGGTCGAGGTCGAGGACGTCGATCCCTAGCGCGCCGGCGATCACGAGGAGCCAGTAGGCAAACACGCCTACGAGCAAGGCCGTGAAGATCACGGTGGGATAGCTCAGGCTGACAGTGAGGAATTCTTCCATCGACGGTTCATCGTGCGAGGTGGAGGCCGCCCCTCGGGCGCGGACCCGGCGGGAGGATCGCGCTGGGGGCCAAGCTTCGCAGAAGATCCGCGAGACTGCCACCGACGGGGGGTCCACGAGCCGGGTCGCGGAGGCCTACCTAGGGCCCTTCACAGGCTATTCCCAGCGAACGAGCGGCACCGCGACCGAGGGATCGAGTGGGCCAATGTACCTTCCCCTCCTTGACGATGCGCGGTTCCGCTGCCCATGCTGAATCATGGCTCGGGCTCGCCTCGTGACGTCGTTCCTCGTCACCGGGGCCGTGCTGCTGTACGCCTGTGCGGGTGGCCGGGGCGTCACGGAGCCCGAAGGCCTGAGCTCCGTAGGCACCTCGAGCTCGGAGACCACCGCGAGCCCCTCCTCGTCCCCGGAGCCGGATGCGAGCACGAGCGGGTCCGAGCCCTCCACCGGGGCCACCTCGAGCACTTCGACCCCCGCGGTCTTCGATGTCGGCGTGGCCGATCTCCCGCCCGACATGGGCTGTCGCAAGGCCGACTTCTTGTTCGTCATCGACGACTCGGGGTCCATGGCCGACCACCAGCAGCACCTGCTCGACAGCTTCCCCGGGTTCATCGACGCGATCCTGGGCTCGCTCGACGAGCTCGACAGCGTGCACGTGGGCGTGGTGACGAGCGACGCCTATGCGCACAACGCCCCGGGCTGCCAGGAGCTCGGCGCGCTCGTCACTCAGACCGGCGGCGCCAATTCGAGCCAAGCGATCTGCACCCCGTTCGTCGGCGACCGGCGCTTCTTCACCGAAGAAGACAGCCTCGCCGCGGTGTTCAACTGTGTGGGGCGGGTCGGTACCGAGGGCTCGGGCAACGAGCTGCCCCTGTCGGCCACCGTGCAGGCGCTGCAGCCCGAGCTCATCGGGGTCGGCGGCTGCAACGAGGGGTTCCTGCGCCCCGATGCCGTGCTGGTGGTGGTCATCGTCTCCGATGATCCACCGTTCCCCGCGACCCCCGACGACGCGTGGCCCTTCTTCGACACGACCGAGATGCACGACGCGATCGTGCAGGCCAAGGGCGGCGACGAGAGCTCGATCGTGATGATCGGCGTGGTCTCGTGGGGCGACCGCTCGTGCGTGTGCCCGTGGTGCTGCCCCGGCTATGGCTGCATGGCGGCCAACATCAATGCCATCGAGCTGGTCGAGAGCTTCGGCGACCACGGGGTGCTCGCGAGCGTGTGCTCGGAGGATTACGCGCCGGTGCTGGCGCAGACGATCGAGACCATCGATGCAACCTGTGCCGGGTTCAGCCCACCAGGCTGAGTGCCCGGGCTGAGTGCCCGGGCTGAGTGCCCGGGCCGAGTGCCCGGGCCGAGTGCCCGGCCTCGAGCCGCGGGTGGTAGCCTCGCGATGTGCCCGCTGAGCCCCGTGCGCCCGCGTTGGTGCCGCTCGACCGCTGCCCGAGCTGCGGTGCCAAGGAGCGCAGCCCGGTGCTCGGCGACCAGGGAGGGATCTCGATCGTGCGCTGCGACGGCTGCGGGCTCGTGCACGCCACCGCGGGCTACGGTCCGCGCTTTCTCGACGGCTTCTACACCGAGCGGGCCGAGCGAGCGCCTACGTCACTCGATCCACGGGCGCCGCGACCCGCGAGCGAGCGCAAGCGCCAAGCGCTCGCGCTCTACGATCGACTCATGGGTGGTCGCCTGCGCCCGGCCCCGAGCGGAGCGCTCGCGCTCGATGTGGGGTGCGGCATTGGCCTCCTGCTCGATCTCCTGCGGGCCGCGGGCTACGACACCGTAGGGATCGAGCGCTCTGGCGCCGCAGCTCAGGCGATCGCGGCCGGCCATCGCGTGCTGGCCATCGATGTGGAGGTTGGCGACGAGCTGCCCGAGCGCTTCGCCTTGATCACGCTCACCCACGTGCTCGAGCACCTTCGCCGCCCCGAGGCCGCCCTGCGCTGGATCGGCGCTCACCTGGGCGAGGGTGGCGTGGCGATCGTCGAAGTCCCCAACTGGGATGATGTGGCGCGACCGCTGTGGGGGCGTCGCTATCGACCGCTCGAGCTCGGCGATCATCTGAGCTTCTTCCAGCGCCACACCCTCACGGCTCTGGCCGCCCGTGCAGGCCTGCGCGTGGACGCGATGTGGAGCGGCGCTCAGGCGCGCACGCTGCTGCTCCCATCGCTGCTGACGGGGCTCGACCTCTCCCTGGCCACGGCGCGGCGTTTGCGCCATCGCCAAGCCGGAGCCGCGCCTACGGGGGTGGGCGTGGCCTCGGCCCGCGCGGTGGTGGGCAAGGATCGCTGGCGGCACTCGGCCGTCACTGCCGCGCTCGCGCGCCTCGATCACCTCGACCCCTGGCTCGAGAGCGTGAGCGGCTCGGGTTGGGCGCACGGTCCGAACTTGGTCGCCGTGCTACGGCCCGCCGAGCGCGGATGACCTTCCCCGTCCCGCGCCCGATCATGCGATCGTCGAGCGCTCGCATGCACGCCTCGCCCACCGCGACTCGCACGCTCGCCGTGGCCCTGCTCGCTGCTCCGCTCGCGACGTGCCACCGCGAGCCGGCCGCGAGCGACGGGCCCCCGGCCGAGACGATCGAGGCCGCCGCCGCGCTGCGAGGCTGGCACTACGAGGTCTCCCCCGATCCCTCCCTCGCGGGAGCCGAGGTGCGCATCTGCTTCGAGGGCCGACCGCCCGACGAGCTCATCCCGGGGGTGCCGGAGGCCGCTCCCTTCGTCCGCGACGTCCGCCGCTCCGACGGCGAGGCGCTCGCCCGGCGCGGCCGTGCCTATGCCCTCACCGCGCTCGGCGACGACGCGTGCGTGCGCTACACCGTGGATTTCTCCGCTCTCGAGCGCGACGACGCCACGCACCGCATGGTGGGGCGCACCGGTCGCAGCGTGATGGCGCGGCCAAGCACGTGGCTGTGGCGCCCCAGCACGCTCCCCGCTGGCGCCGAGGTCACGCTGCGCTTCTCGCTGCCCGAGGGCATGGAGGTCTCGGCGCCGTGGCCCTCGCTCCCCGGCCCCGCGCGCGGCACGGCCGCGGCCACCTACGTGCTCGAGCCCACCGCGTTCGAGTGGCTCTCCTATGTCGTGTTCGATCCGAGCGCGGTCGATCGCTTCGAGCACGCGGGCGCCCAGATCGAGCTCGTCACGCTCGACGCGGCGCTCGCCTGCCCGCCGGCGGGGCTGCGCGCGTGGGTGGAGGATGCCGTCGACACGGTGGCGCTGTTGTTCGACGGCCGCTTCCCCCGCGAGCGCCTGCAGCTCGTGGTGATCCCCGTCGAAGGCGGAGGCGGAGGCACCGTGTACTTCGGCATGGCCGCGCGAGGCGGTGGCGCGGCGGTGCAGATCTTCCTCGACGACGAGGCCCCCGCGCAGGCGCTGCCCGGCGGCTGGACGACCGTGCACGAGCTGCTGCATCACGGCATGCCGTTCATCGAAGAGCCGTGGATGGCGGAGGGCTGGGTCAGCTACTACACCGAGCTCATGCGCACGCGGGTCGGGCACCGCAGCGAGCTCGAGGGCTGGCGCGGCTTGCTCGACGGGTTCACGCGCGGCCGTGACACGAAGGTCGACACGACGCTCGCCGAGACCAGCGAGAACATGCACGAGACCCGCGCCTACCAGCGCGTGTACTGGGGCGGCGCCGCCGTGGCCCTGCTGATCGACGTGGAGATGCGACTCGAGAGCGACGGCAAGCGCAGCCTCGACGATGCGATGAAGGAGCTGCGCCGCTGCTGCGGCGACGCGGACCACCAGTGGACCGCCCAGGCGCTGCTCGAGCACCTCGACCAGTGGTATGGGCGCCCGCTGTTCACCAAGACCGCACAGGCGGTGCTCGAGGCGCGCGGCTTCCCCGACGTGCGCGCCGCCGTGGCGCGGCTCGGCGTGCGGGTGGGCGACGATGGTGCGATCACCCTCGACGACGAGCACCCGGCCGCGGCGATGCGTCGCGCGATCATGGCCCCGCTTCGCTAGCGACGCGCACGCCGAGGTGATTGGCCACCGGTCGCTCGCGACCCGGGATGCGCGTGTGGATCGGCGAGTTCAGCACGAGCGGCTCGCCCTCGTCGTCCTCGACCACCAGCGTGGCCGAGCCACCACCGTCGAGCTCGATCGCATCGTGCACGCCGAGCTCTACGAGCAGCGCGGAGAGCTCGGGCAGCGTGAGCCCCTCGCTATAGCCACGCTGACGGCCATCGACCACCACCACCGTCATGCGCCGCCGCGTGACATCGAAGCCGAGCGCCACCCGTGGGGCGAGCAGGCCGTCCTCGGCCGCGGTGGCGCGCCCCGAATCGACCAGGCGATGGCGCCCCGAGATCGCGTGGTAGAGGCGCTCCGGCGGCTCGTAGAGGGTGATCACGCCGTCCTGCGCGATGTATGCGGTGCTGTCGTGCCAGCTGCGATCGGAGACGCTGCGGCCCGCGACGGCATACACGCCAACCGGTCGCACGGGCTCGCCCGCCTCGATCTCGTCGGGCTCGGCCGCGCCGGGGCAGGAGTAGAAGAACTGGGTGTTGAACGCGAGCTGCACCCGCGCCTGGGCGAGGAAGCCCGAGGTCGTGAGCGCGGGCAAGCAATCGGTCGACGGAGCCGGCGTGGGCACGAGCTCCAGGCCGGGGGTGTCGAGATCGATCGTGGCCACGTGCACCACCATCGGTCGCGGCTCGCGACGCGCGAAGCGGCGATACTCGATCCCAGGCTGGAGCGTGCGCTCGAGCGCGGCCGGAAACGGCCGGTAGCGGATCCACAGGCCATAGCCGCCCAGCCCGCCCACGGGCAGCGCGAGGGCGAGCAGCACCACGGCCAGCCCGCGCCCCAGCGTTCGCCTTCGCCACGCGGCCGCGCGTTGCCACAGCCGGCGACCGCCGAGCACGAGCACGACGGACAGCGGGGTGAGCACCCAGCCCAGGAGCGTGAACGCGGCGTCTTTCAGGGCCTCGGGCACGGCGGCACCACTCGAGTCCGAAGTCGGCGGGAATCCCCCAGGTGCGCGAGGGCCACTCGCGGAGCCCAGACCACGGAGTCGCGCACCTTGGCCATCGCGACGGGTGTAGCACGGTGGCCGCGCGAGCGAGGAGAGGCTTCACCGCTCCGCGCCCGAGCGCTGTAGAGTCCGCCCCGCATGCTGGATCTCAGGCTTCCTCCACGTCGGCCCGATGGCAAGCTCGAGCTGGTCACGACTCGCCTCGAGATGCTCGCTGCGCCGCGCCACCCGAAGGTGTCGATCACCGGTCGCACGCTCGCGCTGGTGCATGCCAAGCGACCCACGCTGCACTTCTATCGCTACCTCTATGACACGGTGGGCTCGGCCTATCTGTGGTGGCAGCGGCGCGAGCTCGACGACGCTGGGCTCGCGGCCATCGTTCACGACGAGCGCATCGAGATCCACGTGCTGCAGGTCGACGGCGTCCCCGCCGGGTTCGCCGAGCTCGACCGCCGCCGCGCGGGGCAGGTGTCGCTGGCGCTGTTCGGCCTGATGCCGGAATTCGTGGGCCAGGGGCTCGGGCGGCCGTTCCTCGGGCGGGTGGTGGAGGTCGCGTGGCAGGGCGACGACGTCGGCCGGGTCACCGTGCACGCGTGCTCCACCGATCACCCGCGCGCGCTGATGGTGTATCAGCGGCTGGGGTTCAGCGCGTACGACGTGCAGCGTGAGCTGCACGACGATCCACGCGCGCGCGGCTTGTTTCCGGAGCATCCCGACGAGGACGAGGTCGACGCGACGCCCGCGGCCAACGAGTCGGGCCTGCCCCCCTCCGAGCCGTGACCCGCGTCGAGACCGCTCGAGACGAAACCGGACGATCGTACGGGTTCTCGATCCGCGATGGCCGCTATTGAACGCCCGCGCGACCCGGTGATCGACCCCGCGTGGCCCCGTCTTGTACCCCGCGGTTGCGGCGTGATAGCCCCGATGGCGTGGTGAACATGGGGTATACGAACGATGGGATGGAGCTGGGGATCGCGGCGCGAGCGATGGCGTGGGGCGCTACGGCGCTGACGCTGGCGCTGACCGCATGCCCCGGCGGCGACGCGAACGACGACACGAGCACCGCCGCCGCGAGCAGCTCGGGCGGCATGGAGAGCGGCTCCGCGAGCGAGGGTGAGCCCCCCGCGAGCAGCGGCGCGCAGACCTCGGCCCAGACCTCGGCCCAGACCTCGGATGGCTCGACGACGTCGCCGACCACCCAGACCGGCGACACGACCGCGGGCGACGACACCACGTCCGTATCCGAGGACAGCACCGGGACCCCCGGCGAGGCGGGTCCCGACCTGCGCGAGCTCGGCCCCCACGCGGTCGACCTCGAGACGGGGTCGGCCCAGCTGCCCGGCTGCGCGATGAGCTACGATCTGCGCACCCCCGCGGGCATGCCCGACGCGCCAGTCGTGGTGCTGGCGCACGGCTTTCAGGGCAACCGCGCCAGCATGGCCGGCTGGGCCGAGCACTGGGCCAGCTGGGGCCTGCGCGTCGTCACGCCCAACCTGTGTCACGCCTCGTTCGGCGACACCGACCATCCACAGAACGGCGCGGACCTGCGCGCGCTCGTCACGAGCCTATCGCTGCCGACGGTGATCTACGCCGGCTACTCGGCGGGTGGGCTCGCGGCCGTCATCGCCACCGCCGACGACGACCAAGCCATCGCGCTGCTCGGCCTCGACATGGTGGACAACTCGGATGTCGGCCTCGCCGCAGCCGCGAGCGTGGCCGTGCCCGCGTTCGACCTCGTGGGCGAGCCCTCGCAGTGCAACACCTCCAACAATGGCATCGCCGTGTTCGACGCGGCGAGCGGCCGGGTGCTGCGGGTCACCGAGGCCGACCACTGCGACTTCCAGAACCCCGCTGATTTCGTGTGCGGCTTCGGCTGCACCGGCACGAACAATCAGTTCCAAGACGCGGAGATCCAGAGCGCCGTGCTCGGGCTCTCGACCGCGGTGGTGCTGTGGCACACCGGGCTCGAGCCCACCGGCGCGCAGTGGTGGACCGCTGGCGAGCATTACTACGAGCTGCTCGCCGACCTCGGGATCCTGCAAGAAGTGTAAGAGGGCCCGCGCGGCCTCGCGCGCCTAGGCGGGGATTTGTCACGCATCGGGCGCTCCGATCCATGGAATGATGCGCCGATGATGCGCACCACTGGATGGGTCTTGCTCGCGGGCGCCCTTGCTGCCGTCGGCTGCGGCGACGACCTCCCGTCGGGGGCGACGGGCACGACCTCGACTGGCACCACCGGCGTCGACCCGAGCACCACCGGCGGCTCCCTCGACGACACCGGCACCACCGGCGAGGACCTCGACGAGTTCCCGGGCTTGAGCGCGCCGGTCGAGATCCTGATCGACGATCGCGGGATCCCCCACATCTATGGGGACATCGATCTCGACGTGATGTACGCGTCGGGCTACCAGATGGCCAGCGATCGCCTGTTCCAGATGGACCTCATGCGCCGCCGTGCGCTGGGCCGCCAGGCCGAGGTGCTCGGGCCCGAGCTGGTGAGCCAGGATCAGATCTCGCGCATCTTCGATCTGCCGCGCTGGGGTGCCGCCAACGTCGAGCGCCTGCGCGACGATGAGCCCGAGCTCTACCGGCGGATCGTCGCGTGGTTGGCGGGCGTCAACGCTCGCGTCGCGCAGGTCGTCGCAGGCGAGGTACCCCTGCCCTACGGCTTCGGCCCCGGCGAGACCAACACGCTGCCCGAGCTGTGGACGCTCCAGGATCACTCGGCCATCGCCAAGCTGCTGATGCTGGGCAACTCCAACTCGCTCGAGCGCGAGCTGCTCGCCACGATCGTGCAGCGCAACTTCCCCGAGGCGTGGGGTCGCATCGAGCTCTCGCGCCCGGCCTACCCCACGAGCACGATGCCGCCCGACGAGCTGCCTGCGCCCGCCCCGTGGCGGCCCGGGGTCGCGCTGCCGCGCCAGCCCCCGATTCCCGCCACCCCCGAGGAGCTGGCGGCCGGCCTCGCCACGCTACACCGCGCGATGGGCCACATCCCCCAGGTGGGCAGCAACAACTGGGCGATCGACGGCAGCTTCACCGCCAGTGGACGACCGCTCATCGCCAACGATCCGCATCAGCCGCTCGAGAGCCCCTCGTTGATGTATGCGCAGCACCTCAGCAGTGCTCACGCGAATGGAGACCTGGACCTCATCGGCTGGTCGTTCGCGGGCACGGCCGGGATCCAGCTCGGCCACAATCGCCACGTGCAGTGGGCCGCCACCACCAACTTCGCCGACGTGATGGACGTGTGGGAGGTCGAGCTCTCGGGCAACCAAGTGCGCGTGGGCGGCCAGATGGTGGCAATCGAGACCCGCAGCGAGTCGATCGCCGTCGCTGGCGGCCAGCCGGTGACGCTGGAGCTGCGCGACGTGCCTGGCTATGGGGTGCTGCTGCCCAACGACATCGTGCCGATCCCCATCGCCGCGCCGGGCAGCGCGCTGCTGCTCAATTGGACCGGGTTCTCCGCGACCGCCGAGGAGCGCACGTTCACCGCCATGGCGGTGTCCCGCGACCTCGACGAGTACGACGCCGCGGCCGACCTCATGGAGGTGGGCGGCTTCAACTTCGTGGCGGCCGATGCCGGGGGCATCACCTATCGCGTCCACATCAACGTGCCCGACCGCGGCGACCCGAGCGCGCGCCCCATGCCGTTCCTGGTGGTCGATGGCAACGACGAGGGCAGCCTGTGGAGCGGCCAATTCCTCGGTCCCGCACAGCTACCCCACAGCCGCGTGCAGAGCCGCGGCTGGATCGCCACCGCCAACAACGATCCGTGGGGCTTCACGTTCGACGGCGACGTGTCCAACGACCCCTGGTACTACGGCTACTTCTACGCCTCGGGGTTCCGTGCCCACCGCCTCGAGGAGGAGCTCACGCGGCTGACCGCCCAGGGCGGGATCACGGTCGAAGACATGCAGGCGCTGCAGACCGACACGCACAGCGAAGCGGCAGATCTGCTGCTGCCGCTGCTCGAGCAAGCATGGGCCAGCCTCGATTCCGATCCGGAGCTCGCGCCGTACCAGGGTCGACCCGAGCTCGCCACGCTCTACACGCTGATGACCGAGACCTGGGATCAGCGAATGGAGCGCGACCAACCCGGAGCGCTCGCCTTCCATCTGTACCTGTTGTTGCTGACCGACGAGGTCGTGCGCGACGACCTCTCGATCCTCTACAACACCGTGCTCGGCGCCGAGACGCCGTTCGTGATCAAGATCCCCGTGCTCGCCGTCCTCGAGCAGTACCCCGACTCGGCCGGGCTGCTCGGCGCCTCGCGTGACGTGGTGCTGCTGGAGACGCTCTCGCGCGTGGCGAGCCTGCTCGAGAACCGCTACGGCAGCGTCGACCCGGCCGGCTACACGTGGGGCGACATCCACGGCACCGACTTCGGCAACGCGTTCGGGGGCGACCTCTACGGCGGCTGGTGGCCCAGCGACGGCGGCGAGGACACCGTGAACGTCTCCTCGAGCGCCTTCCTCGACGCCAACGGGTCCGTGGCCGATCGCTTCGACTCGCACGACGGCGCGATCTTCCGCGTGGTGACCACCTTCGCCGCCGACGGCACCCCCGAGGCCTTCTGCAACTTTCCCCCCGGGAACTCCGCCGACCCGCAGAGCCCCCACTTCGGGGATACGCGCGAGGCGTGGCTCGAGGACGAGTATGCGTACCTGCCGTTCCGCAGGGGCGAGGTCGAGGCGGCGACCGAGAGGACGATCGTGCTCGAGCCGTAGCGACGCGCGCTCAGCCCTTTGCGTCGGCGGTCGCCGCCGCGTCGGGCTTCTTCTCCGTCTTGACCCGGACCGAGCCGTGCTCGGCCATCAGGCGCTCCCACAGCGGCTCGCTGGTCTTGAGCCCGCTGCCGTCGAGCTGGAGCTTGCGCTCGATCTGCGCCTTGCGGAACACGGCGGGCGGAGCGTCGGGCTGCGAGGGGTCGACGTCCTTGATCGTCACCTGCTCGTTGACCGTGACGACTCCCTCCTTGAAGTCGAAGGTGCGGGCGAGCTCGAAGCGGCGAATGATCCCATCGTCGCGCTGGAGCTCCTCGAAGCGGCTCAGCTCGAACTTGGCGGGCCCCAGGCATGCGTTGGTCTTGGCGTCGTAGAGCGGGCGCTCGACGAAGCGATCACCCTCGCGCGGCACCAGCCGCATCACGCGGGCGCACTTGGCCGGATCATCGGGCGGGCACACCATGCTCTCGACGACGAGCACGGTCCCCTCGCCCATCGACTCGAGCCGCATGCGCACGCGATTGGGGTTGGCCCGCAGCGCTCCCAGGGCTCGGATCGCGATGCCGTTCTTGCGGTACTCGGCGATCGCAATCGGGCCTAGCGCATCGCCGTCCTCGAAGTAGTCGGTGCGCACCCACACCAGCGCCTTGCCGTCCTCGCCTTCGATGGGGAACAGCTCGAGGTCCTTGTCCCCATCGAGCGCGCGTGGCGGCAGCGCCGGTGAATCGGACTTCACGCACGCCGCGGCCTGCTCGTCTTGGATCTCGAGCGGCTTGTTGGTGCAGTCGCGCGCCGGTCGAGCGGGCTCGTGGCTCTTGACGTTGTAGCTCTTGAGGATCAGCGAGAACCAGATGTCGGGCGGCACATCGTTGCTCTGCGTCTCCAAGGCCTCGCCGCCCTCGACCTCGGAGGAGCACAGGGCCATGGCACCCTCTTGCGGGGGGTGGCACGCAACCAGTGCACACAGGGAGAGGGCGAACGAGGCAACGATCGGGCGTCTCACGCCCTCCGTCTTACCGCAAACCCGGTCACCCGCGCGAGCCTTCGCCACCGACCTCGGCGTAGGCGCGCGCAAAATCGGGGCCGAACACGTGCTCGGTGATGTTGCGATCGGCCTCGGTCAGCTCTTGGTAGCGCTGCGTGAACGCCTTCCACGCGAGCGCCGCCCGGCTGCCCCACGCCGACGACACGCCGCGCTCGATCGCGGCCGGGTCGAGCCGCGCGAGCAAGCTCCGCACGCCCTCCATCACCCCGTTGATGAGCGCGACCTGGTGGATCATGACGTCGGCATAGACGCCCACGAGCTCTTGCGTGCGGTGGGGCCCGCCCTTTTGCCAGTCGAGCAGGTACTTGAGCACGTTGTCGGGGGTGCCCGCCGCGTGCAGCGGCGTGAACTCCTTGATCGTGCGCACGCCCATCTCGCGCCCGAACTGCTCCTGCCCCTTCTGAAGCTCGACGAACGCCTTGGCGCTGGCACGCAGCACATCCTCGATGCACGCGAGGAATCGCTCCGCTTCCTCCGCGCTGCGCGGGGGCTCCTCGTCGGGCCGCACGCCCTGGGCCAAGCGCTGCACCGCGGCCA
>JBFIJN010000029.1:0-34610 GCA_041600735.1 Nannocystaceae bacterium
AGACCGAGCCGACGTCGCTGTCGCACGAGTGGACGGCCGAGGTGTCCAGCCGCATCGCCCAGCTCGAGCGCGGGGAGGTCAAGGCCGTCCCCTGGACCGAGGTCGAGGCGCGGATCCGTCGGACGCTCGGCCAGGGCTGAGTCCGATGACCGGGCTCCGCCCCTGGCCCAAACAAGGGGTCTTCCATCTGAGATTGAAGGGTGGACCTTTGGGAGGTGCAGTCAGGCTGGGGGACACCGGCGCGACGGGCACGAGTCGTACGCCCCCACTACTCTCGGAGCGAGGTTCTCAATGAAGCCTGATGACGCAGAGGCTGGTCAGCGCTGATGCTCCTGCCCTTTCACCCCGACGCGACGGTCGAGCTGGACCACGCCGTTACGTGGCACGAGCACGAACGGACCGGCTACGGCTCATTCCTGTTCGACGAAGTGATCCGCAAGGTCGAGCAGGCGGCACGCCTCCCGCGGAGCGGTGCCCCGGTGTTGGGCTTCCTTGCGCGGTACGACGTCCGGAAGTTCGTGGTCAACCGCTTTCGGTACGTGCTCATCACGGCAATCGTGGACGAGCAACGGACCGTGATCGCGGTGGCGCACACCAGCCGAGCACCAGGCTACTGGCGCGACCGGTTGATTTGACCGGAGCGTGGGCCCCTACAGAGGGGCCACTCCGACGACTCTCTCCACTTTCGCCCAGTGAGCGCCGTCCGCGGTCGCGACCTCGGCGGGGAGCGTTGCTCATGGCCTCGGCCGAGGTCGCGACCCGCACGAAGAGCGCCAGCCACCGCCTCGCCCGAGGTCGCGACCCGCACGAAGAGCGTCAGGCACGGCTTCGCCCGAGGTCGGAACCTTCACGAAGACGGTTTGGCACGGCCTCGGTGTACCAACCCGGGCTATCGATGGGACTTCGTCCCATGCTGCCTCGTGACTTGGCGAGGTCGAGCTCGAGGCTGGGTCGCTCGAGCCTGAGCTCGTCGCAGGCGACGGTGCGGGTCACGGCTCACCGCTGCCGAGAGAGCCCGTCGAAGACCTCTTGCCACGGGCGACCGCGACTGCCTTCGACTTCGAGCCTTCGCACGCGGCGCTCGATCTCGGCGGCCCAGGCGGCCCCGACTTCCTCATCGGGCTCACCATCGAGGCTTGCAAGCAGCTCGGCGGAGAGCGGTCACCAGCACGGCCTGGGCTTGCTTGGTCAGGGCAATGGAGTCCCGTGTGTGCTCTTTGGGCCCATCCGCATTCACGGCACGGCACGGTTGAATCCGCTTGACACTCAAGAACGGCCCCACTATTTCTCGACGGGTGTGCGAGCCGCCCCCGAACGTTGGATGAGGCGCGGATGAAGACTGCAGAGTGGATCACTGCCTCACTACTTGCAGTCGCTGCAACCGGGGTAGCGGTCGCGATAATGGCTCGGCCCGCCGTGAGCCCCATGGCTGACGCGAGCGAGGGCAGTACCGACGTGGTGGCCGACCGATCGGCGCCACAGCAGACAGATCTCGTTGCCAAGTTGGCAAGCATGGAAGGGGACCTGCGCGCGCTGAGCGAAGAAGTGGCCATTCTCAGATCGGAGGTTGATCGACTTCGACGACACGGTGGCCAACAAGCGGACGAGGCAGTGGTCCGCGGAGAGAATGATCTCGAGGAGCGCGTCTCTGGCATCCTCGAGAAGAGGCAACAGGAGGTTCTTGATCGTGAGATCTCGGACAGGAAGGGAATCGACGTCAGAGCGCTCGATGAGTTTTCCGAGCATGTAGCCCTCTCGACCCGAGATCGAGCCGCGCTGGAGAAAGCGTTCTTCGACGCGACCGAGCGGCATGTCAACTTGGTCAACGAAGGCAAACAGGGAGATCTTCCCTGGGAAGATGTAAGAGAAGAACTATCTACTAGTCATCAGGTAGGCAGTGAGACCGTGGCGAAGATATTAGGAGATGCCGACTACGCAACCCTTGCGACGATAGCGGCGAAACATGGCAGTTCGCTACAACTGCTGGCTCCGGCGGAAAGCCCAGGTCCGCTATATCTCGCCGATCAAGATGCACCAACTCGAGCACAACCTTGAGTGCATCCACGCCGGAGGGCGCCGGAGCAGCCCGTCAGGACTCGCGTCGACCGTCGGGCACCTTGGCGATCCTCGCCAGCGAGTGCGCCCCTGGACTCCACCTCGCGGCAGACTCCGCGGACCCCCGCCCCCACCAACAAAAAACCCCGCATGCGCGGGGTTTAGGGTGCCCAGGGGCGGAGTCGAACCACCGACACGCGGATTTTCAGTCCACTGCTCTACCAACTGAGCTACCTGGGCGAGGACGCTCTTCGCGTTGGGAGCGCGTTTCCTACTCCGACTCGGGCCCCGTCGTCAAGCACGGCGAAACACCCCCGCAGCACCCCTCTGCGGCCCTTCCCCGCCCTATCCGGCGTCGGGACCGGCGGAGGGGGGCGGTACGCGGACGACGAAGGTGGTGCCGCGATCGACCTCGCTGTGGAGGCGGATCGTGCCGCCTTGCTGCTGCATCAGGCGGCGCACGACGGCGAGGCCCAGGCCGGTGCCCTTGGGGTCGCGGGTGTAGAAGGCCTCGAAGATCTTCTTGCGCAGCTCGGCGGGGATGCCAATGCCGTTGTCGATGACGGCAACCTCGAGCCATGCCACGCCGTGCTCGTCTTGGTAGTGCGCCATGCGGACCTCGACGCGGCCGTCGCTCGAGCCACCCCCGCGCATGACCACGGCACGCCAGGCGTTGCGCACGAGGTTCACCACGACCTGGCGGAAGGAATCGGTGTCGAGTACCCAGTGCGGCTCGAGCAGGAGCTGGGGCGAGACCTGGAGGCGCACGGGGACGCGGATGCCCTCGACCTGCGGGAGCACGTTGCGGAGATCGGCGAGCGCTTCTTCGATCTCCTGCACCACGTTGACGCGGCGGGGGACGAGGTCGCGCTCGCGGCCGAAGGCGAGCAGGTCCTCGACGAGGCGGCCGATGCGACCGGTCTCGGTGAGGATCTTGTCGACGACGCGCAGCAGCTCTTCCTCGGCTTGAATGCTCTCCTCGGCGCGCAGCACCTGGGTGAGCGAGGAGATCGCGAACACGGGGTTGCGGATCTCGTGCGCGACGGAGGAGACGACCTTGCCCATGTCGATGAGCCGACGGCGGTGCTCGTCCATGCGCTCGCGGGCGCGCTGATCGGTGATGTCGGCGAACGAGACGACCATGAAGCCCGCCTCGACCAGCGGGCGGCTCGAGAACCCAATGATGCGCACGCCCTCGCCGGCCACGACCGGCGGAAGCACGATCTCGGCCTTGTCGGCGGCCTGGAGCATGGCGTGGAGCGGGGCGCGGATCTCTTGGAGAATGCGACCGGTGACCGAGGGCGGCTCGAGCTCGTCGTCGCTGTCGGTCAGGATCCGCCGCGCGGTGCGATTGGCGTGGACGATCTTGCCCTCGTGATCGATCACGATCACGCCCCCGGGCAGCTCGGAGATCACGGCGTCGACGAGGGTTCGCTCTCCATCTGTGACCGCGGTGTCGCCCATGCTCGGCTCTATCGCCCGCGCTCGATCGGCACGTTGCGGATCGTGTTCTGCACGACCTCCATGAACTCGCCGCGCGCAGTGGGCGTGTCGGTGAGCGTGAGGCCCAGGCCGTCGACGAGCAGCGGCAGCGTGTAGGGCGAGGGATTGCAGCACAGCAGCCACTCGCGCAGCTGCTCGCGCATGAGCTCGGCGGCCTCCTCGCGCGACTTTCCGGCCCGCCCCACGTAGATCGAGAACTGGTGCGCGATGCGATCGAGCACGGGGCCGAGCTCGCCCCGCATGATGCGACCGATCTCGTCCTCGACCTCGTCGCCCTCGTTGGAATCACCGCCGGCGTTGCCCTGCGCGTCGAGCAGCTCGCGGAGCTCGCCGAGCTGCACGTTGAGCAGGCTGCGCACCGCGGCCACCGCGGTGTCGCGCTCGAGCAAGACCACCACGGTGGCGTCGTCGCGCAGCGGGATCACCATCATGCGCGCGGCACCGAAGTTGATGAGCAGCTCCTGGAGCGGCACGCCGACGGTCGCGGAGGCCACCGTCATGCGGCGCACGGTCTTGGCCACGTCGTTGGCGGTGACGGCGGGTAGACCACTGCGCGCGCCGCTGGCCAGGGCTCCGTCGGCGGTGGCGATGATCGCCCCGCGTACGCCCTGGATCCCGCCGAGGTCGTCGAGCAGCTCGAGCAGCTGCGCGCGCGCGTCTTGAACGGTCACTCGACCCCCATGACGGCGTCGCGGACGGCCTCGGGATCGGTGCCGGGCTCGACCGAGAGCACGGCCGAGGCGGCGCCCATGCTGACCATGACCATCTGCTGGCCGGCCACCGAGCGCGCGACCACGCCGTCGAAGACGTTGTAGCCGAGCGTGCGGGCGATGCGAGCGGCGCCGCGCATGTAGAAGCCCGCCAGCGTGACGAGCGAGCTGTTGTTGCGCATGTCCTCGGCGAGGACCTTGCCGGTGCTCGAGATGATCGCGACGCCGTTGATGCCTTCGAACTGCCAGAACTGCTCGAGCATTACGGCGCGCATGTCCGCGTCGTCGAACATGGCGGCATGGCCGAGCATCCCGGCCCCGCCCGCGGGCGCAGGCGCCTCGGGCTCGGACTCGGCCAGGCCCGCCAGCACCACCCGCTCCTCTTCGGACATCACCCGGTCGGGCGCGGGGCTGTGGGTGGGCGTGGGCTTGGGCTTGGGCTTGGGCTTGGGCGCACGGGTCGGCGGCGTCGCCACGGGCGGCGGGGGGGGCTCGGCCGCGAGGGGAACGTCGAGCTCCGGCTCGCCGAGCTCGTCGAGCGCCTCGGGCTCGGCAAACGGGTCGACGAGATCGTCGTCGTCGACCACCGGCAGCCCCGCCGGAGAGCCCGCATGGAAGGTGAGCTCGCGGGCGGAGGGCGAGTGCGTGACATCCTCTTCGTCGACCGGCGTGTCGAACTCGAGCACGTAGTCGAGCTCGGCGTCGTCGAGCTGGCGATCGACATCGAAATCGATCTCGACGTCGGTGTCGGCACCGAGCCCTGGATCGAACCCTAGCCGGGTGGAGGAGGCCGTGGGCTCGGGCTCGTCGAACACGTCGTCGGGCACCTGCTCGGTGTGGGTCTCGGCGAGCTCGGCGGCGAGCGATCCAAACGAGGTCTCATCGTCGTGCTCCTCGGCCTCGGGCTCGTCGTCGAGGATGCCCTCGTCGGAGCGTCGCGCGGCCTCCATCAGCAGGTGAGTGCTCGAGCGCACCACCGTCTGCATGGGCGCCTCGCGGTTGAACACCTCCTTGAAGGTGCCGCGGTTGAGCCCGATCAGCTTGTAGAAGGCCATCTCGCCGCGGTACTGGTCGTACTCGACGTGCACGATGTCGCCGTGCTCGAACCAGATGAGCCCCTTGCCGGTGGGCGTGGTCACCTCGACGAGCTTGTCGAGCCCAGACAGCGCGATCATCTGCACGTAGTCGAACAGCTCGACCTCGATCGCGTTGCCGTAGAAGCCCTTGCGCGGGCCGAGCTCCTCGAGCGTGCTCACCAGCACGTCGAGGTCGATGGGCTTCTCGACGATGCGAAGCCGTCCGGTCGGCTGATAGGTCTTGCGAAACTCCGGCGTGACGAAGGCGGAGACGACGATGATCTTGGTGGACGGCGAGTAGCTGCCGAGCCACTGCAGCAGCTGCGTGCCGTTGCCGCCAGGCATGCGCAGGTCACACAGCACGACGTCGTAGGCCTCGTTGCGCAGCCGATCGATCGCGTGCCGCACGGTGCTCGCCGAGCCGGTCTCCATGCCCGCCTTGCGCAGCCGCCGCTCGATCGCAAAGCGCAGGTTGACCTCGTCATCGACGATCAGGACCCGCATGGGATGGCGCGAAGATGCTCGACCCTGATCCGCCACGACGCGGCACGCATGGTACTCAGTGCGGCCCCCTAGGCCGAAGAAAACGCCCGTCCTTTTCGCTGCGGCATGAGCGCACACTGAGGCACCGACGCGCGGTTTGGGGGAGATCTCGGCCGCGGCGCCGGCTCCCGCCGGGGCCTCGAAGCCCCGGGCGCCTGCTCCGGCGGTTCGATGCCGCCCGCCGATTATAGAGGATCCACAATATGCGCGAGATCATCCCCATGACCGAGGAGACGGGGCATAAAGGGGCCAGAGACGCTCGTTTTTATCGGGGTTCCCATCAGTCCCTTTGTGGATCCGCGCGGAATCTGCCTACCATAACTAACCGCGAAGTGCGCTTTGGCCGAGGTTAGAAATAGACACTGCTCGCCTGAGCAGTGAGGAAACAGCGACAAAACGGTAGGCGTCCGCACTCTTCATGGCTTTCCCACCAGCTCGCTTTCACTTACGCTGGGTCCATGCCGATCCTCTTGGAAGACCTCAACCTCCGCAAAGCCGAGCGGTTGCTGTGCCAACAGGCGCTCACCCGAGCCGGGAGCATCGTGGAGGCCGCGCAGATTCTTGGCATCACGCGCCACGCTCTCAAGCGGCGGATGCTCAAGCACCGGATCGAGTGGCCCTCGGCGGCCCAGGCGAACGCCGCTTCGGGCGTGCCCACGCCCCGTGATCATCGACCGCCAACCTCGCCGGAGCGCGTGGCGCCCCGCAGCAATCCGCCAGAGAACACCTGAGCTGCGCGGCCGCTCCGTAGGGCAGTACCTTAGGGGAACCCCCACGGAAGGCCCAACGAATCGTCGCTCGGGTCGCCTCGCCGAACGTCGCTCGCAAAACCGAATAGCCGCGTAACGACGGGGCGTTGGAGAGCTCCCCTCGAATGGCCACCAAGGCCATCGAGGGCCACTTCAGCGCCCTGTTCGCGTCGCACGAGCTTCACTCGTCGTCGAGCTCGGCCGTCGTCGCGTCCTCGACCGCATCGATCAGATCGCCGATCCATTGCTGCTCTTGTACCGACACCCACGGCAGCTCGGCGTGACTTCGTCGCAGCAGCTGCAGCGCGCTGCCCCACCCGGCGACGAAGGCGGCGAGCGAAGCCGGAGGCATGCCCTCGCTGCGCTCGAGCAGGTGATGGCGAACGAGACGGCGCAGTGCAGGCGACGATGACTTCGGCGGGACCGACAAGGTAACCCTGGGCGGGGGCGTGGCGACTCCATCCTATCCCGATGCGCACTTCAGGCCCAAGGAACAGCCACGCCCGCGCGCGTGCTCGGCCGCCGGCGAACGATCCGCGCTATCTTCCGTTCGCCGCCATGACCCAGGCCCCCGAACAGCACGCGCTCGCCACTGCCATCGACGGCATCATGGCGTCTTACGCCGAGCACGGGAACATCAACCACCTCGACGGACAGAACCTGCCGTCGCGCGCCGAGGTCGAGCAGCTGCTCGATGACGTGGTGGCGATCTTGTTCCCCGGGTACTTCGTGCGCGACCAGCTCGACGAGCTCACCGCGCGCTACTTCGTGGGCGAGCGCTGTGCGAGGGTCTTGCGCGGGCTCGAGCGCAGCATCGCGCGGGCGCTGTGCGAGACCCAGATGACGCTCCCGTCGGAGGAGCGCCCGTGCGGCGAGGAAGAGGTGGCCCGCCGCGCGCACGAGCTGGCCATCGCGCTCGTGCAGGCGATCCCGGCGATCCGCGCGATGCTCGATGCCGACGTTCAAGCGGCGCTCGCGGGTGACCCGGCCGCGCGCTCGGCCGCGGAGGTGATCCTGAGCTACCCCGGCGTGCAGGCGATCGCGGTGCACCGCGTGGCCCACCGACTGCACTGGCTGGGCGTACCGCTGATCCCACGCATGCTCTCGGAGCTGATCCACAGCCGCACCGGCATCGACCTGCACCCCGGCGCTCGCATCGGCCGCAGCTTCTTCATCGACCACGGCACGGGCGTGGTGGTCGGCGAGACCACGGTCATCGGCGAGCACGTGAAGCTCTACCAGGGCGTGACCCTGGGCGCGCACTCGGTGGCCGCCGACGCCAAGCCGCAGGTGCAGCGACACCCCACACTCGAGGACCACGTCACGATCTACGCAGGCGCGACGATCCTGGGCGGCGACACGGTGATCGGCCGCGGCTCGACGATCGGCGGCAACGTGTGGCTGACCCGCAGCGTCCCTCCCGAGACGACGGTGGTGCTCGCCAACCCCTCGCTGCGCTTCATCCACCGCGACGAGGATCCTCGGCCGCTCGAGCCGCTGCGGACGGTGCCCCCCGAGGACTGAGCGGGGGCGGTCCCCCGCGCGCTACGGCGACTCACGCGCTACGGCGACTCACGCGCTACGCCGACTCACGCGCTACGGCGACTCACGCGCTGCGGCGACGACCGCCCACGCGACGACGGACCCGACCCAGCAGCGCCTCGCGCACGAGCCCCTTGGCGTCCTCGTCGAAGCTGCCCTCGAGGAACCACTTGAGGTACTTGCGCTCGATCGGATCGGCCGCGGTCGCGCGCAGGCTCTTGCCCCGCATGCGCCCGAAGTTGAACACCGGCTCGTTGTCGCGCCACATGAAGCGGCGCTGGCTGTCGCAGTAGGCGTCGTTGTGCGCGCTCGACTCGTCGTTGAGCGCGTCGATGTCGAGCGGAAGGTCTTCGTAGCGCGCGAGCTGACCGGCGAACACCTCGAGCGAGGCGATGGTGTCGGCCTCGGCCCCGTGGGCATCGACGAGCTCGCTACCGCAGTAGAAGCGCAGCGCGGCGGAGAGGTTGCGGGGCTCTCGCTGGTGGTAGATGACCTGCGCATCGATCACGCGGCCGGCGGAGAGATCGAGCGCGACGCCGGCCCGCGAGAGCTCGGCGGCGAGGATGCGGACGTCGAAGCGGCCGATGCTGAAGCCGGCGAGATCGGCCCCGCTGAACACCTCGACGATCTCGGGCGCGACCGAGGCGAACGTGGGGGCGCTCGAGAGATCATCGTTGACGATGCCGTGGATCTCGCTCGCCTCCGAGGGAATGCGCATCTCGGGATTGATGCGCCAGGTGCGGGGCGGGGTGAGCGTGGCCGGCGGAGGCTCCACGCGCACCACCGAGAGCTCCACGATCCGATCCGACATGGGGTCGGTGCCGGTGGCCTCGATGTCGAAGAACACGACGGGTCGAGTGAGCGCGCGCCAGAAGGCTTCGAAGCGAGGGCCGAGGCTTGCGAAGAGAGCGGCGGCCTCAGCGGGGCCGGACGCGGCGCGGGTCGGCGTATCGTGCGACATGGAGGGCGGGTTATACCGAACGCACGTGACGCGGCGCGCACCCGCGCGACCGAGGCCGTGCAAGGGAAGGCCCGCGAGCGGCGACGGGCCCGTGGCGCGGCCATCAGGCCATGCAGGGCCGTTGAACCGCGACACGGAGTTTTCTCCCATCGGCGGTCTCGGCGTTCGCACACGCGGGCCGCGGCCGTAAAAGCCGAGCGATCCGGGCCGACGACCGGTCCGTGGCTTGGACTCCGCCAGCCCCCCCTGGTAGCGTGGAAGACATGCGTGGATCGGTTGTTTCGTGCTTCTCCTGGATGGCGATCGGCATCCTCACGGCTGGCTGCATCGCCGACGAGGGCATCGACACGACGACGACGCCGCTGACCACCGGGGTCCAGCTACCCACGTCGACGGCTGCCGCCTCGGAGGACGACGACCAGGGGGACACGCTGGGCAAGCTCGACGTCATCGCGGCCACCGGCGAGATGCCCTGCGCCGAGGGTGGCGATTGCGGTGAGTGCATTCCGTCGATGCACGAGCCCTGCGATCAGGGCGCCAACAACATGATCTCGGCGCTCGGCCTCAACTGCCCCGGAGATGCGCAGGTCGAGGTGACCACGTTCGGCAACCCGGCCGCGATGGCGGTGCGCACGGGCTTTGGTCCGACCGGCCAGTGGGCGCCCCGCGAGGGCTCCGCGTTTGCGGTGCTGGGCAGCGGGCTCACGACCGACCTCGACTCGGAGACCCCGGACTCCGACGACTTCCTCGCGCACGCCGACCCCACCCACTGCAACGACGACCTGGGTGGGGAGTACGACGTGGGCGCCATGCTCCCCGCTCCGCTGCGCACCAACGACGTGGGGGGCGACTGCTCGATGAACCCGGCGCTGCTCGGGACGGGCGACTGCTCCAACACGATCGAGAGCCAGTTCACGCAGGGCAACTCGGCCTTCGACTACACCGAGGTCCGCATCGTGGCCGACGTGCCGCTGACGAACAACTCGGTCAATTACGACTTTGCGTTCTTCTCGACCGAGTACCCGTACTACTTCAACAGCGCGTTCAATGACATGTACGTGGGCTGGCTGGAGTCCGAGAGCTGGACGGGCAACATCTCGTTCGACAACGCGGGCAACCCGATCTCGCTCAACGCCGGATTCCTCGACTTTCGCGACGACAACGGCAACGCCCCCGAGCTCGCGGGCACGTGCATGAGGTACCACGCGGGCACGCGCTGGTTGCAGTCGGTGGCCCCGGTGACGCCCGGCGAGACGATCACGCTGGTGCTCGCGGTGTTCGATCTGTCGGACTCGATCCTCGACAGCTACGTGTTCCTCGACAACTTCGGCTGGGGCTGCGACGGCGACAGCACGCCGTCGACGAACCCGGTGGGGTGAGGCTCACGCGGTCGCGGGCACGGGTGCGTCGAGCCAGCGCAGGATGTGATCGCGGGTGTGGCGAAGCGCCCGCGGCCCTTGCTCGAGCCTGAACGGGCTCACGCGCGGAAGGTCGGGGGTGATCACCATCATCCGCCGCCCGGGGACGTCGGTCGGCGGCGGCTGGCGGCTGGTCGGCAGCACGCGACGGCGCGAGGGCAGGTAGTGGCCCAGCACGCGCTCGTCGGGCCCGAGCGCGACCTCGCCCATGCGATCCGAGACCCCGCCGTCGACGAGCAGGCGTCCGTCGACCCACAGCGGGCGGAACATCAGCGGGACGGTGCACGAGGCCTGGATCGCCAGATCGAGGCGCCCGGCCTCGAGCGCGAGGCAGCGCCGGCCGACCACGTCGTGCACGATCGCCGCGAACGGGACGCGACACTCGTGCACGTGCTCGACCCCGGCGCGCGCGAGCACGCCCCGCAGCTTGGCGTTGAACTTGCGACCGCGCAGCAGCCCGCCGAGCGGCAGGCCGGGGTCCCAGAACTCCTCGCGGCGCAGCGTGAGCAGCTCCTCGGCGAGCGCGTCGGCCGAGAGCCCGCTCGCCCACAGCCCACCCGCGAGCGCGCCGGCCGAGCACCCCACGATGCGGCGGGGATGCAGGCCGGTGGCCTCGAGCGCCTGCAGCAGGCCCGTGTGCGCGAAGAACCCGAAGAAGCCGGCCCCGAGCGCCAGCGTGAATGGCTCACGCGCGAGCCACTGCGCCCGCGTGAGGCTCACTCGCGGGGATCCTCGACCAGCGCCACGGAGGCATCGAGCACGGCGGCGAGCTCGTCGTCTTCTTCGGCCACCTCGAGCAGCACCTGCTCGAATAGACCGAGCGCGGCCCCGCGCTTGCGCCCCGGACGACGCACGACCCAGCGCTTGCGCGAGTAGTAGCGCTCAGGCTTGGCGGTGCCCTGCCGGACCTCCACGCAGTGATCGAAGCCCGTGGTCGGCTTGCACGGCGTGAAGTGCAGCTTCACGCGCTGATTGTCTTGCAGCAGCACGAGCTCCGCGTCGTCCTTGCCCACGTTCCTCCACTCGAACACGTCGTGGGTGCCGCGCATGATCGAGCCGCGGTAGAACACCCCCACGTAGCGATCCGCCTGGTCGGTCTTGGTGGTGGCGAACGCCGAGATCTCTGCCTTGGGGTCCGTGGGCACCCCCGAGATCCAGAGCCGCTCGGTGACCGTCGCCGCGCCGCCACCGCTACATCCCGCCAGGAGCGAGCCCACTACCACCGCCAAAGCGCCGCGCTGCATGTCGCTCACCATCGTGGCAGCGCAGGCCAGAGCGAGCAAGCCGCAGGATCACGATCTGGCCCCCCCGAGCCGTTGCCAGTGGAGGACGCCAGTAGTAAGGGTTTGGCATGAAAAAGGGCATGCCCCAGATCTCCTCCCTGGGCCCACGGCGCGCGCACGGCCGGGGCTCGAGCCTGGTCGGCGCTGCGCTCGCGCTCGGAGCTCTCGCGATCGGTGGCTGCCAGGATCCCAACGCAGGTGGTGCTCCCACGCGCTGGACCAAGCCCGGGCACGGGGGGCACGAGGTCGAGACCCTGCCTTCGATCCCGCCGCGGCCCAACACGGTGTCGGTGGCGGCGGTGCTCGAGAAGGCCCGGCAGCACTTCGCGCCGCTGCCCCAGGTCGCCGAGACGCCGACCAATCCGATCACCGAAGAGAAGGTCACGCTCGGGCGCATGCTCTACTTCGACCCCCGGCTGTCGAAGAACGACGACGTGTCGTGCGCGACCTGCCACGACCTCGAGCACTACGGCATCGACATCCGCGAGACGAACGGGGTGCGCAACAAGACCTCGCTGGGGCACGGCGGCCAGGCGGGCGAGCGCAACGCCCCCACCGTCTACGACGCCGGCTTTCACTTCGCGCAGTTCTGGGACGGCCGCGCGCGCGACCTCGAGGAGCAGGCCAAGGGCCCCGTGCTCAACCCGGTCGAGATGGCGATGCCCGACGACAAGGCGGTGGTCGCCAAGCTGCGCTCGATCCCGGGCTACGTCGAGGCGTTCGCGGCTGCGTTCCCCGGCCAGGGCGACGCGGTCACCTTCGACAACATGGCGCGCGCGATCGGGGCGTTCGAACGCCAGCTGACCACCCCCGCGCCGTTCGATGCGTTCCTCGGCGGCAAGATCACCGCGCTCGACGGCGACCAGCTCGAGGGCCTCGACCTGTTCATGAACGTGGGCTGCATCCAGTGCCACACCGGGCCCGCCGTGGGCGGTGGCATGTTCCAGAAGCTGGGCACCGTCAAGCCGTGGGAGGGCCTGACCGACACGGGACGCGCCAAGCTCAGCAATTCCAAGGCCGACGAGTTCGTGTTCAAGGTGCCGTCGCTGCGCAACGTGACCGAGACCGCGCCGTATCTGCACGACGGCTCGATCGCCACGCTCGACGAGATCGTGAAGAAGATGGCCGTCCATCAGCTCGCCAAGGGCGAGCTGAGCGAGCCGGAGCTCTCCGCCCTGCTCGCGTTCCTCGGCAGCCTCAAGGGCGAGCTGCCCACCGAGTACATCGCCAAGCCCACGCTGCCCCCGAGCGGACGCGCCGCGCCGGCGGCCGTGCCCGCCGAGGCGCCGGCGGCCGAGCCCGCCGAGCCCGGCGAGCCCGAAGAAGACCCGACCGAAGAGCCGGCCTAGTGCCGGCCCACCCACGGAACGAAGAAGGAAAGAACCATGAAGAGACTGCAACTAATCGTTGGCCTGAGCCTTGGATGCATGATGAGCGGCTGCCCCAGTGACGACACGGGGGACGAAGGCGCGGGCACTACGGAGGCCGCCACGAGCGACCCGGGAACGACGACGGCGGGCCCCACGACGACCGAGCCTGGCGACACCACCGAGGCGCCCGACGACACCACCACCACCGGACCGACCACGACGACCGACCCCGATGACACGACCGCGGGGCCCGGCAGCACCACCGATGAGCCGGGCACGACCGGAGTGCCGACGCTGAGCTTCGCGCTCGACGTGTATCCGATCATCTCGGCGAACTGCAGCTGCCACGTCAACGGCAGCTCGGGGAGCCTCGCCATGCCCGATGCCGCGACGGCCTACGACAACCTCATCGGGGTGCCCTCGGCCAACATGAACAACGACCAGAACCGCGTCGAGCCGGGCGACCCCGACCAGAGCTACCTGCTGCACAAGGTCAACGGCACCCTCGGCGCGGGCGAGGGCTCGCAGATGCCCCTCAACCAAGCGATGCTGGGCGCGGGCGACCGCGCGACGATCGAGCAGTGGATCCTCGAGGGCGCCGAGCCGTAGCCGCCGAGCATCTTTCCCGCTCGAGGCCCCCCGCTCGTGTTAGCATGCGCACATGCGTGTGAAGGTGGGGGGTCTCCTTGCATCTGCGGTGATCGCGCTGGCTGCGGCCTGCGAAGGCAGCTCAGTAGAAATGCCCGATGGGACGGTCTCCGTGGAGATCGGACCCAGCGGAGGCACGATCCTCTCGGGGGACGGCAACCTCACCATCGTGATCCCGTCGGGGGCCCTGGCCGAGGCCACGCTGATCTCGATCTCCGAGAGCGCGGATGCACCCGCCAGCATCGGGCCGGCCTATCGCGTGCAGCCCAACATCGGGCTGCTCGAGAGCTCGACGGTGACGTACCGCTATGCGGCGGCCGACGTGACCGGGCGCGAGCTGGCCAACCTGGCCATCGTGATCGACGTGGCCGGGCGCTGGGAGCAGCTGCCGCGGGTCAGCGCCGATGAAGCCGCGCGCACGGTGACGGCGAACGACACCCAGCTCTCGTTCCACTACGGGCTCATCGAGGGTCTCGGCGACGACGGCACGGGGACCGGCACGGGCTCGGACTCGGACACCCAAGGATCGTCGGGCACGAGCGGTGGGCCCACGTCGACCACCGCGACCTCGGTCGACCCCACGATGGGCAACTCGACCACCGACGGCTCGAGCGGTGGCTCGAGCGAGAGCGGCTCGACCAGCGGCGGTGGAGACCCCGTCTGTGGCAACGGCGTGGTCGAGGCGGGCGAGTACTGCTACCTCGAAGGCCTGAGCATCGCGGTGGGCAATGCACCCGCCGCCATCCTCGTGCTCGACCTCGATGGCGACGGCGACCTCGACTTCGTCACCGCCAACGAGCTCAGCGACGATGTCACGCGGCGGCTGGGCAACGGCGCGGGCTTCTTTGGCGCGCAGGTCTCGTTCCCCGCCGGCAACGGTCCACGCGCGCTCGCGGCCAGCGACGTCGATGGCGACGGCAATCTCGACCTGCTGGTGGCCGAGGCCACCGGTGGCACGGTGAGCGTGCTGCTGGGCGATGGCGCGGGCAGCTTTGGCGCGGCGGCCACGTTCGACACCGGCAACGGGCCGCGTGGCGTGGCCACGGGCGACTTCGACGAAGACGGCGTGCTCGATGTGGTCACGGCCAATGCGCTGTCCAACGATCTAGGGCTGCTGCTCGGCGACGGCCTAGGCGGTCTGGGGACCGACGCCAGCTTTGCGCTGGGCGCCTCGCCGCAGGGCTTGGCCGTGGCCGATTTCAACAACGACGCCAACCTCGACGTGGTCCTGGCGAGCGGTAGCTCGCTGACGTTGATGGCGGGCAACGGCCTCGGGCTGTTCGGTGCGCCGGCCAATACCGCGGTGCTCGGCAACGCCTCGGCGCTCGCGGTGGTCGACATCAACGCCGACGGTCACCTCGACGTCCTCGTCACCAGCAGCACCACCGATCTGGTCACCGTGCTGCTCGGCAACGGGGTGGGTGGCTTCGGCGGTGGGATCCCGTTCGCCACCGGGGACCTGCCGGTGGCGATTGCCACGGGAGATCTCTCGGGCGATGGAGAGATCGATCTCGCGATCGTCAACCAGGGCGACGCCACCGTCAGCGTGCTCGAGGGCAACGGCCTGGGCAGCTTCACGCTCGTCGCGACGGTGGCGACCGGCATGCTGCCCACCGGGGTCGCGCTGGGCGACTTCAATCAGGACGGCGCGCTCGACATCATGGTGACCAACGAGCTCGGCGACAACGTGAGCCTGCTGATCACCGACCCCTGAGCCCGCCCCACGAACCCGGGCCCGGCGGCTAGCGCCGCGCGAGGCTCACCGAGAACACGACCTTGGCCGGCTTGCCGTCCTCGGGGGCCGGCATGGTCCACTGCTGCGCGCTCGCCACGGCGCAGTCGGTGAACGAGGCGATCCACGGGGATCGCAGGCGCACGTGGGTGACCGCGCCCTCGCCGTTCACGTCGAGCGCGAGCTCGAGCTCGCTTCCTGCCTGCGCGCCTTGGCCCAGCGCCTCGCCCCAGCAACGCCGCAGATCGGAGCGATGCCGCCGCAGCGCGCTCGCGACCGCGGGCTCGGCCAGCGCTCCGGTGATCTGGATCGCGCCCGGAAGCACGGTCGCCCCTCCGAAGTCGTGCACATCGACGGCTGGGTTGCGCACGCGGGCCTCGGCCGCGGGCAGGCACACCGCGAGCGGCGGCTCGAAGTGCGCGCCGAACGAGGTATGGAAGCAGATGCGATCGCCCGCGGCCCAGGCATCCTCGCTGAACACCCGCATGTGCGCGAGCGTGCCCGCGACTGGTCCCGCCGCGCTGAGATAGAGGGGCGCCCCCGCTTCGAACACGCGCTCGGGACGGACGCCGCCCGTAAAGACAGCGCCCGTAAAGATGCCGCCGAGCTGGCCCGACTCCATGGAGCCGCTGCGAAGCTCGCCGATCGCGTCGAAGTCGAGCGGTCCGATGATCTCGTCGATCAGCTCCTCCGGCACGGGCTCGGGCGCACCCAGGCCAAACTCGAAGAAGACCTCCGGCTGCCAGCTGGGCGGCTCCTGAGCGGCGACGGCCACGACGCGGGCGCAGGGACTCACGAGCTCCACGCGATAGCTCTCGGAGTGCGACACCACGGAGACGATCGAGACCTGGTAGCCGAGGTTGGGGTCGAGCTCGAGCGGCCAGCCCTCGTAGGAGAACGGGCGCCCCTCGGGCATCTGCCACGACCCCTGCGACGGAGCCGAGATCGGGGCGGCCGGGAGGTAGGCCAGCCCCACCGCATCGTCGGGCAGCACCGTACGCACGCGGACTCCTCCGGCCGACACCGCCCAGCGCCCCTCCGCGTCGTCGGGGATCGGCTGCGCCAGCGCGCCGGGGTTGAGCGACAACGTGCTGCCGTCTTCGTGAGCCGTGTCGACCACGCGAGTGAGCAACGGCGTGAGCGCCCACGGCGAGACGTAGAGGCGCACGTCGAACACCTCGCCCTCGAGCACCGCACCGCAGTGCCGCTCTCGGTTCTCCAAGATCGGTGAGATCTCGACGAAGCCGTCGCGCCACCCCACGACGCGCGCGACGTAGCCGGGCGAGGGCCACGGCGGCGGCGCGGCGGCCGGCCAACCAAGGCGCGCCGAGGCTGCGCCGGTACGGGGCTCGAGATAGACCTGGGTGCCCCACGGCAGCACCACGAAGCCCTCGCTGGGTACTTCTGGCCGCGGCTCGGGCGGCGCGACCCTCTCTTCGGGCGAAGCCAGCGCGGGCGCGCGGCAGCCCGCGAGCCCCAGCGACGCGAGCACGAACGCGGCAGCCGCTCGGATCGAGGGAAGCCCCACCGCTCGGGGATACCGCGAAGCGCGGGCGCTTGGCCAGCCCGCCGCCGACCTGCGCCTTACGCCCATCGCGACCATTGGGTAAGGTCTCCCGCGCGTTCGCGGCATGGGCACCATCATCCTCGGTGACAACCTAGAGGTCCTGCCGTCGCTGCCCGACGGTGGCTTCGGACTCGTGTACATCGATCCGCCGTTCAATACCGGGCACGAGCAGCGGCACACCCGGCTGGAGGTGAAGCAGGACGACGACGGCGATCGCGTGGGCTTCGCCGGCCGCCGCTATCGCAGCACCCCGCTCGGCTCGCTCGCGTTTGCCGACGTGTTCGATGACTTCCTCGCGTTCATCGAGCCGCGCCTGCGCCACGCCCATCGGCTGCTCACTCCGCAGGGCTCGTTCTTCCTCCACATCGACTACCGCGAGTCGCACTACTGCAAGGTGCTGCTCGACGCGATCTTCGGACGCGAGTGCTTCCTCAACGAGATCGTGTGGGCCTACGACTACGGCGGCCGCCCCAAGCGGCGCTGGCCCGCCAAGCACGACACGATCCTGTGGTACGCGCGCGATCCCAAGCACTACACCTTCAACTACGACGCGATCGACCGCATCCCCTATATGGCTCCGCGCCTCGTGGGGCCCGAGAAGGCGGCGCGCGGCAAGACGCCCACCGATGTGTGGTGGCAGACGATCGTGCCCACCGCGGGCCGCGAGCGCACCGGCTACCCCACGCAGAAGCCGCTCAAGATCCTGGAGCGCATCGTGGCCGTGCACAGCAACCCCGGGGATCGCGTGCTCGACTTCTTTGCGGGGAGCGGGACCACCGGGGAGGCCGCGGCCCGGGCCGGGCGCGACTTCGTGCTCGTGGACCACAGCGAGGAAGCCGTCGCGTTGATGACCCGCCGGCTCGCCTTCGCCGCGCCCACCGTGCAGCGCACGGGCCAAGGGGTCTGATAGACTGGGCTCGCGTGGGGCGGCACCGGACCGGCGAGCACGAGGGCCGCGCGAGGGCGCCGGGGGAGGTCGCAGCGCTGCTGGGGCTGATCTTCGCAGGGTGCTTGGGTGCAGCGCCGCCGCTTGGCGGTGGCACCTCGGAGAGCAGCGGCTCGAGCTCGAGCTCGAGCTCGAGCTCCGCCGCGCCCGATTCCAGCGGCGGTCTCACCCAGACCGCGGCGTGTGCCGACTACCTCGAGTGCCTCGCCGCCGACGAGCCCGCGCTGCTGCCCGAGGCCGAGCTCGAGTTCGGCCCCGCGGGTACGTGCTGGGCCGACGCGACCACCGCCGAGCAGTGCGACGCCACGTGTGTGGCCGAGACCGAGCAGCGCTGCGCCACCGGCAGCGGCGACGGCACTGGCGAAGAGCCGCTCAAGTGCTCGATCGAGGCGCTGGTGCCCGGCGCCCGCAGCCCAGTGCAGGCCGGCGACGGGGCGGCGCTGCTGCCGGTCGCGATCGGCGACGCGCTCGAGCGCAATTGCGGCTGCCACTACGTCGACTCCGCGCGACTCGATCCCGAGGTGCCCGCGTACAACGGAGCGATGCGCATGAGCACGTGGGAGGAATTCCACACGCCGTTCATGGGCACGCTCACGTACCTGCGCGTGGAGCAGCGCGCGGTGGTCCAGCTCGGCATGCCCCCGCCCTTCTACTGCGACGACCTCGACATGGGCTCGCTCTCGACCGCCGACTACACGCTGCTCCAGGCCTGGCTCGATGCGGGCGCCCCCGACGCAGCACGCTGGGGCGGTTGAAGGCCTCCCGGCCGGCTCCAACCCCGGGCGGGCCGACGACCGCGCCCCCGGAAAGGCCCGGCCAAGCGGGTGTCCATGCTCTGGGCGAGGCGCGCCGTCTAGCGTTGATCCACTGCGACCCGGGCGGCGACACTTGTCCGGGGGGTGGCTTCGCGCGGCCCTCGGCCAAGGACCGGATCATCAATCATGCACGGCTATCAACTATTGGGACGACTACTGGGGGGGCTTTCGCTGGGCCTGTTGGGGAGCATCGCGCTCGCGTGCGGAGGAGGTGACGATGTCAGCGGAGCCGCCTGCGTGCCCGGTCAGCAAGTCGGGTGCGCGTGCCCAGGCGGAGCCAGCGGCGTGCAGCAGTGCTCGCCCGATGGCGCGTCCTTCGGCCCGTGCTCGTGCGGCGACGCCACTGGCGACGGCAGCGCGACCGTGGCCGACACCGAGATCGACAGCGCCTCGGGCGACGGCACCACCACGGGCAGCACGTGCGGCAACGGGGTCGAGGATCCGGGCGAGTGCCCCGCGGTGTGCCCGCAGGACTGCGGCTCCGTGGACGACACGCTGGGCGAGAGCTCGACCGGCGCCGATACCTGCGCCAACGATCCGATCTACGTGGCCAACGTGCCCTCGATCGCCTCGCGCTGGGAGAGCGGCGCACTGATCGGCTTCGCGGCCGGGCAGGACCTCTGCCGCCAGGCCGCGACCGCCGTGGGTGCGCCGATGCCCAACGAGGTCACCGTTTGTGACTACGAGCAGGTGCTGCTGGCCGAGGCCGCTGGCGAGCTGGCCGCGATCCCGGCGGGGACCAACGCGTGGATCCACCGCACCACGGTCGCGCAGGTGATGGCCGCCAACTCGGCGCCGGGCACCGGCGGTCGCTGCGTGGACTGGACCTACCAGACCAATCACATCTCCGACGGTGAGTACGCCACGATCCTGGCCGGCGGCGCGGTGACCTACTTCCTCGACAACGACACGTTCTACGACGGGGTCGACGGGAGTCACACGCAGCCCGGGCTGCTCGAGTGCGGGACGCAGATGCGCGCGATCCTGTGCTGCAACCCGCCATGCATGCCCGAAGGCTGAGCACGCCCGCGACCTCGGCGACGGGCGCGGCTCGTCGCCGAGGGGCTCGCAGGGCGATCGCGGCGGGGTCGATGCTGCTCCTCGCAGCGCTCGGCGGCGACGACCCCGTACCGTGGCCTGGCGGCGATCCGCCGAGTGACGCCGAGCTCGGACAGCAAGTCGACGACGCGCTGGAGGTCCACGAGCGCGAGCGCTTCGAGGAGTACCTCGAGGCCCTGGAGAAGGGCGAGGATGCCGAGCACATCTTCGTGCTCCAAGAAGACATCGACGCCGGGCTCCACGATCTCGAGCGCCTGTTCCAGTTCGGTGACGCGCTGTTCGGCCACGAGTTCCGCAGCAGTGAGGGCTACGGCGACGCGGGCGCTCCGGTGCCGATGCAGCGCGTGCACCGTGGCCGCCGCGGCGGTCTCGACTCGTTCTCGTGCCGGGGCTGTCACTCGGTGGGCGGCGAGGATGGAGCCGGGGCAGCCACGCAGAACGCGTTCCTCCTCGGCGACGGCGACGACATCCGCTCGACGGTGGTCCGCAACCCACCCGCGGTGATCGGGCTCGGGTACGTGCAGGCGCTGGCCGCCGAGATGACGATCGAGCTCCAGTTCACCCGCGACCAAGCCGCGACCCAGGCCGTGACCAGCGGCCAGCCGGTGAGCGTGGCGCTGTCGAGCAAGGGGGTGAGCTTCGGCCAGCTCGAGGCGCGACCCGATGGCAGCGTGGACGGCCGCGCGATCGAGGGCGTCGACGGCGATCTCGTGGTCAAGCCGTTCGGGTGGAAGGGCACGTTCCCCACGCTGCGCCGCGTGGTCGAAGACGCGGCGCTCGTGCACTTCGGGATCCAGTCGCACGTGCTGGCGCTCGGCCACCAAGAGCAGCCCGACCCCGAGCGACTCGGGCCCGGTCCCGACTGGTTCGACCCCGACGCCGACGGGCGCGCGCGCGAGATCGAAGAAGGGCTGCTCACTGCGACCGCGGTGTACCTGGCGCTGCTCGAGACCCCGCAGATCATCCCGCCCCATGACCCGGGGCTCCGCGACCGCTGGGCGCGCGGCAGCGCCCGCTTCGACGAGATCGGCTGCGCCGAGTGCCATCGCCGCGAGCTGACGCTCAGCCAGCCGATCTGGGCGGAGTACTCGGACACCAGCGAGGGACCCCCGGTCACGTTCAACCTGCTGCTCGATGGCGACATGCCGCGCTCGAGCGCGCGGGTGCAGCTGTTCAGCGATCTGCGCCGTCACGACATGGGCCCGGAGCTCGCCGATCCACACGAAGGACCCGCGGGCGCGCCACCGCCCGCCACGTTCCTCACCCGCCCGCTGTGGGGGCTGGCCGAGTCCCCGCCCTACCTGCACGACGGCCGGGCCACGACGATCGTCGAGGCGATCCTCGCCCACGGCGGCGAGGCCGAGGCCTCGAGAGCTGCGTTCACCGAGCTGTCCGACGAAGCGCGCGCCGACGTACACGTGTTCCTCTTGTCGCTGTCGCGGGCCCCACGGCTGAGGGTGCCGCGATGAGCGTGGCTGCGAGGGCTTGGACTTGCGCGCTGGCGCTCGCGGCCGCCGCGTGCGGGGATGCGTCGAGCTTCGGTGGCTCGGTCGATCGCGGATCGGCGCAGGCGCTGGGCACCATCACCCGCGAGCGACCGACCGACGACGTGGCCCAAGCCCGGCTGGCCATGCAGCAAGATGCGTGGCGACGCGAGCATCGCTTCCTCGATGCCGTGAGCCCGGGGCACCTGTTCGGGGCCACCCGCGTGCTCCAGGTCGAGATCGATGCGGGCGTGTGGAGCGTGGACCAGCTCTACCAGCTGGGCGGGCAGCTGTTCACGCTGCAGCTCTCGCGCGAGAGCGGCTTTGGCCGCGGCGACGGCCCGCTGCTGCGTCGCATCCACGACGGGCGTCGCGGGGGCCCCGACGCGACGAGCTGCAGCTCGTGCCACTGGCGAGGCGGGCTGGCCGGGGCCGGCGACGCGGCCGACAACGCAATGCTGCGCGGCGACGGGTTCCATGCGTCGAGCGCGGTGGCTCGCAATCCGCCTGCGCTCACCGGCGCGGGCGTGCGCGAGCGACTCGCGCTCGAGATGACCGCCGAGCTCCAGTCGCTCCGCGACGACACCGTGGCCTTCGCCGCCTCCCACGACTACGCGGTGCGCATCCCGCTCGAGGCCAAGGGCGTGGGCTTCGGCGCGATCACGGCCCACCCCGACGGCACCGTCGACACCGATGAGCTCGAGGGCATCGACGCCGACCTCGTGGTGCGACCGTTCGGCTGGAAGGGCACCATCGCCAGCATTCGCGACGCGGCCGAAGACGCGCTGCTCATCCATCACGGGCTGCAGAGCGAGCACCTGGTGATCGAGGGCGACGAGGCGCGCGTGGGTGATCACGGCGACGACGACCCCGACGGGGACGGCGTGGCCGACGAGATCAACGAGGGTCAGGTGACCGTGCTGAGCGTGTTCCTGGCCCTGCAAGAGCTCCCGCAGGAGCAGCCGCCCGACGATCCCTACCTCGTGAGCATGTGGGCGCGGGGGCGTGTGGACTTCGAGACGCTCGGGTGCGCGCGCTGCCACGTACCCGAGCTCCCGCTCGACAGCGCCCGCGTGGTGCTGCCCCACCGCTATGGAGGGCCCTCGCTCGTGATCGACGCGACCCGAGAGGGC
The DNA here is from genome assembly GCA_041600735.1 of Nannocystaceae bacterium. GTDB lineage: Bacteria > Myxococcota_A > Polyangia > Nannocystales > Nannocystaceae > Paraliomyxa. The sequence goes on from JBFIJN010000029.1 coordinate 22,595, forward strand.
GCCGAGCCGAGCCTCGCACCTGCGGCCGAGGACGGCACGCTGCGCGTACGGCTCTACAGCGATCTTCGACGCCACCGCATGGGCCCCGCGCTCGCCGAGGATCGCAGCGAGCAAGGCGTCCCGGCCGACGAGTTCCTCACCCCACCGCTGTGGGGCGTGGCGCGCAGCCGCCCCTATCTCCACGACGGACGCGCTCCCACCCTCGAGGACGCGATCTTGCTGCACGGAGGCGAGGCGCAGGCGTCGGCCGATGCGTTCGCCCAGCTCGACGACCCCGGGCGCGCGCCGCTACGCGTGTTCCTGACCTCGCTGGTCCGCGCACGTCGCCTCGTGACGCCATGATCCGCGCCATGATCTGGATGGGTACAGCGACGCGGGCGAGGGTGGTGATGCTGGTGCCGCTCGCCAGCGCGAGCGCCTGCGTGATCGCCCCCGCCGACGATGCATGCCCCGCGTGGACGCGGGCCCAAGGCGATCGCTGTGTGCTGCGCGGGTGGAGCGTGCCGGACTCCGCAGACGCACTGAGTGAGCCCGGCGCCCGCGATGTGCAGGTCGCCGTGGGTCGGCCCGGCGACGCGCTCGTCGCCTGGTCGCAGACGCGGATCAACGACGTGGGCCCCGTGGTGCTGGCCGAGCCCGACGGCGATGGATGGGCGCTCACCGAGGTGAGCGCCGGCGAAGGCAGCGGGCTCGAGCCCGCCGTCGCGCTCGCACGCGATGGGCGGGCCCTGCTGGCCTGGAAGCAGCAGCGCACCGACGGCGCGGTGTATCTGGCCACCCGCGATCCCAGCGGCGCGTGGCAGTGGCCGGCGGCCGAGAGCCCGCTGTCGTGGAGCGAGACCGCCTACGAGCCGCGCGCTCACTTCGGCTCCGACGGTGAAGCGCTCGTGCTGTGGAACCAGTGGACGGGTGAGCACTTTGGCGTAGCCATGGCCCTGCGCGCGGGCGATCGACCCTCCGCTCCGTTCATCGTGCCCACCACCGCCACGCAGCTGCTGTCGCCCGCAGTCAACTACGCCAACGCCCCGCGTCTCGCGGTGGGCGAGGATGGTGAGGCGCTCGTCGCTTGGTACCAGGCCCCGGTCGACGACTTGATGGTCTACGTGAGCGAGCGTCGCGAGCCCGGCGAGGCCTTCGCACGGCCGACCGCCGACGGCTTCATCTCTCCCCCGGGCGGTCCGGTCGACAGCCACGCCCAGGCCAACCCCTGGCCCGCGCTGCACGCTTCGGGAGCGGCCGCGGTGGTGTGGACCCAGCAGCGTGGCGAGGCCGATCTCCCGGTGTACCTGGCAACCCGCGAGCCCGACGGGACCTGGACCGTGCCCGCATCACTGGCCGACTCGCTCTCGCGACCGGGCGCCTACGCCCGCTGCCCGCAGCTCGCGTTCGCGCCCGACGGCACGATGGTGGTGACATGGTTCGAGACCCGCGAGGGCGACACCGCCGTGTTCGCATGGCGAGGTCGCGCGCGCGACGAGGGCGAGCCGCTGCGCCTGTCGGCGACGGGATCCGAGGCCGTGCACCCGGCCCTCGCCATCGGCCCCGACGGCGGCGCGGCCGTGGTGTGGGGCGAGGGCCACGACGGACGGTGGCAAGTCCTTGCGCGCCTGCACCAGCCCCACACCGATGCGTGGCTGCCCGCCGAGCCGCTCTCGACCACCGAGCTCGGGCTCGCACCCGATCCTCAGCTCGCGCTCGACCCCGACGATGGCCGCGTCCTGGTCGCGTGGGCCCAAGGTGGAGTGACCGACGGCCGCGTCTACGTGGCTACGCTCCCCTGACTCGCTCTAGCGCCCGCCCTTGCTCAGGCGGTTGAGCTCGTCGTACCCGGGTAGCGTGCTCAAGTCGGGGACCACCACGATCTCGATGCGCCGGTTCGCCGCGCGCCCGCTCGCGGTCTCGTTGCTCGCCGCGGGCCGCAGCTGGCCGTAGGTGGCCGCGGAGAGCTGCTTGGCCGGAACCCCGCCCTCGACCAGCGCGCGCAGCACCACGAGCGATCGCCCCGCTCCGAGCTCCCAGTTCGAAGGGAACTTCGCGGTCTTGATCGGCACGTTGTCGGTGTGTCCCTCGACCTGGAAGTGTCGATCCACGATCGTGGCCAGGCCTGCGCCCACCTCGAGCAGCGACGCGCGCCCCTCCTGGGTGAGGTCGGCCTTGCCGCTCGCGAACAAGATGTCCATGGGAAGAGTGAGCACCATGCGACCGTCGATGATGCTCACCTTCAGCTTGCCGGCGTTGATGAGCGAGGAGAAGCGGGAGAGCATGTCGCGATACTCGGCCACGCGCTTGTCGGCCGCGGCCTGCCGCTGACGCAGCTCCTCGAGCGCGGCCGACATCTGGTCGAGCGACTGCTTGAGATCGGAGCGCTTCTTGAGCGCCGCCGCCAGCTCGCGCTCGGTCTCGCTCTGGCGCTGCTCGAGCTCGGTGAGCTGCGCGTCCTTGGCCGCGACCATCGCCTGCAGCGAGGCGATCTGGCGCTGCAAGCCGGCGACGGTGGTCTGCGCGTCTGCGAGCGCCTGCTCGAGCGTGGTCACGCGGGCGTCGCGGGTCCGCAGCTGCTCGGCAAACGCCTGGCGCTCGCCCTCCTGCTCCGCCCGCAGCGCCACCTCGGTGTCGTCGAGCTCGCGCTGCAACCCATCATACTTGGACTTGGTCACACAGCCCGCCGTGACGAGCACGACGGTCGTGACGAGAATCGCTCGCGTCCACATGCCCGCATGCTGCCCCAAGGCGGGCGGCTGTTCACGCGCAGGATCGACACCCCGCGCCCGGGCCGCCACGCCGGGCTGCAAGCCCTCCCCTGGCGATTTCTGGCTAGGCCTCCGCGCTCGCCCCGGCGCGCCGCCGCGCTCGGCCACCCTCGCGCTCGATCACGCCGTCGCCCTCGAGCTTGCGCAAGTGAGCCTCGAGCACGCGGGCCGCCAGCGGCCACAGCATCCGCGGCGTGTCGTCGTAGGCGCCGGCCAACAATTCCTGCTCGCCGTGCGCCCCCGCGTCGATCGCCGCCAGCACCTTGGCCTCTCGCGCCAGCCGGTGACCGATGTAGTGCTCGACCACGCCGCGAGGATCGTCGAGCACCGGCCCGTGCGCGGGCACGAGCGCGCGGGTGCCCAGCTCACCCAGCCGCCGCAGCGAGTCTAGATACTGCGCCATGTCACCGTCGTCCTGCGGGTCGACCAGGATCGTGCCCTCGCCCGCCACCATGTCGCCGGCGTGGGCGATCCCCGAGGCCAGCTCGTGCAGCACCAAGTGCCCCGGCGCGTGCCCGGGGGTATGCGTGGCCCGCAGCCGCACGCCCTCGCCCAGATCGAGCTCGTCGCCGTCGTCGAGCACGTGGTCCACTGCGAACGAGAGGCGCGCGGCCGTGAGCGGGTGGGCGTACAGCGGCACGCCAAAGCGCTGGCGCAGCCGCTCAACGTCGCCGACGTGGTCGACGTGATGGTGGGTCACGAGCAGTGCCTCCACCCGCCGGCCCTCTGCGCCGAGCTCTTCGAGTGCATCGTCGAGCACGCGACGCTCGTCGCCGAACGGGGTCGCGGGCTCGATCAGGGCCAGCCGCGAGTGCCCCACGATCATCAGGTTGGTGCGGGTGGCCGGCGGCAGCGTGGGCGTCCGCAGCGCCAGGCGCCAGACCCCAGGGGCGAGCAACTCGAGTCGCGACATGATCGGGGTCGAGCCTAGCAGCGACTCGAGCCCCGCTCAGGGAATGAACAGCTCACAGCCGTTGGCGACGCGGATCAGCGCTTCTTGGAAGAAGTCGCCGTAGCCCTCGCTGCACACGCTGCCCACGAAGGTCGTGGGAAAGCGCCCCATGAAGTCGACCAGTCGCGAGGTCTGCTCGGCCCCGTCGACGCCCTGCGAGAGGTCGGCGCAGTCGCTGAACTTGGGCGACCCGCCCACGAGTCCCAGCCCCACCACGTTGGTCTCGCGGCCACCCTTGGCCGCCACCAACGCCTCGTACCATTCCTGGGGCTCTCCGGCGCTGCCCCCCTGTGGCGAGGGCGGATACGCATGGTTGTCTTCCTCGTCGGTGATCAAGAGGAATACCAGCAGAGCGTCGTCGCGGATGAAGCCCTCGTTGCAGGCCCCCTCGGCGGTGAGCTCGGGGGACACCGCGGCCACGAGCGCCCCCACCTGTTGCTCGATGGGATTGCCCACCGCGCCCACGAGCGCCGCACAGCCGAACTCGTTCGCGAACGTCTCGGCCGTCCCGTCCATGTAGCGCTCGTTCGTGGAGAACTCGCAGTCCGTGTCGGGATCGCTCGCGCTCTGGGGCTTGGTCAGCAGCGCGCCCAGCTGGTAGTTGCACGAATTGCAGTTGGTGACTTCTTCGGGGTTGCAGCCCTCGAGCGGGTTCTCCGACGTACCCAGCCCGGGATAGCTGTCGGTGTCGACCACGCCCACGCGGATGCTCTCCACGGTGGGGAGCGCGTTCTGCATCGCGTTGACGAAGCCCGGCACCCCCTGCGCGAGGAACTGCTGCTCGTCGGTCATGCTCGGGGAATTGTCGACCACGAACACGAAGTCGACATTGTTGCAGCGCAGCGCAGGGCCGTCTTCGGTCGTGCTCTCGCTGCCCGCCGCGGTGTCGTCGAGCGAGTCATCCACGGGCTCGGTGGTGGAGGACTGGGGTCCTCCGGTGAGGTCGATGCCCGAGCCACCGCCTTCCTCGCCCTCTGCGCTCGAGTCGCCGCCGCATGCCGTGGCGAGCGCCATGGCGGTCAGCCATGAAGCCAGCCCCCGCCAGCGTCGTGCCGCGGAGCTCGCTCCGCGGCGGCGAATGTCCAGGTCGTTTGTGCTCCTCATGGCGGCCAAGCTCAGTAGTTCTCGTAGACGATGGACACGTTGTCGCCGACGACCGGCACATCGGTCACGATCTGCAGTGTGCAGCTGGGCGCGTCGTAGGTCCAGTGGGCCGGGGGCCGCGGGATCCCGTTGACGACCACCGTGATCGTGGCCGGGTTGATCATCCCGCAGGTTCCCGCCGGTACGCCCTCGAGTACGTAGAGGTCGTTGGGCACGCCGCTCAGGATGTCGTTGGCCAAGCCGCTCAGGTCCCACGGTGCATCGCAGATCGAGAACATCGACGCGAGGCTATCGGTGAGCAGCGCGAGCTTGACGTACTCCTCGCCGTTCTCGACCCCGGTCGCGCACGAGTTGAACTCGTACATGTCGTTGGCGCCGTTGAGCACCGTAGTGCCGGTATTGCCGATGATCGGGAACACCGCCCAGTCCTCCGCGGCCACGTAGCCCGGGAAGAAGTTGGGAATGAACGTCGCGAAGCCACCGAAGCCGTTGAAGTTGTACGCCAGCGAGGTGTAGTCGAGCGCTCCCGGGGCGTCCCAGCGACAGACGTTGGAGTTGGTCGTATCGATGATCCAGCCGCCGACGCAGTCGTCGATCTCGGAGGGATCGCCCTGCGCCGGTCCCCACGACGGGTCGTCGCCGTTGTCATCGGTGGTGATGATGAACGCCAGGTACGCGTTGGGCTGGAGCCGCGGGATCCAGTAGCCCGACTGCTGCATGATGCGGCCGAGCGCGTTGCTCGAGTGCACCATCTCGTTGCCGTTGATGTTTCCGTTGGTGTCGTAGTGCCAGAACCCGGCGCCCGGGTTGTCGGCGCAGCCCGGTCCGCCCAGCGGCGGGTCGACGCAGATCTCGAACGACTCGACGCCGCGGTCGGCGATGAGGTGCAGCTGCGAGGAGGAGCTCGACCCGGCCAGTGTGTTGGCGAAGGTGTTGATCTCGGCCTCGACGGTCGCCATCTCCTGACTCATCGAACCCGAGGAGTCGACCGCCCAGATGACGTCGATGGGTCGCGACTGAGTGTCGGTGCCCACCAGGAAGGTCTCGGCGCAGGGCGGCGCAACCCCGTCACAGTTGTTGTCGACGCCATCGCCGCAGACCTCGTCGCTGCCGCCCTGGGGCATGCAGCTGTTCTGCGGCTGCGGCACGCCGTTGATGCAGCGCGGAACGCTCGCCTGGCACTCGTTCTCGCCGCAGACCCAGTTGCCCTGGTCCTCGTCGATGATGCAGTCGCAGTCGTTGTCGAGGCCGTCGCAGATCTCGGGGCTCGCACCTTCATAGGGGTCGCAGCTCTGAGGGAAGCCGTTGATACACGCGGGGACGGTGTGGTCGCACTGCCCGCAGCCGCACGTGAGATCCGGGAGCCCCTCGTCGGTTGCGCCATCGCAGTCGTTGTCGATGTTGTCGCAGACCTCTGCGGAGGCGCCCTCGAACGGATTGCACGGCGGGACGACCCCGCCCTGGCAGGCGGTGACGCTGTGCTCACATGCCCCTACGCCGCAGTAGATCATCTCGTCGCCGAGGCCGTCGTCGATGTCGCCGTCGCAGTCGTTGTCGATCCCGTCGCACACCTCGGGCTGCGCGCCTTCGTTGGGATCGCACAGCTGCTCCTCACCGCCGACGCAGTTGGGCACCTCGTGCGCGCACGTGCCGATGCCGCACGCGGTCACGCCGAGGCCGTCGTCGACCTGGCCGTTGCAGTCGTTGTCGATTCCGTCGCAGATCTCCATCGACGGCAGGGTCTCGTCTTCGCACTCGGACCACTCGCCCACATCGAGATCGAGCGCGACACACTGCTGCGTACCAGGAGAGCACTGCCCCTCGTTGTACGTTGCGGGCGCACCCGTGTAGCACCAACGTACCTCGCCGGGCGGGGCACATAGCCCCACTTCTTGGCCAGGGAAGACCGTGGGAACCGGGCCGGGATCGCCTCCTCCCGAGTCGCTGTCGTCACCCGTGGCGCTCGCGGAGTTGCTGCCCATCGTGGCGGAGGCGGAGTTGCTGCCCATCGTGGCGCTCGCGGAGGCCGACGTGTCGTCGACGGCCGCGGTGCCATCACCCGTCCCGTTGCCCGTGCCGACGCCATCTGCCACCGTTCCCGCGGTACCGTCACCCCCGCTCGTGCCTTCGGAATCCCCGGTCGTGCGCCCCGCAGAGGCGCTCCCCGAGGCTCCGGCCACGTCGTCACCTCCACAGGCGCCTACCGACAGCGCCAGGAGAACCGAACTCACCAAACCATATTCGAAGCATTCGAAGCGGCGCATGCTCAACTTCCCTTCGTTCCGGATGCCACGGGCACCCGAACCCCATCCTCCATTCCTACCCGAAATCACCGTGCTCCACAATTCGGATCCGCCTAGAATTCCAAGACCGCTCCGCGCTGGGTCCACGAAACGCGAATTGCCAACGTTTTCCGCGCATCATCCGCATTCGGGCAATTCGGGATGTAGGGCTCCCGCTCAATCCCGACATCATGCAAAGTAAGTATTGAAAATCGCCTGCTTCATCGCCAATGATGTCTGCTTGCCGACAAGATTGGACGCGTGACCCTTCCATGATGCTTACGTCTCGCTTCGCCTCGGGCTTCCCCCTCCTTCTTTCCGCCGCGTGCCTCGTCGCTTCGGCGTGCAACGACGGCGGAGTCATGGCCGACGGTGGCACCGGCATTGGATCGCTCGAGGGCGGCCAAACGACGGGCACCGGCATGGACACGGGCACGAGCACGACCGACGCGGCCGACTCGAGCGGAGGGCCTGCGGGGCCGTGCGAGAACGGTACCCGCGATGGCGAAGAGACCGACGTGGACTGCGGCGGAGGATCGTGCGACCCGTGTGGTCCGGGCGGCAGGTGCGAGAGCAACGACGACTGCGACACGATGATCTGCGCGGGCGGGTTCTGTCAGACGCCGACCTGCTACGACGGGCTGCTCAACGGCAGCGAGACCGGGGTCGACTGCGGAGGCTCGTGCCCCAACTCGTGCACGTCGAACGGCTGCATCAACAACGCGCAGTGCGGTAGCGGTCAGTTCTGCCTGGATGGTGAGTGCGCGCCCTCGTCGTGCGAGAACGAGATCCAAGACACGCTCGAGTCCGATGTCGATTGCGGCGGTCCGCAGTGCCCCGATTGCGGTCCCGGCGGCAGCTGCAACGTGAACGCCGATTGCACCTCGCACATCTGCAGCGGTGGCATGTGTGCGGTGCCGGCCTGCAACGACGGGATCGAGAACGGCGACGAGACCGACGCCGACTGCGGTGGATCGTGCGCGCCGTGCAGCAACGGCGACTCGTGCTCCGATGGATCGGACTGCGTCAACGGGGTGTGCTCGGGCGGCACCTGCATCGCCGCGTCGTGCATCGACATGATCGAGAACGGCAACGAGACCGATGTCGATTGCGGCGGCCCGCAGTGCAACGACTGCCCGGATGGCTCGAGCTGCAACTCGGGCGCCGACTGCATCAACGCGGTGTGCATGGGCGGCGTGTGCCTCGGCCCGCTGTGCAATGACGGGGCTCAGAACGGCGACGAGACCGACATCGACTGCGGCAACAGCTGCGGGGCCACCTGCGTGACGGGCCAGGACTGCGACTCGTCGGGCGACTGCGTGCAGGGCGTGTGCGAGTTCGGTCAGTGCTCCGCGCCCGACTGCAACGACGGGGTCGACAACGGCAACGAGACCGATGTCGACTGCGGCGGCAGCTGCGGGGCCACCTGCACCCCCGGCGAGGGCTGCAACCTCGGCTCCGACTGCGTGCAAGGGGTGTGCAACGGCGGCATGTGCAGCGTGCCCGCGTGCAACGACGGGGTCGACAACGGCAACGAGACCGATGTCGACTGCGGCGGCAGCTGCGGGGCAACCTGCATGCCCGGGAACACCTGCGGCAACGGAGGCGATTGCACCCAGGGCGTCTGCATCCTCGGGGTCTGCCAGGCACCGAGCTGCAGCGATGGGGTCGCGAACGGCATCGAGGAAGGGGTCGACTGCGCAGGGAACTGCGCCCAGCCGTGCCCGGTGGGCAACGAGGTGTTGGTCAACACCACGCTGCCCGACTTCCAGGTCTCGCCCGTCGTGGCCGCGTCGCCGGACGGCAACTACTTCGTCGTGGTGTGGGCCAGCTGGCCCGTGGCCAACCCGCCGCAGGACGGCAACGGGGCCGGCGTCTACGCGCGGGTCTACAACGCGCTCGGCGTGCCCGTGACCAACGAGGTCCTCGTCAACGTCACGACCATGGGCAACCAGTCGTTCCCGGCCGTCGACGCGATCAACAACAGCTTCGTCGTCGCGTGGCAGGGTCCGGATGGAAGCGGCAACGGCGTGTTTGCGCGACGCTTCTCCTCCGCGGGCGTGCCCATCGGCGGTGAGATCGTGGTGGCGGCCGCTCCCGCCGACGAGCAGCGCCGCCCCGACATCGCCATCACCCCCGCCGGTGCCTTCGTGGTGTGCTGGGAGGATCAGCCGGTCTCGGTCGACATCCTCTGCCGACGCTTCAATGCCGGCGGCGCGCCGATTGCCGGCGAGCAGCTCGTGCACAATGCCAACGCCGCCAACCAGAACCTTCCCGTCGTCGAGGTGGCCGACAGCGGCGAGTGGACGGTCGTGTGGCAATCGAACTCGCAGGACGGCGACGGGGTGGGCGTGTTCATGCGCCGCTTCACCGCCGCCGGGGCGCCCATCGGCGCGGGCGAGGTCCAGGTCAACCAGTACACGGCTCTGAACCAACAGGGCCCTGCGATCGGGATGAACGCACTGGGCGCCTACGTCCTCAGCTGGTCGAGCGACAACCAGGACGGCAGCTCCACCGGGGTCTACGCCCGCCGCTACTCGGCGGCCGGCGTCGCGCAAGGCAACGAGTTCCAGGTGAACACCACCACCGCGGGCGCTCAGAACAACCCCGTGGTCGCGCTCAATGCCGACGGCGACTTCGTGATCGCCTGGCAGACCGCCGACGACGGCGTGCTCACCGGGGTGTTCGCCCAGCGCTACAACCAGGCCGGCGTGGCGTTCAACACCGAGTTCCTGGTCAATCCGACCGTGTCGGGCCTCCAAGAGGAGCCCGACGTGGCGATCCGCGGGGCCAACGAGATCGTGGGCGTGTGGAGCGACGGCGACGTGGGCTTCACCAACCGCGACATCCGCATGCAGCGCTACGCGGGCCAGTTCCCGTAGGCGCTCGCCCCTGCCGCACCCCCGGGCTGCAAGCAGCCCGGCAATCGAACGCGGCTACGGCTGCGCAGAATCAGGCCGCCGGCACGACCACGGACGCACTGCGCGTTCGCCGCCGGTAGCGGACCCGCGCCGGGGAACGCGGCCCCACCAGCATGCGCTCGTAGCTGGGCTCGTAGCGCGACTCGAGCAGCTCGAAGTCGAAGTTGCGCAGCAGGTGACTCCAGATCGCCCGCAGCTGTAGCTGCGCGAACACGATGCCCATGCAGCGGTGCCGCCCGCCGCCAAACGAGATCCATGCCGCGGGGTGCTTGCGATCCTCCTCGCGCCCGGGGCCGAAGCGATCGGGCTCGAAGGCATTGGGGTTGGCGAACACCTCGGGAATGCGGTGCGCGACCGCGGGCGAGGTCATCACCATCGAGCCCTCGGGCACGTGGTAGCCGCCGTAGTCGAAGCCCTCCAGCATGCGCCGCATCATCATGATGATCGGCGGATACAGGCGCAGCGTCTCCTTGATCACCCAGTCGAGCTCGGTCATCGCCCGCAGATCGTCGAGGCCGAGGTCGGTGCGATCGCCCAAGATGCGCTCCTGCTCGGCCCGCAGCCGCTCGATCCACTGCGGATGCTGGTTGAGCAGGATCCCCGTCCACGCGAACGTGATGCCGCTCGTGTGGTGCCCCGCGAACATGATCGCGAGCAGCAGCCCCGTCATCTCGTCCTCGGTCAGCGGAGTGCCGTCCTTGTAGGCCGCCTCCATCAGCGTCTGCAGGAAGTCCTCCTCCTCGACGCCCTTGGTGCGGCGCTCGGCCACGATCCCGGCGATGAGCTTGCCGAGCTGCACGCGGGCGCGGTCGCGCTTGCGAAACGCGGGGATCGGCAGCTCGGGGGCGAAGAACGCCAGCAGCTGCAGGCCCCCCTCCATGTCGTAGTAGAGCTTGGCGAACTCGTCGGACAGGCGCTCGCGGAAGCTGCGGCCGAGCAGTGAGCGACTCGAGGTGTAGATCGTGAGCTCGTTGCCGACCTCGTACATCTCCACCACGCCCTCGTCGCCCCACTTGCCAAAGAACAGCTCGGCCTCCTCGATGAAGCCCTGCGCGTACGTGCGCAGGCGAGACTCTCGCAGCGCCTCGTGGAAGAACGCCAGCTGCTCCTTCATGATCTCGGGCTCGGCGTCGTAGGCGATGCCCTTGCCGAAGATCGGAGTCATGAGCCGGTAGACCTCGCGCATGCTCATCTCGGAGTCGCGCAGGCGAAAGAACTTCTGCTGCGCCTCGGGCCCGGTCATCACCACGGTCGAGGGGCTGCCCGGCAGCCGCAGCGTGAAGAGATCGCCGTGACGCGAGCGACCGCGCTGGAGCAGCTCGACCGGGTTCTTCTTGAGCTCGAGCGCGTGGCCGAGCCACGGCAGCGCACGATCGACCAGCGGCGGCGTCGGCAGCGAGGCCTTCGAGGTACTCATGGCGGGGACGCTACCGCCAGGGTGCGCGGGCGACCAGCCGCGGCGCTCGCGGAATGTGGCCCGCTGCACGCCCACGTGAGGGTTTTTACGGGCCGGCCTCGCGGTAGCACCGCACGTGGCGCCCAAAAACGCGGTAAGCCCCCGCCACGATGGAGCTCGAGCCGGTCACGCTGCCCAACCTCGTCCACGCGGCCGTAGTCTACTGCGCCTTCTTCTTTGGGCTGCTGGGGGCGTCGCTGGTGCTGCCCGGCCCCGTGGTCGACGGCTTCGCGGCGCCCGACGGCAGCCGCAAGCGCTACAAGATGAACGGCCTCGCGCTGTGGATCGCGACCCACATCGTGCTGGGGATGGCCGTGCTCGTGCTCGACCTCTCGCTGGCTTCGCTGGTGCGCCGCTTCTGGTCGTACTTCGTGGTGGTCAACGTGTTCTCGATCGCGTGGATGGCCGTGCTCTACCGCGGCGGCCAGCGCCGGCGCACCGCCGCCTCGCGCGGCTCGGGCGTGGTGGGCCTGGTCGCCGACCTCTGGTACGGCGTGGAGCTCAACCCCACCTGGCGCGGCGTGGACCTCAAGGTGTTCGCCTACCAGCCC
>JBFIJN010000030.1:0-34141 GCA_041600735.1 Nannocystaceae bacterium
AACGCCGTCAGCGGGCCGCAGGGCAAGGCGCGAGGAGGGAGGAGGGAGGAGGGAGTTTGTCGGGTACAAGTGACTGACGAGCAACACGGCAATGCGGCCCGGGGGCGGTGTTACCCGCTCGCGTGGCAATGAGGGACACCCCCTAGCCCAGCGGCTGCGCGCGAGCGGGGTTCGGCGGCGCCGGGCCCCGCTCGTGACGTCCGGGCGGCGGCGGCCTACAATGGACGCGTGCGGCGTTGGGTCGGCGTGTTCTTGGGGCTGGCCATCGGCTCGTTCGCCGGGTGCCTGCTCGAGCTCGACCTCGGCCCGTCGTGCGGCGACGGCACGGTCGACAAGCACTCCGAGGATTGCGACCCGAGCGTTCCGGGTTCGTTCGCGGGCCAGTGCCGCGGCGACGAGATCGCATCCTGCGACCCCTTCGAGTGCACCGTGCACTGCGCGCGCTGCGGAGATGATGTGCTCGATGAGAACGAGGCCTGCGACGGCAACAACGTGCGCACGCGCCCCGTGTGTCAGGTTTGGGCCTGCGTGGACTGCCAAGTGCAGTGTCCACGCTGCGGCAACGGCTTGGTGGATCTCGGCGAGGAGTGCGACTTCGAGTTCGAAGCGATCGCAGGCACGCCGGACCGCACCCAGTGCGATGAGATCATGGTGCCCGGGCGCCCCGACACCTACTACGAACCAGGGGGCACGCTCGCCTGCCGCTCCGATTGCAGATGGGATCGCTCGGGCTGCAACCTGTGCGGCAACGGCCAGCTCGACGGTCAGGTCGTAGACCCCAACACGGGCGGCCCGATCAATGCGGCCGAGCGCTGCGATGGCGAGGTGTTCGATCTCTCCGATCGCTTCGACCGCTGCGAGTCGGTGTGTGGCGAGCCCGGGCGTGACTGCAAGGCTGCGTGTGGCGAGGGCTGCCTCGACATCCGCATCGACCCCGCAGACAGCGCCTGCTGCGTACGACCCGGCTACGCGCGCTCCGCCTCCAATCCCTGCTGCTGCGAGCTGCCCCGCTGGCAGGTCCCGAGCTACTGCTCGGACGTGTTCGAGCCGCCGATCGGCGGCGGCACCGACGGCGGCACGACCTCTCCCTTGTGCCCGGGCTAGCCGCTCGCTACCGGTGTAAGGCGCATCGCGCTCGCGCGTTGGCCCCCGCTTGGCGTTCTTGCGTGCTCGGGGCACCATGAAAGCGGTGTTCATGCTCTCGTCCTTGCTCATCGTCCTCGCGCTGCCTGGCATGAGCACGGCGCGAGCACTGGAGCCCGAGGTCGCAGATCTCGAGAGCCCGGAGATCCAGACTCCCGTCGACCCCCCCGCGACAGCCGAGCCAGCGCCCGAGACCGCGACGCCCCAGCCCGCGACGCCCGAGCCCGCAACGCCCGAGCCCGCAACGCCCGAGACCGCGACGCCCGAGCCCGCAACACCCCAGCCCGCAACGCCCGAGACCGCAACGCCCGAGACCGAGCAAGCGCCCGCTCCGACCCGCGCTCGTCCCCCGCGCTACCAACACCCTCGTCTCATGATCGCCGGTGGTCCGATCCTGGGCCCGCACGCGATCGGCAACGAGCAGTGCGACACCCAGCTGGCGCGCTGCGAGACCAAGGGATCGTTCCTCGGGATGGGCGCGCAGCTCGAGCTTCGCGCTCGCCTGTGGCGCATGATCTACGCGCACGCGCGAGGCCTGGCCGTCGGCAACATCTCGCCCAACGATCGGATCCACACCGGTCTGTGGGGCCTCGGCGGAGGCCTCGGACTCTACGGCCGCCGCGCGTTCGGGCGCGCCGAGTATCTGTTCGTCGATGCGTTCGGCGACAACCGCTTCGAGCCGCCGTTCTACGACGGCGAGGTCGCCTCCGATGAGTGGGGCCATCACGCCGGCTTGGTGAGTGTCGGGTTTCGCCAGCCCCTGCCGCGCGGCCTCGCCGTGGAGCTGTGGGGCGGCCTCATGATCGGCCCGAGCTCGGTGCGAAGGATCCCGCAGCAGCAGCCCGACGAGCGCGTGCTGACCACCTTCATCGCTGGCATCAACGTGAGCTGGGACGTGCTGCCCTGAGCTGGTAGAAGCGTCGGTCCCCGCATGGACCTTCGCCACCTCAATCCAAGCCAACGCGCCGCCGTCGAGCACGTCGATGGGCCGCTGCTCGTGCTCGCCGGAGCAGGCTCGGGCAAGACCCGCGTGATCACCCATCGCGTGGCGCACCTGCTCGACCTCGGGATCGTGCCCTCGCGCATCGTGGCGCTCTCGTTCACCAACAAGGCGGCCGGCGAGATGCGCGAGCGCCTCTCCAAGATGGTCGGGGCGTCCGTCGCCAACGAGCTCTCGATGGGCACGTTCCACAGCATGGGCGCGTGGATGATGCGCGAGGATCCGCTCACCTTCGGGCTGCCCGGCGCGCGCTTCTCGATCCTCGACCAGGGCGACGTCTACGGGATCGTGCGCAGCCTGCTGCGCGAGCATGGGCACCACGTGGCGGGCAACGACCGCCGCTTCGATCTGGGCGCGGTCGTGCAGCGCATCAGCCTGTGGAAGAACGACTTCGTGCAGGTCGAGCAGCTCGAGTCGCTCGTCGTCGACGAGTACGACGTGGTCGCCGCCTCGATCTACGAGCACTACGAAGAGCGCCTGCAGAGCCTGGGTGCGGTCGATTTCGACGATCTGGTGTGCCGCATCGCCTTCGTGCTGGGCCGCGACGAGGCCGCCCGCGATCGCTGGCAGGGTCGCTTCGACTACGTCATGGTCGACGAGTACCAAGACACCAACAGCGCCCAGATGGAGCTGCTGCGCCAGCTCGTGCGCCCCCCGCACAACCTCGCGGTGGTGGGTGACGACGACCAGGCGATCTACGGCTGGCGCGGCGCCAAGGTGGAGAACATCCTGCGCTTCGACGAGCACTACCCGGGCGCGGTGGTGATCAAGCTCGAGGAGAACTACCGCTCGCGCGCACAGATCTTGCGCGCCGCCAACGCGGTCGTCAGCAACAACACCGCGCGTCACGAGAAGCAGCTGCGGATCACCCGCGGCGAGGGCACGCCCGTCCAGCTGGTGGTCGCGGCCGACGGCGTGCTCGAGGCCGCGTGGATCGGTCGCAAGATCCGGCACATGGTCGTAGAAGACGGCGTCCCCTCCAACGAGGTGGCCGTCCTCTACCGCTCGGCGCTGCAGGCCAAGCTCATCGAAGAAGAGCTGCAGCAGCACGGCGTGCCCTATCGCGTGCTGGGCGGGCAGTCGATGTACGACAAGAAGGAGGTCAAGGACGCGCAGGCCTACCTCAAGGTGCTGGTCATGCCGCGCGACGAGCTGGCGCTGCGGCGCGCGCTCGAGACCCCTCCCCGAGGCATCGGCGCGCGCAGCATGGATCGCATGGCCGCGTGGGCCCGGGGTCACGGCGTGCCGCTGATCGAGGCGGTGCACCGGGCCCGCGAGGTGCCCGACCTACCCTCGCGCTCCGCCGACATGCTCTCGTACTTCTCGAGCCTGGTCCGCCGCCACCAGGCCCGCATGCGCGAGGCCGGGGTGAGCACGGCCCTGCAAGAGATCTTGGGCGCGATCGAGCTCCAGGACCACGTGCGCAAGGAGACCGGCTCCGACCAGGCCACGGAGTTTCGCTGGTCGGGGGTCAAGTGGCTCGTGGGCAGCGTCGACCGCTACGAGCAGCGCATGCGCAGCAAGGGCAAGCCTCCCCGCTGGTCCGAGTACCTGGGTACGCTCGCGCTCGACAGCAGCAGCAACGACGAGGCCGACAAGGACAAGGAGCTCGCGCTGCGCGGCAAGGTCACCCTGGCCACGCTGCACAGCGCCAAGGGCCTCGAGTGGGACCACGTGTTCATCATCGGCGTCGAGGAAGGTACGATGCCGCACCGCCGCGTGGCCGCACCACGGGCCAGCGACGCGATCGCGGGTGACATCGAGGAAGAGCGCCGGCTGTTCTACGTGGGCATCACGCGCGCACGCGAGCGCTTGTGGCTCACCCGCAGCGCGGGGCGCATCGATCGCGGGCGCGAGATCCCGCGCGAGCCCAGCCGCTTCATCGACGAGCTCCCCGACGACGGCAGCGTCGAGGTCTACGAGATCGAGAAGGAGGAGGAGATGACCTCCTCGGCCATGGACGACATGGCCAGCGCCTTCTTGGCGCAGATCCGACCGCCCGAGTGATCGGCCCGAAGACCCCGGAGATCCCTCGACCCCACTCATCGTGGCGCGTAATCGCGCAGCTTGATCGGCGGAGATCATTCGTTGCACCACGAGAAATCTCTGACATTCTCCTGCGACAACGGATCTACGACTGTGCCCATCTCGATCTTAGGAAATAGTCCAAGGAAGCCAACCCAGTGTTCCCCCAAGGAAGTCCAGCCGATCTCGCGCAGAGCCTTCGCGCGCGCATCTCTGGCGGCTCCTGCCCTGCTGGGGGCTTGTGGAGACCCAGCCGAGTCCCGTGACACCTTGGTCGCCACGCTCGACGAGCTCGAAGCCGGCGTGCCCGTCCGGTTTCCAGACGAGGCGGACGGTTTCGTCGTCAAGCTACGAGTCCCGGCACACGAGGGTATCGGCCCCGACAGCTCGATTGTAGCCTTTTCCTCAGTTTGCCCGCACATGGGCTGTGAGATCAATGCCACCACGTCCGTCGACGTAGAGACGGGTCGCTTCGGCCCGTGTACATGTCACCAGAGCCTCTTCGATCTAACCCGGGACGGGAGGATGATCCACGGGTGCGCGTCCTCGAACCTTAGCCGCATCGAGATATCGTTGATCGGCGAGGAAATCTGGGCCGCGCTCCCCGTGAGGCCCACCTACGGGCAGCCCCTGGCGGCCGCGGACGCGCTCACCACCCCGAATCTGCCCGACGAGGACGAGTAGCGCACCATGAGTGATCGCGATCGCATCTCACTAGCGCGTCGTCGTTTTGCGAAGCTTGCCGTAGGTGGGGCCCTGGCCGCTCCCTTGGCCCGCAGCAGCTCGGCCCAGGCCGCCCAGGCGGCCCCGACGGGGTTCTACCTGCCGCCCCCAGGCGCGGAAGAGCTCACCTCGGCGTGCGCGTTCTGCATCGTCGGCTGCGGATATCGCATCTTTCGCTGGCCGGTCGATGGTCCCTCGGGCGGTCCGGGTGCCGACGAGAACGCCCTCGGACTCGAGTTCCCAACCGCGCGCCCCGATCCGTGGATCTCTCCGTCCATGCACAACATCGTGAACGTGGACGGCGAGCTCCACCACGTGGTGGTGGTCCCGGACTGGAAGTCCACGGTGGTGAACAAGGGCGGGGACCACAGCCTCGGGGGCGTGCTCGCGCGTCGGCTGTACTCGCCCCTCGACGACTCCACCCACGATCGCTTCCTCCAGCCCCAGCTGCGGGTCGGGGGGCGGCTCGTTCCCATCGAGTGGGCCGAGGCCGCGGAGATCGTCGCCAAGGTGGGGCGTCACGTGATCGACACCCACGGCGAGCTGGCCTGGGGTCTCAAGACCTACTCCTACCAGTTCTACGAGAACACCTACGCCATCACCAAGCTCGCGTTCAGCGAGACGGCGGTGAATACCCCGTGCTGGGCGCCTCACGACCAGCCGCGCTCCGGTGATCCCACGGCAGGCTTGTCGACCGCCGGCATCGACGCGTTCAGTGCAGCCTACCAAGACTGGGCCGATGCCGACGTGGTGCTGCTCTCGGGGGTCGCGGTCTATGAGGCACGCGCGGTGCTCTTCAATCAGTGGGTCTCGATGGCTCCGCGGGATGCGCTGGTCGATGGCGAAGGCAAGCCTCACAAGGCGCTGGTGGTGATCAACCCTCGGTGTGACGTGGCCGCCGAGTGGGCCGAGCGCAACGGGGGCATTCACCTGCAGCTCCGGCCAGGCACCGACACGGTGCTCAACAATGCGATCGCGCGAGTGATCCTCGAGCGAGGTTGGCACGACGAGGAGTTCATCGAGCGCCATACGGTCAGCGACGACGAGCTCGAAGACGAGGTGACCGAGGACGAAGAAGGGGACTTCAAGCCCAACCCGCTCCGCGTCGCCTACGGCATGACGTTCGCGAGCTGGCGCGAGATGATCCTGGCTGACGATCGGTACGCGCTGTCCGAGGCGGCGCAGACCACGGGGGTGTCGGAGGAGGCGATCGAGCGCGCGGCGGCGCTCTTGGCCGCGCCGCGTCCCGACAAGCAGGGCACGGTGCGGCGCCCGCGGACCTCCGCGATGCTCGAGAAGGGCAACTACTGGTCGCACGGCTTTCCCAACGCGGCCTCGTTCGCCAGCCTCGCGCTGCTGGTGGGGGCGGGCAATCGACCCGGCCAGGTGGTCTCTCGCGGCGGTGGCCACCAACGCGGGATGATGCAGGCCGCCAAGTACCCGACCAGCAAGTCTCCCCACACGCTGGCCGGTCGCACGGTCGCCCTCAACCTCGACCACTGGGCCTTCGAAGGCAATCTACGGTTCGCGTGGGCGATCGGGTGTACCTGGGCCGGGGGGGGAGCGGCCGCGGCCGGTCCGCTGTTCTTGCGGTTGCGAGAGCTCACCCGTGAGACCGGTCCTCAGCTCGACGAGGCGACGGCGTTCCCCGCCGGACTCGATGGCGGGCTGGATGTGCAGGCCGTGATCGCATCCCTGACCGCGCGAGCCGACGCGGGGGGCATGGTCCTCGTCCAGCAGGATCTCTATCCCCAGAGTCTCACGGAGCTCGCCGACGTCGTGCTCCCGGCCACGTCGTGGGGCGAGGGCTCGTTCACGCGCATGCAGGGCGAGCGCCGGCTCCGGCACTATGCACAGATCTGCGACCCGCCCGGGCAAGCGAGAGACGACTGGAGGATCGTCGCCGATGTGGCGCGTCGGATGGGCTACGCGGGCTTCGACTGGGAGACGGCAGCAGAGGTCTTCACCGAGGCGGCGCAGGCCTCGAGCGGCGTGTCGGACTACAAGGCACTCGTCGAGCACGCGGCGAGCATGAACCGCAGCGCGCACGAGGTCCTGGCGGAGTACGGTACGAAGGGTCTTCAGTGCCCACTTCGGATGGAGGGTGGCGAGCTCCGCGAGACGCTGCGCGTCCACGATGCGCAGGTATGGGAGGACACCGACGGCGAGCGGGGTCGCTTCAACACGCGCTCGGGCAAGGCGCTGTTCGTCCACGGCAGCTGGGACGACGCGGTCGAGCGCCAGGAAGCACTCGCGCCACGTGAAGGCGAGCTATGGGTCATCAATCGTCGCGACTCTCGCGTGTGGAGCGGGATGATCGAGGACCGACGGATTCCCCAGCGCATGGCGCAGATGCCCGAGAACGTGCTCGAGATGAACGTCGAAGATGCGGCGCCGCTGCTCCTCCGCGACGGGGACCGTGTGCTGGTCCGGACGGATCACGTCAGCGTCACCGAAGGCGGCTGGCGCGTATCCGGGTCGAGTGGCTTCTACGCGACGGTCGAGGTGTCCGAGTGCATGGCGGCTGGAGTGACCTGCGCGTACTTCAACTACCTCGGCGACGTTCAGCAGACCGCGAACAACGTCGTGAGCAACACGACCGATCCCATCAACGGGATGTACTCGTTCAAGCTCGGTCGGGGCGTGGTCGAGAAGGTGGAGCAACCCGACGGGTGAAGGCCGAGGGCGCCAGGCAGACGCGACGAAGGTCGCCCCCGCAGTGCGGAGACGACCTTCATCTCGAGTCCGAAACAACCGTCTAGCAGCCGATGCCGGACACGCCGTGCGCCGCGGGTACCCGCCACGCGCACGAGTTGAGGCAATCGTCGGTCTCGACCAGGTTGCCGTCGTCGCACTCCTCTTCGGGAGAGTCGACCACTCCGTTGCCGCAGGTCGGCGTGGGCGCGCAGCAGATCGCGGACACGGACTGCTCGTTGCAACCGTAGCCCGACTCGCAGCTCGCGCGCGAGCTGCCGTAGCCGCAGTTGAGCGGCGGGTCGTTCTCGAGGTTGTTCACCCCGTCGTAGGGCCCGAGGCTGTAGTGCCCCGCGCCGCCGTAGTTTCGGCACGAGATCTCGCCGACGGCCACGTTGCCGCCGCCCACGGGCACGTTCCACCCGTCGTTGCGGTTGATGTGCTGCAGCCGCGTGCACAGGCCCCAGTCGGCCGGGCAGCTGATCTCGAGGTCCTCCTCGCAGGTGACGTTGGTGGGATCGTCACACAGCATCATCGTGCCGCTCGGCGCGATCGAGAGCGTGTCGAAGCCCGGGGCGCAGTCGCCCGCGACCACCGGATCGACCACGCAGCTGCTGCAGCCGTCGCCGTCGGCCCAGTTGCCGTCGTCGCACTCCTCGTCGGCGTCGAGCACCCCGTCGCCGCAGATCCGCGGGTCCCAGCTGCCCGCTCCCGGCATGTCGAGCCAGAAGCCCATGCCGGGCTGGATCTCGAAGTCCGCGCCCCAGCCGGCCTGCCACAGACGCCACCAGCCCTGCTCCTCACCCGACCAGAACGCCACCGAGTCGGCGGCGGGCTGCATCGCGAGCACCTCGCTGGCCATCGTGGGCGAGCTCTGCAGCGGCATGGTCAGCGTGTTCCAGCCGGCCACCAGCGGGGCGTCGCTCTCGTTGACCGCGGGCACGCGCCCGAGCAGTCCGTGCACCTGCGCATCGATCACGCCGAGCCACAGCGACTCGGGGTGCGCGACCGGAATCGGAGGCGCGCCCGACCAGGGCTGCCACGAGTCCCACTGCTGCGCGGCCGGATCCCACGAGCGAACCTCGCTCACATCGGCCAGGCCGCTCGAGACCCCCGCCGAGTCGGGCACCATCGGAAACAGCGAGAGCCCGACCGTATTGAGGCCGGGGAACACCTCGGTGTTGTGCTCGCCCGCGATCGTGGAGTCACCGCCCGCGCTCGCACGCACGCGGAAGAAATCATCGCTGCCGCCCGCGAGCCCCACGAGCGTCGTCGTGGTGCCGCTGAGACCGGAGGCCACGACCGTCGCGGTCGCGTTGCCGGGGACGAACCCCGCCGTGGGACTGCGCCACACCGTATAGGTGACGCCGGGCCCCATGTTGGCCCACGTGAGCTCGAGGTCGCTGCCAACCCGCGCGATGCCGAGATCGAAGCCCGGAACCTGGGCCACGGGCCCGCGAGAAGTGGCGAGGTCCGTGGACGCCTGGTCGATTCCGACCGCATCTACACTGCCCTCATCGAGCTCCAGCTGTTCCACATCGCCCGGGGCCACACAGGCCGCCACGAGCACACCAAGCCCAAGAAACGCCGTCCAGGCGCGATTCCGCTGCATCATCCGACACCTCAGTCCTTTGAGTCATCCCCGTCATCCTGACGAGAAGTGAGTAGGTTATGCACTGTAGATCACAAAATGTGCACCCAATTCTTCACTCTACATCGGGGGTGAATCTCACGTGGGCGCTGGAGCGTGAGCAGGGACATCGCGAAATTGACGAAGGCCGCCCCCGCAGCGCGGGAACGGCCTTCGATGCTCGAGCGACCTCGAGGCAGATCTCGAGCGCAGCGCTCAGCCGCAGGAGCCGGGCACGAGCTCGAGCATGTTGCCGTTGATCGCAACCTCGGGAAGCGTGCAGGTCTCGCCCGGACCGCAGTCGTTGTCCTCGTTGCACGGCGAGCACACGGCCACCACGGGGATGCCCATGAGCGAGGCCGGGGCGCACTGGCCCGAGGCACACTCGGTGCCGTCGCCGGTCAGGTTGCAGCCCTCGTTGTCGGGGACCGAGCCGGGAGGGGCGCAGTAGTAGTTTCCGCCGATGTTGGCGATGTCGTAGCTGGGCGTGCAGATGTCGCCATCCATGCAGCCCATGTCGCCCTCGCACTCGCTGCAGGTGGCCGCCGACAGGATGCCGGGCACCTCGATGAGCGTGGGGCAGTACAGGCCGTCGGCGCAGTCGTCCACGGTCTCGCAGCTCTCGCCCACGTCGCCCGTGGTGCTGCACATCGCCGGCGTGCCGGTGAGCGGGTTGCCGAAGTTGCAGCCGAAGCCGGGCTCGGGCTTGCAGTCGGCGCTCTCGTCACACTCCGAGCACACGCCGCCAAGCGGGCCGACCACGAAGCAGTTGTCCGACTCGCAGTCACACTCGGGGTCGGCACAGGCAGCCCCGAGGGGCGCGTCCTCGCAGACGGGGCCGGTGTCCATGCCCATCGTGGTGATGGTGGTGGGGCCGGTCGAGCCCGTGGCCGAGTCGGTTTCCCCGCTGTCGGCCGTGGTGGTCATCGGCGAGCTGGTCATGCCAGGGCCCGACGAGTCGCCGTCGGAGCTGCCCGGCGTGCCGGTGCCTTCCGCCGTGCTGTCGTCGCCGCAGCCGCTGGCCACGAGCGCCAAGACCAATGAGATACCCGTAAGCAGTTGAAACTTGTTCTTCACGTCAGTCCCTCCTCTGCCGCGAATCCCCTGCGGCAACTCGCGGCGCGGTGCCGCCCATAGTGGGGGCATCCTCGCGCCAAGCTGCGTACCAAGTCCAGCCTCTTTTTGCCTCGGCCGCCTTCGAATCCGCCCTTCCTAGGGCGAGAGATCGATTCTGGAGCCCCAGCTGCGACGGACCTCACGTAGTGGCCGGCAAGACCAATACCACCACGTCAGCGCCCTGGCGCTCGACCGTGAACGCTTCGAGGCGCCCACCCACGCACGGGCCGCGGTCGCAGACGCCCGAGCGAGGCTCGTAGCAGGCCCCGTGGGTGCGGCAGTAGATCCGCCCCAGCTTGCGGCTCCAGAACTCGCCGGTCCCCATGTCGAGGTCGAAGGCAACATGGGCACAGCGGTTGCGGTACGCCACCAGCTCGCCGTCCGCGTCGCCGCCGGGCTCGCGCAGCATCAGCACGAACCCGCGTCCCTCGCACCCACCGTCGTCGAACGTGAACCCGCGGGCCTCGCCGTGCTCCAGGCTCGCGACGTCTCTCACCACGATCCGCTGCATCGCATCACGACTAGTACGCCGCGCGAAGACGACCGAGATCCTTGGCGAGGTTCTTCTGGTGGGCCTCGAGCGTGCCGCCACCGATCTCGAGCAGCTTGGCGTCTCGCCACAGCCGCTCGACCGGGAATTCCTTGCAGTAGCCGGCGCCGCCCATGACCTGCATCGCCCAGTCGGCGACCTGCTTGCCCACCGGCGCGGCGAACAGCTTGGCGGCGTCGGAGCCCACGCGGTTGCGGATCGAGGGCCCGATGTCGGCGGCCACGTTGTAGACGAGGCACTTGGCGGCCTCGGTCTGCGCGTAGCCCTCGGCGATGTAGCGCTGGATCTGCCCGTAGTTGGCGATGGGCTGCCCGAACGACTTTCGCTCGTTGGCGTAGCTCACCATGATGTCCACGCAGCGGTCGGCGATCCCCACGCTCATCGCCGCCAGCGTGACGCGCTCGATCTCGAGGTTGCGCATCATGTGGGTGAGGCCGTCGCCCTCGGCCCCCAGCAGGTTCGCGGCCGGAACCTTGCAGTCCTCGAACACGAGCTCGGCCATGGTGGAGCCGCGCATCCCCAGCTTGTCGATGTGCTGGCTGGTGGAGAACCCCGGGCAATCGCGGTCGACCACGAGCGCGGTCACGCGGCCGTTCACCTTGGCGTAGACGAGGAAGCAGTACCCCTCGCACGCGTTGGTGATGTAGGTCTTGGTGCCGTTGACCACGTAGTGATCGCCGCGCAGCACGGCGGTGGTGCCCATCCCGAGCACGTCGGTGCCCGCGCCGGGCTCCGTCATCCCCATGCCGGCGATCCACTCGCCGCTCAGCACCTTGGGCAGGTAGTGCGCCCGCTGCCTCGCGTTCGAGCAGTGGAAGAAGTTGTTCACGAACAGCATCGAGTGGGCCAGGTACGCCAGGCAGAACCCCGGGTCGTACTTGGAGATCTCGTGGTGCACGATGACCGCGGCCACCGCATCCATGCCCGAGCCGCCCTCCTCGATCGGGACGGTGATGCCCAGCAGCCCCAGCTCGCCCAGCTTGCGAAACAACCCCGCGTTGAGCGTGCCCTTGGCGTCGTGCTCCGCAGCCTGTGGCTCGACCTCGCGGCGGGCGAGCTCCGCGACCGTCTGGCGCAGCAGGGCGTGCTCCTCGGTGGGGTTGAAGAGTCGCTCGTAGTTGCGATCGCCCATCGCCCGTAACTTAGCGGGCCGCGCCGCACCGTGGGAAGCGCGCAGGGGCTGCGAATTCTCTCATCTGAGGGTCGTTTCGGCCCCATTCTGGAGCGAACCCACACCCGGCGGGGCGCGCCAGCCACCGCGGGCCACGGGCGGGCGTTCGCGATCCTCGGTGTCGTCGACGACACGCATTGCCGCATTGGCCCGCGATCGGCCGCCCCAAGTCACCACGATCGCGTGGGTGGCGAGCCTCGTGCAGTGAGGCCGACCCGATGCCAAGCACCCGCAGCGCGCTCGCCTTGCTGCTGACCCAGGCCCTCGCCTGCCAGCCCGTCCCCACCGCCACCGGCGGCGGTGACGATGCCGCCAGCCCCGACTCTCCATTTCGCGCCGCGGCCACGAGCCGCGACGTGCTGGTGTTTCCGCCCGCGCCGCAAGCCAATCCCCGACGCACGCTGCCGCGCGAGCTCGCGGTCGAGGAGGCGCGCCACGACGCGGAGACCGACGTCGAGGAGCCGCTGCTCGATGCCGACGGCCGCTTCGAGATCGCTGGACGCACGCTCTACATCCACTTCAATCGGGCGATCGCGCCGCCCGCCACGGGGGTGCCCGCGCTGACCCTCGAGCCCGCGGTGGAGGGTGCGCTCTCGTGGCCGAGTCCGTGGGTGCTGGCGTTCGAGGCGACCGAGCCGTTCGACCCGCAGGTCGAGCACACGGTGAAGCTCGCCGAGCTCTACGACACCGAGGGCCAGCGCGCGGCGGAGGGCTGGACGGGGAAGTTCACGGCCGAGCCCCGCGTGGAGATCGCGGGCAAGGTGATCAGCTACCTGCCGGAGCTCGGCAAGCCGCGCATGGTGACGGTGCGACCCGAGTACGAGGCTCGCGTCGGCCGCGACGTGGCCCCCCAGATCCTGTTCGATCAGCCGACTGCTCTGGCCGGGCTGGCGGCGCGGGTGAGCGCCACGGTCGACGGACTCCCCCGCACGGTGGTGCTGCGCCATGCCAGCGCCGATGTGTTCGACGGCGTGAAGATCGACCGGCGCCACGTGGTCGTGGCCACGCCAACGCCCGCGCTCGAGCCGGGGCAGCAATTGACCCTCGCGGTCGCCGAGCCCGACGGCAGTCCGGGCGAGGAGCGCAGCTACGACGTGGCCGCCCCGCTCGTGTTCGAGCGGGTGGATTGCAGCAGCGGCTACTACGACGAGCGCGCGTGCGAGTGGAAGGACCACGCGCTGACCCTCGATGGCAATCGCTTCGCGGTGCGCTTCAACAACCCGCTCGGCGGCGGTGACAAGGCGCTCGCCCGGCAGGTGCACGTGAGCCCCAAGGTGAAGAACCTCCGCGTGTACGAGGAAGGGTGGCGCTCGGATGGGACGCTGTGGATCTCGGGCGACTTTCGCTCGTCGACGCGCTACGAGGTGAAGGTAGGGCGCGTACGCGACCGCTGGGGCGGCAAGCTCCCCGCCGACGTGCGCTTCACGGTCGACGTGCCGCCGCAGACCGCGAGCGTGTCGATGGCCGAGGGCCAGCAGGTGCTCGACGAGGCGGGCAGCCGCGAGTTCGCGGTGACCACCCGCAACGTGGCGCAGGCCCGGATCGACGTGTGGGAGGTGGAAGCCAGCGCGGCGGCGTGGACCGAGGCTCGCAATCGGCTGGGCGCGCGCGAGCGCCCGAGCGCGGCCCCCGACCTGCAGATCGCGGTGAAGCCCCGCGCCAAGCTCGACCAAGCGGTGGTGACCCCGGTCGATCTGCTCGCGGCGCTCGAGCCCGGCCGCACCTATCTTGCCCGGCTCGAGCTCGAGGCCCCGGCGTTCGGCGCCAAGCCGACCAAGTACGCGGCCTGGTCGATGGCCGCGCGCTCGCCCACGGTCCTGCTCACCCCGCATGATGATCACGCGCTCGCGCTGCACGTGCACGCGGGCCTCGATCAGACGCTCGTGCACGTCGCGCGCCTCGGCGACGGCGAGCCGGTGGCGGGAGCTCACGTGCTCGTCGATGGCACGCGCGTACCCGGAGTGAAGACGGGGGCCGATGGCCTCGTGGTGTTGCCGCGCTCGCTCGGCTCCACCGACGGCGACCGCGGGCAGCACGTCATCGAGGTCGAGGCCGCGGGCGCCCGCGCGGTGCTCGCTCTGGGTGCGGGCACCCTGGAGGCGAGCGCGCTGGCGCCGGGGCTCGACGCAGGCCCCGCGCCGCTGGGAGACATCCGCGCGCTGGTGCTGAGCGATCGCGGGGTCTACCGACCGGGGCAGAGCGTGGGCCTCAAGGGCATCGTGCAGTTCCGCGAGAAGGGCACGCTGCGCGCGGCGGCGACCATGCCCGTGGGGCTGCGGATCCACGCGCCGACCGGCAAGCTCGTGCTCTCCGAAGACGCGATCACCTCGGATCTGGGCAGCATCGCCACGCGCTTCGACGTGCCGAGCTCGGCCGAGATCGGCCGCTATCGGGTGGAGCTGGTCGCCACGCTACGCGACAGCGCCGTGCTCGCCTCGTATGGAATCCAGGTCGCCGAGTTCGAGCCTCCGCGCTTCACGGTGGATGTCGAGGCGCACGCGAGCGAGGACGGAAGCAAGCTGCAGGCCGCGATCGACGGGCGCTACCTGTTCGGCGCGGCGATGGAGGATGCGCCGGTCACATGGACGCTGCGTCGCAAGCCTGCGTCGTTCCCCGAGGGACCGCTCACCGCCAAGGGCTTGGTGTTCCGCGCCGGGCACGACCGCTGGTACGACGCCGACGAGCCCGAGTCGTGGCTGCGCACGGGCGAGGGTCAGCTCAGCGCCAAGGGTCGGCTCGAGCTGGCGCCGGCCGTGGAGCTCGATCCGCAGGACGGGCCGCAGAGCTTCGTGCTCGAGGCCGAGGTCTCCGATGAGTCGCACCGCACGATCGCCGCGCGAGCGTCCGTGGTGCTGCACCCCGCCCCCCGCTACGCCGGCCTGCGGCTCACCGAGCGCTGGCTCGCGGTCGGCAAGCCGATGTCGCTCGAGCTCGGCGTGATCGACCAGCACGGCAAGACGGTGCCCGAGGCCACGGTCGAGGTGAAGCTCGAGCGGCTCGACTGGCGACGGGTGCGTCGCCCCGGCCCCGGCGGCTTCGCCGACGAGGAGTGGCGCGAGGTGACCGAGGAGGTCGCCACGTGCGAAGCGAAGCCGAGCGAAGCGAGCGGCTGTCGCCTGGTGCCCGAGCGCTCGGGTAGCTATCGCGTGAGCACGTTCATCGACGGACGCCGCGGCGGGACCATGCGCGCGTGGGCCTGGGGCGCAGGCGGGGATGCGGGCGCGAGCACCCCGGGCCGAGGCCTCGAGATCCTGGCCGACCGCGACCGGTACTCCCCCGGCGACACGGCCGAGCTGATGGTGCGCAACCCGTTCCCCGCGGCCACCGCGATCCTCACGGTCGAGCAGGGCGGCATCCTCCACCACGAGACCCGCACGATCACCGAGTCGGCCGCGCGATTCTCGGTGAAGCTCGGTCCCGAGCACGCACCGTACGCCCACGCCACGATCACGCTGCTCCCGCGGGGAGGCAGCAAGGGACTCGCGGCCGACACCCGCGTCGACTGGAAGCTCGGCGCGATCCGGCTGCCGGTGAAGATCGAGGGCAGCCGCCTCGACGTGACGGTGGCCAGCGATCGTGATCACTATGGTCCCGGTGACCAGGTCGACGTCGTGGTCGACGTCTCGCGAGCTGGCAAGGCCGTCGCCAACGCCGAGGTAGCCCTCGCGGTGGTGGACGAAGGCGTGCTGCGGCTGACCAACTTCCACGCAGTGGATCCGGTCCCCGCGCTCCATCCCGGACAGGGCCTCACGCTGTGGGTCGACGACACGCGGCGCTTGCTGGCCGAGCAACTGCGACGCAGCCACGTCGCGGGCGACGGCAGCGGGTCGGGTAGCCACAGTGTGGTGGCCACGCGCAAGAACTTCGTGGAGACCGCGCTGTGGGAGCCCGCGCTGCGCACCGACGCCGACGGCCGCGTGCACGCACGCCTCACGCTGCCCGACAATCTCACGCGCTTTCGCATGATGGCGGTGGTGACCGATGCCAACGGCCGCGGTGGTGTGCACGAGAACGACTTCGAGGTGCGCAAGCCGCTGATGGCGATCCCCGCGGTGCCGCGCTTCGCCGCGATCGGCGACCGCTTCGAGGCCGCGGTGCTGGTGCACAACAACCAGGACCACGCCGAGACGACGACGGTGACGCTGGGCCGCCAGCAGCAGCGGGTGGAGATCCCGGCCGGGGGACACACCCGCGTGGCCTTCGAACAGGCCCCCACCCGCGCCACCACGCTGCGGCTCGAGTTCTTGGTGGCCGACAGCAAGGGCATCGTTCGCGATCGAGTGGAGGCGAGGGTGCCCGTGCAAGCGCCCGGAATCGACGAGCGCCCCTACCTGCACGGCGCGTTCATCGGACGCCAGGAGGTCTCGCTCGAGATCCCCGAAGACGTGTTCCCCGATGCCACCGGTGACGACCACGTGACCATCACGGTCGGCGAGAACCTCTGGCCCGAGCTCGGCCAGCGCGTGGAGTTCTTGGTGGGCTACCCCCACGGCTGCGTGGAGCAGACCACCTCGAGCACGCTGCCGCTGCTGGCCGCGCGCGAGATCCTGCCGCGGCTCGGCGTCACCCGCTACACCGATGCGGCCCTGCGCGACATGATCGAGGCTGGCGTCGAGCGCCTCGCCACCATGCGCACCAGCAGCGGCGGGCTCGGCTACTGGCCCGGCGACCACGAGCCCAATCCCTTCGGTACCGCCTACGCCACGCTCGCGATCTCGCGGGCCCAAGCCCTCGGCATCGAGGCCCCCGCGGGGATGATCGACGGCATGCGCGCGTACTTGGTGCGGATGGTCGAGCTCGACCAGCTGGGCCATGGCTACGGCGTGGAGGTGCGGGCCTCGATCGCGCTCGCGCTGGCCGAGCTCGATGCGCTGCCGCCCGCCGTGGCCGACTCGCTCTACGACACCGCGAGCCGCCAGGGGACGTTCGGCACGGCCACGCTGGCGCTCGCGCTCGCCAGCCTGCCCGCGCAGGAGGATCGCGTGAATGCCCTCGTCGACACGCTCGAGCGGGCGTTCGACGCCAGCGGAGCGCTGCGTAGCCCGCGAACCGACGACTTTGGCTACTACGGCTCCGACGAGCGGACGATCGCCCAGGCCGCGCTCGCGCTGCACCGACTGCGACCGACCTCTTCGGTGCTGCCGAGCCTGGTGGGCAACCTGCTGCGGCGCAGCTCCGGCTACACCACGCAGGGCACCGCGTACGGGCTGCTGGCGCTCGCGGAGCAGCTCGGTGCGAGCGACTCGAGCGGCGCACGCCAGCGCGTGCTGCTCGACGACGTGGAGCTGCAGCCCGAGCTCACCGATACCGTGGCCCTCGGGCCCAGCTCGCGTCGCTACCGGATCCCGCTGGCGAAGCTTCGCGGACGACGTGGCCACCTGGTGCTCGAGAGCGAGGCCGAGGTCGCGCAGACCTTCATGGTGAGCGCACGCTGGCGTCGCACCAACGACGGCACCGGCGACCTGACCGCGACCACGACCGACAGCGGGCCCGACCTCTACCGCGTGATCACCGATGCCAAGGGTCGCAAGGTGGACTTCGACGCGATCGCGCCGGGCCAAGTGTTGCGGGTGGTGCTCCTGGCTCGCATGCCCCAGGACCTGCCGTACGAGCGCCGCGGCTACCTCGCGCTCACCGATCGGCTGCCGGCCGGCTTCGAAGCCATGCAGCCCGACCTGTGGACCGTGGCCACCGTCCCCGAGCTCGACGAGGCCCACCCGCTGTACGACGCGCTGCGCTGGACCGGAAGCGCGGCGAGCCACGTGGAGCTGCGCGACGACCGGGCCCAGTTCTACTTCGATCAGTTCTGGGGGGAGTGGGTGCACGCCACCTACTTGATGCGCGCCACCACGCCCGGCCGCTTCACCGCGCCCCCGGCGATGGGCGAGCTGATGTACGAGCCCGACAGCGCGGGCTACAGCGAGGCCCTCACGCTCACGGTGGTGCAGTAGCCATGGCGCAACGCAGGCGACACCGGCGACGCTGGGTGCTGGGCACGCTCGTCGTGCTGGTGGGTGCGGCGTGGCTGTCGTGGGCCGCGCTGTGGTCGTGGCTGCGCGCCGAGGTCGATCGGCCGCGCGAGGCCCTCCACGATGACTGGTACTCGGGACATCGGGTGCTCGACCGCGAGGGCCGACTGCTGCGCGAGCTGCCGGGCGAGCTCGGTCGCCGCGGGCGACCGCTCGCACTCGACGAGATCGGCGAGCGCCTCGTGACCGCCACCCTCGTGAGCGAGGACGCGCGCTTCTTCGAGCACGACGGGGTCGACGGCGCCGCGGTGCTGCGAGCCGTGGGGCAGAACGTCCGCCACGGGCGGCTGGTGTCGGGCGCCAGCACCATCACGCAGCAGCTGGTCAAGCTGCTCGACACTCGCGGGCAGCCCGGCAACCGCACCGCGTGGGTCAAGCTGCGCGAGGCCGCCCGCGCCGAGAACCTCGACGCAGAGCTCGGCAAGCACGAGATCCTCGAGGCGTACCTCAACCGCCTGCCCTACGGCCATGGTCTGGTCGGCCCCGAGGCGGCGGCGCGCGGGTACTTTGGCGTGGCCGCGCGCGAGCTGTCGTGGGCCCAGGCTGCATACCTGGCCGTGCTCCCGCGGGCGCCCAGCCACCTCGATCCGTTTCGTCACCCCGAGCGCGTCGAGCTGCGGCAGCGCGCGCTCTTGCACGCGCTGCACGAGGCGGGTGAGCTCTCCGACATGGGCCTTCGCCGGGCCCTGGCCGAGCCCGTGACCCCGCGTGCGCTCGTGCGCCCGTTCCTGGCCCCTCACCTCGTGCAGACCCTGATGAGCGAGGGACGGCTCTCGCCGGGGCCCGTGACCACCACCACCCTCGACTCGCGCCTACAGACCGATGTCGAGGGGCTGGTGCACACGCACATGGCTCGCATGCTCGAGCAGGGAGCGGGCGACGCTGCGGTGATGGTGATCGACAACGAGACGGCCGAGATCCTCGCGTACGTGGGCAGCGCGGACTTCCACGACCCCGAGATCTCGGGCCAAGTGGACATGGCTCGCGCGCCGCGACAGCCGGGCTCGACGCTGAAGCCGTTCGTGTACGCGCTGGCGTTCGCCGCCGGCCGCTCACCGCTCGAGCTGCTCGCCGATGTGCCGACGCGCTTTCGCGAGGGGCCCGGCCACGTCTATGCGCCGCACAACTATCACGGTGAATTCAGCGGCCCGATCGCGGCGCGCGAGGCCCTGGCGCAGAGCCTCAACGTGCCCGCCGTGCGCTTGGCCACCGATCTGCCCGCGGGGCAATTGCTCGACACGCTGCGCGAGCTCGGCATGCACAGCCTCACCGAGCCCGCCGACCACTATGGCCTCGCGCTCGCGCTCGGCAGCGGTGAGGTCGGCCTGCGCGAGCTGGCCGAGGCCTACGTGACGCTCGCGCATGGCGGGGTGCACCGACCGCTGCGCACGCTCGTCGACGAGCCGCTCGGGGCCGCGAAGCAGGTGATCGATCCCGCCGTGGCCGCGGCGGTGACCGAGGCGCTCTCCGACCCGCTGGTGCGCGCGCGGCTGCTCCCCGAGGGCCATCGCCCGTTCGACATCGGCTTCCCGGTCGCGCTCAAGACCGGCACCAGCTCGGGCTACCGCGATGCCTGGACCCTGGGCTTCACCCACGAGCGCACGGTGGCGGTGTGGCTGGGCAACGCCGAGGGCACCCCCATGGACGAGGTGACCGGAGCGGGCGGGGCCGGCCCGCTGTTCGCCGACGTGATGCGCCGTGCGATGCAAGGCGTCCCCACTCGCGCGCCGCTCTTCGAGGGCTCGCTGCTGCAGCCCGTGCAGGTGTGCGCGCTCTCCGGGCAGCGCCCGGGACCCGCGTGCGAGCACACGGTTACGCGGCGGCTCGCCGCGACACACGTGCCGAGCGAGCCGTGCACGCTGCACGTCCACGCGCACGCGGCCGCGCCGACGACCCAGGCCGCGTTCACCTGCGATCCCGAGGGGGCGCAGGTGATCGCCGTGCTGCCGGCTGCGTTTACCTCGTGGCTCGACGAGCGCCCGCTCGGCGCGCCCGGCCTCGATGCATGGGGCACCCCGTGGCTCGCGGCGGAGCGCGTCCCCGGCTGCGCCCCCGAGGGGCGACCGGTCACGCTGGCGATCACCGAGCCGAGCGACGGCGCGGTGGTGTGGTCGAGCCACGATGACGACGTGGTGGAGCTGCGCGCGGAGCTGCGCGGCGCCGGTGATCCGCGGACCGTCGCGCCGTGCGTGGAGCTGGTGGTCGACGGCGAGGTGGTGGCTCACAGCGAGTGGCCCTACCACGCGCTCGTCAAGCTTCCTCGCGGTGATCACGAGCTGCACGCCCGCATCTCCGCCGAGCACGGTGCAGCTACGCCGGTGGAGACGCGAGGCGTGCGCTTTGCCGTGCGCTGAGACTTCCGCTCACGAGTACAGCGTCTCGGGCCACAGCTGCGAGGCCAGCTCGCGCAGCAGCCCCTCACGGCGCCACTGCTCGCTGTTGCGATCCAGCGGCACCCCGCGCGCACACATCTGCACGAGCTGGGCCTCCAGCCCCCGCACCACCCGCGGGTCCTCCACGATCACGTTGGCCTCGCGCTCCCAGTAGCTCGCGGTCGCATCGAGGTTGGCCGAGCCGACGCTCAGCACCAGCCCATCCACACTCACGAGCTTGGCGTGCACGTAGGGCCGCACGGTGCCGCCCCGGCACACGATGAGCGGGTGCGGCTCCACCACGTGCTCCCAGACCTCGGCCCCCGCGTGCATCAGCGGCTCGAGCCGCTTCTTGGTCATGTACTCGAACGCCTCGCGGTGCAGCGGGCCGGGCAAGAACGTGCCGTCTTGGCGGCGAGGCACCGCGCAGCCGGTGAGCAGCCGCACCCGCACCCCGCGGTGCAGCGCGCGGCGCAGCGCCAGCTGCAAGCTGGGCACGATCGGAAAGTCGTTCACCACCCACACATGCGAGCACGCCCCGTCGATGAGCGCCTCGTAGGCGAGCATGGCGGCCGCGTCATCGACCCCCTCGTGCAGCACCAGCCGAGCCCTCGTGGAGCCCGCGGTCGGCGGATCCTCGACGACGTGCTCGATCGCAGGGCCTCCGCTCTCGTTCCAGCGGGCCACGAACGCGCGCTCGATCGAGCCGACCAGCGGCCCTCGCACCTCCACGTGTGCGTCCATCCACGGGATGCGCTGGTGCGGCGTCCAGTCGGTGACCGCGATCTCGTCGAAGCCCGTGTAGTACTCGTCGGCCGCGTTGCGCCCCCCCACGAAGGCGAGCTGGCCGTCGACCACCACGATCTTGCGGTGATCGCGGCGCTTGAGCACCATCGGCTCGAGATCTTCGCGCGAGGCGATCGGCTGGACCGACATCACCTGGACCGCGGGCTCGGCCTCGAGCCCGCGCGCGACGGCATTGGTGGCCCCGGCCACGCCATCGATCGAGTAGAGCGCGTCGACCAGCAGCCGCACCTGCACCCCGCGTCGCGCCGCACGAACGAGGCGTGCGGCGAGCTGATCACCAAACGCGCCGTCCCGCACCAGGTAGTACTCGAGGTGGACGCTGCGCCGTGCATCGTCGATCGCCGCGAACAAGCGCTGGCGGGCGCGTCGATTGTCGAGCTCCACGTGGCATGCGTTGCCGTCCACCGACCGCGCGCGGGTCATGCGATCGAGCCGCGCGCTCACCCCGTGCCCGAGGGGCCGCGCCCGCGGCAGGTACTCGCTCACGGCCCGCCGCGCGGGGTTGAGCTCTTCGAATTGGTCGACCTGCGCGCGCGCGGCCGCGGCCACGGCCGCCTCGTGCTCCGACACCACCGCGACGAGCGGGACCCCGCCCCGCAGCCGCCGCAGCGTCGCGGTGAGGAACACCGCACGAAAGTCCACCCCGAGCGTGCGCACCTCGAAGGTGTCCTTGCTGTGGATCATGATCGCGGCGGGTGGAGCCGAGAGCCGCGAGAGCTCGGCGCGCAGCTCCACGGTGCGGTCGCGCTCGGCCAGATCGAAGTAGAAGAGCTCGCAGCCCGCCTCGCGCAGCGACCACAGCACGGGCGCCGCCGAGGGCCGCGCGAGCACGAGATCCACGTCGACCGCGAACGTGGGCCGACCATCGATCACCTGCAGCAGCGGCAGCGCCTCGCTGGTCGCGGACAGCTGCACACCCGTCGCGTCGAACAGCTCGGTGTGCACCTCGAACAGCCCCGCCGCGTCGGGGCGGTACATCGCCACGCCATCGTCCTCGGACGTGACCGCGCGATCGAGCACCACCGTGCCCGCGGCCGCCGGTCCGGGCGGCGCCCCACGCTCGTAGGTGGAGACCTCCACCACGCGCACGCGCCACCGCGCCGCCCGCAGCCGCACCATCAGCGCCGACGGCGTCAGCAGGTGCACCACCTCGCCCGCCGCGGTCACGCGATCGGGTCCACGCGGGGTGAGCAGGCGCCCGAGCAGCCCCATGCCCTGCATGCGCACGCGCCCGTCGCCCACCTCGCGCAGGACCTCGGAGAGCTCGGAGTCGGGGGTGGCCCCGCGCTCGTCCCGGCTGAGGAACGCCGCCACCAGCTCTCGCAGCTTGCTCCCGCGGTCGGGCATTGGCGGTGATGGTAGCGCGCCCGCTCGCGCGCGCCCGTCGGCTCACGAGTGCGGCGCGTAGCGGGCGAAGTACTGGCGCATCAGCCAGCGCCGGAACCACACGTTGACCCCCGGCACGTCCACCCGCGCCCCGCCGTAGACCACCAGCGAGCGCGCCCCCAGGCTCACCCCGTAGGCAAAGCGCGGCCGCAGCACATGGGGCCGCAGCGAGGGCACCCCCTGCGGGTAGTCGGGCGCATGGGCGGCGAGGGTGACGAGATTCCTCGCCACCAGCTTGGCCTGCCACAGGCACTCGATCGCGCGCTGCATCGTGGGCCACTCGCCGGTGCCGCCCACCACCCGCACCGCGTCACCGCAGGCGAACACATCGGGGTGCGAGGGGCTCGGCGTGGGAAAGCACTGCAGCGTGGGGCCCACGGCGAGCCAGCCCGCGGCGGTGCGCGGCAGCCCGAGGCGCTCGAGCCCGGGCGCGGGTCGAACCCCTCCGGCCCACAGCGCCGCGCGACACGTCACCCGCTCGTCATCCGCGGACTCCGAGCCCTCGCGGCGCAGCACGACCGCATCGGGCTCCACCGCCACCAAGCGGGTCTTGCAGCGCACGTCCACGCCCTGTCCGCGCAGCACCGCCTCGGCCTTGCGACCCACGCCCTTGCCGAGCTCGGGCAGCAGCTGCGCGCTCGCGGACACCAGCGTCACCGTGGGACCGCGCCAGTCCTTCGCGCCGTCCACCACTGGACGCTCGCGCCGAAGATGCGCGAGCTCGCCGGCCATCTCCACCCCCGAGATCCCGCCGCCCACCACCACCACGCGCGGCGGATCGCCCTCCTCGCGTAGTAGTGCAGCGCCGAGCTGCTGCTGCGCGTGGGCGAGCTCATCGGTCAGCTTGTAGCGCAGCAGCTGCTCGCCGCCCGCCAGCCCCGGCGGCGGCTCGAGCACCGAGCCGAGCGCCACCACCACGAAGCGCGCCACGATCCGCTGGCCCGAGCCCAGCGTCACCACCTTCGCCTGCGGATCGAGGCCCACCACCTCGTCGTGCACGAAGCGAGTGTTGGGCAGCGAGCGCACGAACGCCGCGGTCTCGAGCGCGGTCGTGGCCAGCGGCACGCGCCCGCACAGCCGCTCGTGCACCAGCGGGATGTAGCCGTGCCGCTCCTGCCGATCGACCACGACCACCTGCAGCGGCCGCGGGAGTCGGCGCTGCAGCTGCAGCAGCACCTCGATGCCCGCGAAGCTCGCGCCCAGCACCACCACGTCGCAGCGCTGCGGCTCGCGGGAGTCGCCGTCGCCACCGCCACCGCCACCGCGCGGGCGGGTGCGCTCAGCGCCCGAAGACATGAACCTTGTCCCGCACCGAGGCGGGGAAGCGGGTGCGCACGATCTGCTCGGCCTCGCTGCGCGTGTGACGAGGACTGCGGTGCACCAGCACCAGCGCCTCGCCCTCGAACTGCTCCGCGCGCTCGATGATCTCGTCGACGTGGGTGTGCCCCCACTTGCGCACGTCGTCGGTCCCGCGCTGCTCGTCCCAGCCGGTGACCTCGTGCACGAGCACCGTGCACTGGCGCACCAGCGGCTCGCGATCGAACAGCTCGCTCTGGGTGTCACCGGTGACGCACAGCCGCGGCGTCACGTGGAGCTCGGTGATGTCCTCGCCGCGCCGCCGTCGCTCGGCCAGCTCGGCGCCGGGTCGCCCGATGAGCTCGGGCCGCAGCCGCTGGGTGTGACGCTCGATGATCCACGCGAGCGAGGGCACGCGATGCACCGATCGCACGCACCGCGCCAGGCCGTCGCGCAGCGGCACGGTGTCTCCGGGCCCGTGCCCGTGGAGCTCCACCTCGATCGCGAAGTCCTCGATCTCGCGCCAGGCCTCGAAGATGCGCGTGAGCGGGTCGAGCACCTCCACGGGCACGTGCACCGCGGGCGGGCCCTGCTTGACCATGTGGCGCTGCGAGACCAAGTAGGGCAGCCCGCCCAGGTGGTCCTGGTGCCCGTGCGAGATGAGGATCGTGTCGTAGCGCAGCTGGCCGCTCGTGCGCGGCCCCGCGTCGAACATGATCCCCAGCTCGGGCACCATCAGACAGGTACGGATGCCCCCGCACGCCACCCCCCGCAGCGTCAGGCCGGCCACGTGGAGCTCGTCTTCACCCTGATCCATGAACGGATCCATCGTCCTCTTGGGAGGCCCACCCCGGCGGGTGGGCCTTGGTGCAGCCTAGGCCACGAAGTTGCGGTTTGGCGTCCACAGCACCTGCGGGGGCGCAGCCACCGACGGCGCGGTCGTGCGCAGGCGAGCCTTCAGCACCGCACGCGCCGCCGTCACGACCTTCTCGGGCGAGACCACGATCAGGTCCTCGAGGTACACGCTCTGCGGAATTCCGGGCACCGCATCTTGGCCCAGCACCCGCGTGATCACGTGGCGCTCGCCGAAGTGCTCGTGCACCGAGCCCTGGATCTCGCGACCTAGGCTCGAGAACACCCGGTCCTCGTGCACGACCAGCAGCCGCCCGGTGCGGCCCACGCTCTCGAACACCGCGGGGAGATCGGGCGGCACGATGGTTCGCATGTCGAGCAGGTCTATGGACACGCCGTCCTCGGCCGCGAGTCGCTGCACCGCTTCCTGGCAGAACAACGTGCAGCGACCCCAGGTCACCACGGTGAGGTCGCTACCCTCTTGCAGCCGCGCGGCCTTGCCCAGCGGCACGCGGAAGTCCTCGGGCAGCGCCGGCGCGTGGCCCTCGAATGCGATCGCGCGCTTGAGCTTGCGGACCTCCTCGGCCTCGGTGGGCTCGCCCGGAAATGCGTCGCCCAGCGCCATGCGGTAGAGGCCCTTGGACTCGAAGAACAGCACCGGGCCGCTGTACTCGGCCGCCGTGCGCAGCAGCCCGTACATGTCTCGCGAGGTCGACGGCGCCACGATCGTGAGCCCCGGGATCGAGCCGTAGAGCCCCTCCATGCACATCGAGTGGTACACGGCCCCGCCGTGCAGGGGCTCGACCGGCAGCCGCACGATCACGTTGGCGCGCACCGTGGAATCGGAGGTCCACAGCAGGTTGCCCAGGTGCACCAGCCAGTGCAGCGTGTTGAGGCTGTAGTCCGAGAACTGGATCTCGGGCAGCGCGGTCGCGCCCGCGTGCAGCGCAAAGCCGAGCGCCGAGCCCAGGATGAACGGCTCGTTGATCGGCGCGTCGCGGACCTGGCGGGGGAAGTCGTCGTGCAGCCCCTTGGTGGCCTGCATCACGCCGCCCTTGCTGCCCACGTCCTGGCCGTAGATCCACGTCATGGGGTTGTCGCGCAGGATCGCGCCCATCGCCGCCCGCACCGCGCCGTTGATCGAGATGATCGTGCGACGCCCGCTGCGGGGCGCCTCGGAGACCACCGGGAACGGATCGCGGATGTTCTCGAACGTGCGCTCGTAGCTCGGGTGGGGCTCGGACTCGGCCACCTCCATCGTGTGCACGATGTACTCGTCGGCCTCGGCGCCCACGCGGCCGAGCTCGTGGCGCGCGTAGTAGTCCTTCGACTCACCGTCGCGGCGGCGGATCACGTCGCCGTCGCTCAAGATCCCGCGATCGATGAGCGCCTGCCCGAAGTCGATCAGCGGATCGTACTCGTGGAACTTGAACGTGACGTCGGCCGCCGAGCTGTGGTCGTTGAGGCGCGACAGGTTGCGCACCCACAGCAGCGCCGGGCGCTGCTCGTCACGGCAGTAGCTGGCCGCGGCCCGCGTGGTGGCGAACACGTCGAGGAAGTCGTTGCCGTCGCAGGTGAAGTAGGCAAACCCGAACGCGCTGGCGTAGGCCTCGAAGTCGCGGATGCCTCGCCCGTCCTCGGGCTTCACGCTGATCGCAATCTCGTTGTCGGTGATGGTCAGCAGCCACGGCAGCTTGAGGATCGACGCCCCGGTCATGCCCTCGTGGAGGTCACCCTCGGCACACGTACCGTCGCCGATGATGCACTTGACCACCGCGTGCTGGTGGCCCTTGTGGCGCAGGCCCTGGGCGTAGCCCACCGACTTGCTGATCTGCATGCCCAGCGCCGACTGGATCGGCAGCGTGTTGCGGGCCATGTCGTTGAAGTGGGCCGTCATCTGACGGCCGCCGCTCCACGGATCGGTGGCGCGCGACAGCTGCTGCCGCATGTGATCGAGGTGAAAGTCTTGGTAGCCGACCAGGCGGCTCCACATCGCGAGCAGCGAGGCGGATCGGTAGTGCCCCGCGATCGCGAATGCGTCGGGATCGACCACTTGATGCAGGGCCAGCGCCGCGGCGGTCCCGTGGATCTCCTCGCCGGGCCCCCAGATCGCGAACTTCACCTTGCCCTTGAGGCACTCCTGGACCACGCGCTCCACGTGCAATCGCGCTAAACACGCCTCTCGATAGGCGAGCCGGAGGAGGTCCGGGGTGAGCTCGGGGTAGTCGTCGAGGCGGGCGAGGTCGTGCTTGCACCGGCCGGGCGAGGATGCGTCGGGCATGGAGACGCGGGCTCCCTTTCATGCACCGGCGGTGGCCCCCACGGCCACCTCGGCACGCGGCGAGCCTATGCCATCGACCTCTACCCCCACAACGCAAACGGGGGCCCCAAGGGACCCCCGCCGCGTGATTATCCTGCGGAATTCAGCAGGTCGATCTATTGACCGTACGGGTTGTATCCGCCCGGTCCCGGCTGTCCCGGCGGCGGCGGATAACCGCCCGGCTGCGGGTAGCCCCCCGGCTGCTGCGGCTGCTGCGGCTGCTGACCGGGGTAGCCCCCCGGCTGCGGCTGCTGCGGTTGCTGCCCGGGGTATCCGCCCGGCTGCGGCTGGCCGGGGTAGCCCCCCGGTTGTCCGGGCGGCGCCATTCCCGGCTGTCCGGGATATCCGCCGGGCTGGGGCTGCTGCGGCGGCTGACCGGGGTAGCCCCCCGGCTGTCCAGGCGGCGCCATTCCCGGCTGTCCGGGGTAGCCACCCGGCTGCGGCGGCTGCGGCTGACCAGGGTAGCCCCCCGGTTGTTGCTGCGGCGGCTGCTGACCGGGGTAGCCGCCCGGCTGCGGCTGCGGCGGCTGGCCCGGAAAACCACCCGGCTGTCCCGGCGGTGCCATTCCCGGCTGCCCGGGATAGCCGCCCGGCTGACCCGGCGGCTGCATGCCCGGCTGCGGCTGACCGGGGTATCCGCCCTGCTGCGGCTGACCCGGGTATCCGCCCTGCTGCGGCTGACCGGGGTATCCGCCCTGCTGCGGCTGACCACCGAACTGCCCGAAGTTGTCGGGCACGCCCGGAAGGTCGGGCGCGGCCGAAGCGATCTGCTCGAGCATCTGCTTGGCGGCGGGCTTGGGATCGGCGCCCTCCATCTGCTCGCGGACCTCGAAGTAGACCTTGACCGAGATGGCCGCGACGATCGGGACGAGGATCGCGGTGCCGAGCGCATTCAGGATCGCGAAGATCACGAAGAACAGGCGCCACATGAAGCCGCCCGCGTCGAAGATCCCCATCAGGATCACGGAGGGCACCCGCAGCGCGACGTTGATGATCGCCCCGACGATGATGACCCCGAGGATCGTCCGCACGATCACCGGCTTCCACAGCTCGAGGCTGCGCATGTTGATGTCGAAGAACTTCCGGTCCGGCTCGAACAACCAGATCGGGCCCACGAAGAACCCGAGCGGGAAGAACAGGGCGATCGCCCCGATGAAGCCGGCGACGAGGAAGTTGACGATGCTCGCGCCGCCGCGGCCGAGCACGGCCTTGTAGGCATCGAGCCAGCCCACGCTGTTGCCGAGGTGGGCCTGCGCCATGAAGTAGTAGGCGGCCGGCCCCGCGATGATGCCGATCAGCCCGAGCAACGAGCCGAGCAGCGTGCCCACGCCGACCGCCACGTTGAACAGCACGAACGGCGCAGAGACGACGGCGCCACCCACCATGGGCACGCCGAAGATCATGATCGCGGGGATCATGTTCTGCTTGAACAACCCAAGCGCGTGCTTGATGTCGCTCATGAAGCCCTCGCCCGAGTCATCGACTCCGGCGAACGCTTGATCGAAGCCCTGCCCGACCTGCTGCATGCCTTGGTTGAACTGCTGCCCTGGCTGGCCGTAGCCGGGCTGTCCCGGCGGCTGGCCGTAGCCTCCGGGCTGCTGCCCCGGCTGACCGAAGCCACCCGGCTGCTGGCCTGGCATGCCCGGCTGCTGACCAGGCTGTCCTGGCGGCTGGCCATAGCCTCCCGGCTGCTGACCGGGCATGCCCGGCGGCTGACCCGGCTGACCCGGCTGCCCTGGCGGCTGGCCGTAGCCACCCGGCTGACCCGGCTGCTGCGGCGGCTGGCCGTAGCCACCCGGTTGCTGCGGCGGCTGGCCGTAGCCACCCGGCGGCTGCCCCGGCTGCTGCGGCGACTGGCCGTAACCTCCCTGTGGCTGCTGCGGCTGCTGCGGTTGCGGCGGCTGACCGAAGCCACCGGGCGGTTGCCCCGGCTGCGGCGGCTGGCCAAAGCCTCCCGGCTGCTGCGGCGGTTGACCCGCGGGTGGATAGCCACCCATCGCTTGGCCCGGGGGAGGACCCGCGGGGCGCGGCGGCGCCATCGGCTGGTTGAGCCCGGGGATCGGCGGAGGCGGCGACCCTTGCGGTGCACCACCCGAGGGCGGAGGCGCACCGCCCGGCGCAAACATCGTGCGGCCTTGCTGCA
The DNA here is from genome assembly GCA_041600735.1 of Nannocystaceae bacterium. Classification (GTDB taxonomy): domain Bacteria; phylum Myxococcota_A; class Polyangia; order Nannocystales; family Nannocystaceae; genus Paraliomyxa. The sequence continues at coordinate 29,258 of JBFIJN010000030.1, forward strand.
CTGCGCCGGGGAAGTCGATGTGCTGCACGGTGATCGTGGATTGACCCAGTCTCACCGCGTTGCCGATGCCAAGCTCGACCGGGCCCGTGATCCTCTCCCCGTTGGGGAGGAACGATCCGTTGGTCGAGCCCAGATCTTGGAAGATGAGCTTGCCGTTGGAGAATCGGATCTCCGCGTGACGTCCGGACACCTGCGCATCCATGAGCGCAATGTCGCCGACGTCGCGCCCGAGCACGATCGTCTCCTTGTCGTATGGCTTGGTTTCCGGGGGGCGTCCCGAGTACTGGACGTACAGGGTGTACAGCGCCATGAGGCTCCTGGGGTTCGCGTGGGATTGCGCGGTGGGGCTCCAGGAGTTTCACAAATGGCGGAGCCCGAGCGCAACTCGGGGCGGCGAGAACCAAGACACCGCGGCCCCATCCCCGCCCAGGCGACACGTGGGGACCGCGGGCGGTGGAGAATCGCCGCGCGGGCTCTCGCGGCCGCTGGGCGGTCGGCGCGGGGCCGGCTCGGAAACGGGGTCCTGGATGGCCGTTTCCGGCTCCGCGCCGACGGGCTCCCGAAGGCCGCCGCAATCCGCCTCGGGACCCTCCGCGCGGGCTCGGCCAACGACCCGTAGTCGCCGGGCCGGGCCGCCCGCGGGAGCGAGCCGGGCCGACGCGGCCGGGCAAGCGACGCGGCTACCCGAACAGCTCGACGCACCAGACGACGAGGCGCGCCAACCACGACTCGGCAAAGTGCGCCCCTACGAGCACGCCTCCGCCGAAGAGCACGCCCACGATGGAGGACGGCACCAACACCCAGCCCACCAACCACGACAAGCGACCGCGCGGCGCGTCGCCCTCGGCGGGAGCCTTCGCGTCGACCTTGCTCGGGACTGCCTTGCTCTGCGGATCCGCCATGGCTCTACTCTCCTCCCCCGGCTTCGTCCGGCGCGGGCGCGGGCGCGGCATCGGGGGCGAACGGTCGGTCCTTGCGATCGAGGATGCGCTGCCGGTTGGCGGCGTCGATCCACGGCGCCTGGGTCTCGGGCACGCTGGCGTAGCTCATCCAGCTGCCCGCCAGGTAGTCCGGGTCGGCGGGATCGACGACGTCGGTGGCCCCGAACAGCTGCGAGACCTCGTGGAGCAGCGTGCGCAGGTGGGACTCGCGATGGCCCCGCGTGGCGTAGACCACCCCGTGCGCGCCATTGAAGGCATCGTCCCCGGCGGGGGTCTCGGGTGCGCCCGCCTCGGCGTCGAACGGACGACCGGTGAAGCCGAGCAGGATGTCGGCCCCCTCGCGCGAGTGCCCGCGTAGATCCGCGAGCAGCTCGGTGCTTCCCATGCCCATGGGCGCGACCTCCCAGCGACCCACGCCGACGAGCTCGAGCGAGATCCCGAACTGCTGCTCGTAGATCTGGGAGGCGCGGCTCACCGTGCGCTGCACGTAGTCGATCCAGTCGGGATGCTCGGCGATGAGCGGGGCATCGACGAGCACCTTCACGCGAGCGACCACTGGGATCCGCAGCCGGGCGGCGAGCCCCTCGTCGAGGGGGTCGATGCGGGCGACGGGCGGAGTGAGCGGTGCGGGCACGCCCCCGGTCGTGGCCTCGGTCGTGGCCTCGGTCGTGGCCTCGGTCGTGGACGGCTCGGCCTCGGGGAGCACGGGCGGCGTCGGCTCGACCACGGGCGGCTCGGCCACGGGCGGCGTCGGCTCGACCTTCGCATCGACCGGCGCCTTCGCATCGGCCGGCGCCTTGGCATCGGCTGGCGCCTTCGCGGCGGCCGGCTCGCCCGGCACCTGGACGTCGATCCCGAGCCAGTCCCGCTCGAAGCTGGTGATGCCGACCCGGTGCTGGACCCCGCAGTAGACCCCGCAGCTGAAGAGGCCGAGGATCATGGCCAACGGGGTCCCGAACAGGAGGACCAGCTTGCCTATCGCGAAGATGCGCTTGCGATTCATCGAGGAGCCGAGAGTGGGGAGTATAGGTCGAGGCCCCTCCAAGTCCGCTCGGCGCGAGCCTATTCCTCGCCACATGCGCCGCACGAGCCGCTGCATCCATGATGCGCTGCGGGCCCGCCGTCCGCGCCGCGACGGCCGCGGGCTCATGGGACCGACGGCGCTCGCTCGAGCATCCCCAGCTCGGCCAGTGAGACCGCGCTGGTGCGCGTGACCACGATGTGATCGAGCACGGGGATCCCCAGCAAGCGACCGATCTCGGCCATGCGATGGGTGAGGATCATGTCGGCGTCGCTGGGCTCGGCCTCGCCGCTCGGGTGGTTGTGCACGAGGATCACCGCGTGCATGCCCGCTTGGATCAGCGGGCGGAACACCTCGCGCGGATGCACCTGCACGCTGGCGAGCGAGCCCCTCGCAATCGTGCGGACCATCTGCAGGCGCTGGCGCACGTCGAGGCCGAGCACCAAGAACAGCTCCTGCAACGAGGCGCCGATCGACGCGCGCAGGAACGCGGCGACGTCTTCGGGGCCCTCGATCGCGCGGGCATAGGGGATCTGCAGCTGGGCCACGCGGCGCCCGAGCTCGAGCGCGGCACAGATCGCGGTCGCCCCCGCCAGCCCCACCCCAGCGGTGCGACACAGCTGCTGCGGGTCGGCCCGGTCGAGACCGAGCAAGCCCCCCGCGTCTTGGAGCAGCGTGAGCGCCCGATTGATCGCGTGGCCGCCTCCGAGGATGAGCGCCAGCAGCTCCACGTCGGCGAGCTGCTCGCGACCGAAGAGCATCATGCGTTCACGGGGCCGTTCCTGGGGGATGTCGAGCTGCATCCGGCTCCCTGCCTTCAAGGGCCGTGCCGCGAGCTAGGTGCGCGAAACGGCGGGCCCCCGATCCATGGCCGGCCCCCCCGCTGGCCACCCACCCGGCCAGCGTGGCCCACCCGCGGGCCAGCTCGGTCGGGGGGCCGCCGCGCCGAGCGCGTGCTATCGTTCGGCGCTCGTGCATCCGTCGTCTTCCCGCCCCCGGCCCCCCCTCCGCCCTCGCGCGGCAGGCTCCTTCAGCGTGGCGGTGGCTCTGCTCGCCGCAACGAGCTGCGTGGAGGTCTCCTCGCCCTACGAGGACCGTCGAGCCGCCCCGCGCGACGCTCAGCCGCTCGCCCCGGCGCGGGTGGCCACCGCTCCTTCCCACGGCTTCAACGACGCGATCGCCTGGCGGCACCTCGAAGAGGGGCTGGCCGAGGCCAAGAGCGAGGGCCGGCCGCTGATGCTGGTCGTCCACGCCAGCTGGTGCGAGCGCTGCAAGGAGCTCAAGCCCGCGTTCTCCAGCGCGCGGCTGTCCAAGCTCTCCGAGCGGTTCGTGATGGTCAACGCCGATCAAGACGAGATCCCAGCCGTGCTGAGCTACGCGCCCGACGGCAAGTACATCCCCCGGGTCGTGTTCATCGATCCCACCACCGGAAGCGCCGACGAAGAGCTGCAGAACCCTCGTCGGGAGCGCTATCACTATTATTACGGCCCGCAGGACGACCTGCCGACCATGATGGAGAAGGCCCTGAAGCGTCATGAGAAGCGGTCGTAGTCATCAGTCTCCCCGCTGCCCCGGCTGGGTGGTCGCCGGGCTCCTGGGCGCCGCGGTCACCACCGCCGGCCTGCTCGCGGCCCAGAGCCCGGCCCGCGCGGCCAAGGCCATCGCCACCATGCCCGTGTCCGACATCAAGCCGGGCATGCGCGGCCACGCCGTCACGGTGTTCTTTGGCGAGCAGAGCGACCGCTTCGAGATCGAGGTGGTCGACACGATCCGCAACTACCTGCCCAAGCAAGATGCGGTGCTGTTCCGCTCGAGCGACCCTCGCCTCGAGCACTCGGGGATCGTGGGCGGCATGAGCGGCTCGCCGATCTTCGTCGAGGGCAAGCTCGTGGGCGCGCTCTCGTACGGCTGGCGCTTCAACAAGGACCCGATGGGCGCGCTGACGCCGATCTCCAACATGCTCGAGGTGGGCGAGCTGCCGCACCGCCCCGACGTGCTGCCCCGCCCCGCCGGCCCCCGCGGCCGCGCGCGAGCCGGCGGCAAGGCGTGGGCCGATCAGATGCTGGGCCTGGCCACCGATCCGCTGCCCGCGCGTCGACGCCCCGCCGAGCTCGAAGAGGGCCTCGGGCTCGAGCCCCTGCCCTTGCCGCTCACCGTCGCGGGCTTCGGCCCGACCACCGCGCGCATGCTGGGCGAGACCTTCGGCATGGTGCCCGTGCGGGGAGGCAGCGGCCCCGGCGGCTCGGACGACGCCGCCAAGAAGGCCCCCAAGAAGAACTGGCAGCCCGGCGACTCGGTCTCGGTGGTGCTGATCCGCGGCGACAACTCGGCCGCGAGCAACGGCACCGTCACCTGGGTCAGCCCCACGGGCGAGTCGCTGCTGGCCTTCGGGCACTCGATGTTCGAGGACGGCCCCAGCAACCTGCCCGTCGCCGACGCGCACGTCCACACCATCATCAACAGCGTCGACCGCTCGGTGAAGATGTCGAGCCCGCTCACGATCCAGGGGGTGATGGTGCAGGATCGCCAGCCCGCGATCTCGCTGCGCACCGATCTGCGGGCCCCGATGATCCCGGTCGAGGTCACCATGCACGGGCCCGATCCCGACCTCGCCCCGCGGGTCTATCGCAACGAGATGGCGTTCGGCGTGGACCTCACGCCCAACCTCTTGGCCGGGATCCTGGCCGAGGCCGTCGACGAGGCCGGCCGCGACGCGACCGAGGTCGTGCTCAGCCTGCACCACGAGATCGCATTCGACACGAGCCGCGGGCCGCTGACGCTCGCGATCGACGAGCAGGTGTTCTTCGAGCAGGGCCTACAGGGCCGCATCTTGGGGCGCAGCCGCGGCGTGCTCGCGGTGATGGCCGCGCTCGACAACCAGTTCGAGGTCGCCAAGATCCGCGGCACCACCCACGAGATCCG
>JBFIJN010000031.1:0-34004 GCA_041600735.1 Nannocystaceae bacterium
CGTGGAGCCTCGTCGAGCTCGGGCCTGGCTCCTGTCTCGAAGTGCTCACCTGCGGCGGCGCCGGCTGGGGCTTTCCCGGCTACGGCGACATCGACTGGGATCCGAGCGAGTGGTTCGGCGGCAAGCCAAAGACCGCGTGACGAGCGGGCCCGCTACGCCCCCACCCACGACAACGAAGAAGGGAGCCGGTGTGACCACCGACTCCCCCCTGCGCGACGACCCTCGCCGCGAGCCTACTGCGCGTTCACGCCGATCGCTCGGCGCGCCGTGAAGTAGTCCTCGCTGATGCTGTAGAGCACCAGCTCCTTGATCTTGTCGCGGGGCGACATCGTGGCCCCCACGCCCAGCGGCGCCTGCTCCTGCGAGATCATCTGTCCTGCGATCCGCAGATCACCCGAGAGCAGCAGGCCCACACGATAGGCGGTGAGCTCCGAGGCCGCCGCCCAGCGCTTCACATCGGTGCTGCCGCCGGCCTCGATGAACTTCTGCAGCAAGCTGCGCAGCTGATCGCGTGCGGCCGGCTGCATGCGCCCGAAGATCTCGCGCGAGATCTGGTCGAGCGCCGCCACGTCGCCCTGCACCGGCAAGCCCACCCCATGCAGACACGCCATGAACACCTGCTTGAGCGCCTGCGGCGAGCGATCGAGCGCCACGAAGCAGAAGTGCGGCAGGTAGAGGTCGAGCATGTAGCGGCCCAGCGCGAACGCCAGGTGCACCTCGACCTTGCCCTTGAGCAGGTTCTGGAACACCACGATCGTCGGGTGCAGCTGGTTGTCACGCTTGACGTTCATCAAGGTGAGGTCGCCCATGTCCTCGGGGCGCAGGAACACGTCGGGCTGCGCCACGTTGAGCACGTCCTTGACGTACTTGGTCATGCGCGAGAACAAGGCCGGGTCGGTCGAGACGTCGATGCGCTTGTTCGCGTTGAGGCTGGCCGGCAGCTCCACCGCTCGCCATGCCGCTACCGCCGGGGCGATGAGGCCCAAGATTCCCGTCAGGTACAGGTCCTGGTCGGGGTGGAACACGTGGCGCCGCAGCGTGTCCTCCGAGAGCCGCTGGCGCGCCATCTGGAAGTCGCCGCGCCGGTGCTTCTCGAAGAACGCCTCTTCCTCGGGCGTGGCCTTCTTGAGGAAGTTGAGCACCGATGCGACGCAGTAGCCCTTATCGATCTGCTGGGCCTTGTTATAGATGTTGAACAGCGCGTGGTAGCTCTCGTAGCGGAACGGCTCGTTCGCGATCAGGATCTGGTGCTCGCGCACCGCGGAGTCCACGTACTCCTTGGGGTCGTCGACCAGGAGCCGCTCGTAGAGCTCGGCCATCTTGATGTGCCGGTCCACGTTGCCCGGATCGAGCTTGGCGGCCACATCGAAGGCGGCGACGGCCGACTTGTAGTCCTTGAGGCGCGTTCGGTAGATCTCCGCGAGGTTGTTCCACAGCGTGATCTTGAGCGCGTCGTTGCCGTCGGCGGGCAGGCGCTTGAGCATCTTGCGATACGAGCGCTCGAGCGTCTTCCACTCCTTGTTCTTCGTGACCAGGACGTCGATCGCCTGGAACGCCTTGAGCATCCCGGGGTCGTCGTCGAGCACCATGTTGAAGCGATCGATCGCCTCGTCTTGCGCCCCGAGCTCGTCGCGAAGCAGCACCGCCGCGGTGTAGTGGTAGCGGCTGCGGCGCTTGCCGTCGGACTCGACCTCCACGATGCGGTCGATGGTGGTGATCGCCTCCTCCCAGCGCTTGGTGCTGGTGTAGAGGTCGAGCAGCGTGTGCAGCAGCGGGTAGTTCTCGGGCTGCAGATCCAGCGCCTGCTGGTAGGCCTCGGCCGCCTTGTCGCGGTTGCCCAGCTTCTCGACGTAGAGCTCGCCGATGTCCTTGTAGAGCGCGAACTTGGCGTCGCCCTCGTGGGTCATGTCGACGAGCGCCCGCTTGGCCTGGATCACGCCCTCCCAGTCGCCCGCCTGGGCCTGGAGGTTGATGATCGCGACCAGCGTGGGCTCGTGGTGCGGATCGACCTCGAGCGCCTTCTCGAGGTAGTTGAGCGCCTTGCGGGGCTCGGCCTGCTGGTTCTTGATCGTACCCAGCCGGTAGTACACGCGCACCGTGTCCTCGTCGGACTGCGTGTCGCGGTGCTGCACGAGGATCGTCTGGTAGAGCTTGAACGCGCGCTCCCAGTCCTGCCGCTCGAACAGCAGGTCGGCCATGCCCGACAACACCTCGTGATTGGTGGAGTCGATGTCGTAGGCCCGCTTGTACTGCTTGAGCGCCTTGTCGGCGTTGCCCAGCGCGCGTGCCACCTTGGCGGCCCGCAGGTACAGATCGCGCTGGTCGTCGGGCTCGAGCTGCAACACGTCGACCTTGCGGCTCAACATGTCGAAGATCGGATCGGCGTTGCTGAAGTCCTCGCGCTCGTAGAGGATGCTGGCGAGCACCTTGCCCACCCGCGCGTGCTCGGGATCGAACTGCAAGGTCTTGGTGAACAGCAAGACGGCCTTGTTCTCGTCGTCGAGCTCTTCGTAGTTGATGAACGCCGCCTCGGCCGAGAGGTTGGTCTTCTCGATGTGGTTGGTGGCGTAGTCCGAGGCCGCCTCGAGCACCCGCGAGGCCTTGAGCCAGTCGTGGCGCTCCTTGTAGATCTCGGCCAGCAGCACCATCGCGGGCACGTGGCCCGGGTTGATGTCGAGGGCCTGGGTGAGGCGGAGCTCGGCGTCTTCGGGGGCGCCGAGCTTCTGGTGCAGCACCCGGCCCATGCGGGTGAGCAGCTCGGCGCGCTGGTTCATGTCGCCGGTGAGATCAGCCAGACGCGAGAGCGTCTCGATCGCCGACGGCCAGTCCTCGATGCGCTCCTGTAGCTTCGACAGCGTGTCGGCGGCGAAGTAGTTGCGCGGGTCGAGCTCCAGGATCTCCTGGTAGGTATCGATCGCCCGGTCGACGTCTTCGACCTTCTTCTCGTAGACGGCGCCCATCTGCGCGAGCAGGTGGACCTTCATCTGCACGTCGGGCGAGGCCTCGATGTGCGAGCGATAGGTCTCGACGAGCTCGGTCCACTTCTCCAGCGCCCCGTACAGCTCCTCGAGCTGGAGGTACGTCTGGTCGCGGTTCGGATCGAGCATCACGATCTTCTCGAGCACCTCCGTGGCGCGCTCGCGATCGTCGGCCATCGTCACGAGCGCCTGCGCCATCTTCTCGTAGATGAACACCTGCTGCTCCACGTCGGCCGTGGCATCGAGCTGCGCCTCGAGGGTCTCGAGGTAGTCGCTCACCTGGTTGCCGCCGAGGTACAGCCGCTCGAGGGCCTGCAGCGCGTCGAAGTCGGTGGGCTCCTGCGCGAGGATGTCCTTGTAGGTCTCCACCGCCGCCGCGTTGTCGCCGAGGCTGGCCTCTTGCACGTAGCCGATGCGCTTCTTGAGCGCGATCGCCTCGTCGAGCTCCTCGCAGATCGCCGCGCGCCGCGAGAGCACCTGCACCTGGTCGAGCCAGGCGCCCTGGATCTCGTGCAGGCGGATCAGCGCGTCGAGAGCGGTCACCGAGTCGGGATCGATCTCGAGCACGCGACGGTACGACTCCACGGAGCCGTCCACGTTGCCTAGCCGCTCCTCGAGCACTTGCGCGAGGTCGAGCAGGGTCTGGGCCTGATCCATCGGCTCCTGCTCGAGGGGCACGATGCGCGCCAGCACGTCCGCCAGCTCGGGCCAGCTCTCGGCCCGGCGGTGGAAGCTCGCGAGCTCCCGCAGCGCCGAGACGCTCTCGGGGTTGAGCTCGAGCGCCTTCTCGAGCGACTGGATCCCGTAGTCGGGGCGCTCGAGGTGCTCGCCGTACCAGCGGCCGATCTTGACCCAGAGCTCGCAGCGCTCCATCGGGTCGACGATGTTCTGCACGAGCCCGTTGTACTCGTTGAGCAGCTCGCTCCACTTGCCGGCCTCGGTCGCGATGCGCTCGAGCTCGCGCGAGGTCACGTCGTTGGCGTAGTCCACGTTGAACGCGGCCTGCAGCGTCGCGAACGCCATGTCCTGATCTTCGAGGTTCTGCTCGAACACGCGAGCCGCCGTCTGCAGGCGCTCGACCTTGTCCTCGCGCTCCTCGAGCGTCTCGGCCCAGGTGATGAGCAGGTCGACCAGCGCCGCCCAGTCCTCGACCTCGCGGAAGATCGTCTCCAGCGCCTCGTAGGCCGCGCGGTGCTTGCCGTCGTTCTCCAGGATCTCCTGGTACGCGCCCGCCGCCTGCATCTTGTCCTCGAGGCGCTCCTCCCAGATCGACGCGATCTGCATCAGCACGTCGATCTTGGAGTCGGTGTCCTCGAGTACCTTGACCTTGCTCTCGAGCACGTGGATCGCGTCGGTCCAGCGTGCCTCCTGCGAGTACAGGTCCTCGAGGGCGGCCAGCGCTTCCATGTCGCCCGCCGAGAGCTCGAGCACGCGATGCCACGCCTCGATCGCGCGATCGGGCGCCATCAGGTACTCGCCCTGGATGCGGCCGACCTTGGCGTACAGCTCGCGCTGCTCGGCCACCGGCATGCTGTCGCCACCCACCGCGAGCAGCTGCTCGAGGATGTCGATGAGCTCCACCCACGCCTGGTTGGTCTCGTAGATCCGGTGCAGCGCCTGCAGCGTCTCCACGTTGGCGCTGTCGAGCTCCATCGCGTTGAGCCATGCGGCCAGCGCATCGCGCTCGCGGTCGAGCCGATCGCCGTACACGCGACCGAGCGTCTGGTAGGCCTCCACGCGACCGAACGGCTCGTCGATCACGTAGACCTGCCGCTCGAGGATCTCGACCAGCTCGTCCCAGCGCTCGTTCTTCTCGTGCAGCGCGGCCAGCTCACCGAGCGCGAGCGGGTCCTCGCCGCGAAGGTCGAGCACGCGACCCCACAGATCGATGGCATCGCCCTCGCGATCGAGGGTCTCCGAGGCGAGCTTGGCCATGCGCTGATAGCAGCCGGCCATCGCCTCGTCGGTGTTCGCGATGTCGACCATCTTTTGGTAGACGTCGAACAGCTCTTCCCAGCGGTACTGCACCAGGTAGAGCGCCTCGAGCCGCTCGAGCGCCGCCGCATTGCGCGGGTCGTTGTCGAGCGCGCGGGTGTAGGCCGCGATCGCCTGGTCCGCATTGCCGAGGCTCTGCTCGTAGACCTGGGCCAGCCGCACCTCGAGCGCCACCAGCTCGTCGCCATCCACGGTGATGCGGATGCGACGCTGGAGGATCTCGGCCAGATCCTGCGCCATGCCGTGCGCGGTGTAGATCCGGTCGAGCGCGGCCAGGGCCGCGTTGTGCTCGGCGTCGAGCTCGAGCACGTTGCGGTAGGCCTCGACGGCGCGACCGGCATCACCCATCTTCGTGTCGAGGATCCGCGCCGAGCGCAGCAGCACGGCCTGGCGTACCTCGGGCGACGGGTTGTTCTCCTCGATGATCTGATCGCCGATGTCGACGATGTGGCTCCACGCCTGCGTGACCTCGGCCAGGCGCTCGAGCTCGAACGCCACCTGCTCGTTGAGCGGATCGTCGATGTACGCGCGCAGCCACCAGATGTGCGCCTCTTCGGCGTCGCCCAGGCGGCGCTCGGAGATCTCGGCCACGTTCTGGATGATGGCCAGGCGCTCGATCGTGTCCTCGGTGTGCTCGAGCTTGACGGTGCCAAGGCGCACCAGCGACTCCCAGCGCTCGGCCGAGTAGTAGATGGGCTCGAGGATCTCGGCGATCGCAGCCTGGTGCTCGCCCTCGGCCAGGATGAGCTCGAGCGACTCCTGCGTGGGCGAGTGGCTCGGATCGATGTTGAGGATCTCGCGGTAGGCCTCGATCGCCTGGCCCGCGTCCCCGATGTTCATCTGATGGATCTGGCCCATGCGGAAGTACAGGCCGATGATCTCGCGCTCGTCCGCGGTGATCCCGATCTGGCGCCGCAGGTTGTCGACGAGCGCGGTCCAGCGCTCGAGGTGCGTGAAGATCCGATCGAGCGCGCCGATCGCCTCGCCGTTCTCCGGGTCGATGTCGAGGATCGACAGGTAGTGGGCGATCGCCTGCTCCACGTCGCCCAGGCGCTGCTCGTGGATCACCGCCAGGCGCAGCAGGAACTGCACCTTGGTGTGCGGATCGAGCACCTTGCCGGCCTGCTCGGTCAGCAGCGCGGCGAACTTCTCCCAGTCTTGGGTGGCCTCGGCCAAGCGGTGGAGCTCTTCTACGGTCTCCTCCGACTGGGGGTCGGTCTCGAGCGCGCGCGCGTAGGCGTCGAACGCCTTGTCGAACTCGCCGAGCTGGCGCTCGTAGATCGCCGCAACCTGGTGGAGCCGCTCGATCTTCGCGATCGGATCCTCGGTGTGCTTGACCATCACGTTGAAGATGTCGACCAGCAGCTCCCACTCGGCGAGCTGCTCGTAGAGCGGGGCCAGCACGTTGGCCGCGGCCATTGGCTCGTTGTCGCCGTGGACGATGCGGCCGAGCGCCTCGATCGTGGGCGAGTGGCTGTAGTCGTGGCTGAGCACCTCGCGGTAGGCCTCGATGGCCCGCGCCATGTCGCCCAGCTTCTCTTCCCACAGCCCACCGATGCGGAAGCGGATCGCGGTCTGCTCCTGCTGGGTCTGCGCGGCATCGACGGCGCGCTCGAGGATCTGCAGCTGGTCGAGCCAGCGCTCGGCCTGCCCGTACAGCCGGTCTAGCGCCGAGATCGCCTCGTAGTCGGCCGGATCGAGATCGAGGATCTGCTGGTAGGTATCGATCGCGCGATCGATGTCCTGCAGCTCGGTGTCATAGACCTGGCCGAGCACGAACAGCGCCTGGCGCCGCTCGTCGGGGTCCTCGGCGAGCTCGCTCTGGCGCTGATAGACGTCCTTGAGCTTCTCCCAGTTCTCGAGCTGGATGTAGAGCTTGACCAGGGCCTCGAGCGCCGTGTTGTCCGAGTCGTCGATGGTGAGCACCTGCTGGTACAGGTCGATGGCGCCCTGCGGGTCCTCCATCACGCCCTCGCGAATGCTCGCGGCGTACAGCAGCAGCCGCTTGCGATCCTCGACGTCCTCGACCATCTCCGACTTGCGGCACACCGCGGCCACGAGGGCGTCGAAGTTGTTGGTCCGGCGATGCACCTCGATCAGCGCGTCGATCGCCTCGAAGTTGCTCGGCTCGATCTCGAGGATCTTCTCGTAGCTCGCCGCCGCCTTCGCGGTGTCGTCGATCGCGGCCTCGTAGGTCTGAGCCACCTTGGTCAGGATCTGCACGCGCAGCTGGTCGTCGACCACGTCGTCGACCACGCCCTCGTAGAGCGCGACCACCTCGGCATAGGCGCCCATCTGCATGGCGAGCCGATCGAGGCGGCTCTGCGTGTCCTCGCTGGCGGCGTTCTCCTTGAGCGCGCGGCCGTAGGCGTCGAACGCCTTCTCGGGCTCGTCGCCGGCGATCTCGAACAGCTCGCCGATCTGATGCAGCAGCCCGATCTTCTCGCTCGGATCGAGCGAGTGCTTGACCATGATCTCGAACGCCACCACCAAGCTCGACCAGTCGTTGGCCGCGCGGTAGATCGGCTCGAGGATCTTGGCCACCGACAGCTGGTGGTCGTTGTTCTCGAGCAGGCTCTCGAGCGCCTCGAGAGCCGAGTCGTTGGTCGGGTCGAGCTCGAGCACCTGGCGATAGGTCTCCACCGCGAGGCCCGGCTGCTCGAGCCGCGTGAGACGCAGGTGTCCTAGGCGCAGGCTCAGCTCGACCTGTCGCACCGCATCGTCGGCGAGCGTCAGCTGCCGAGCCAGGTTCTCCGCCAGCTCGCTCCACGCCTCGGCCTGTAGGTAGAGACGGTCGAGCGAGGTGATCGCCACGAGATTGGCGTCGTCGTCGGCCAGGATCTCGTTGTAGGTCGCGATCGCGTCTTGCGGCTGACCGAGCAGCTCCTCTTGCAGCCGTGCGATCTGGAAGCGCAGCGTCTCGCGTGCGCCCGGATCGGTGTGGAGGTCCACCTTGGCGCGATAGACGTCGAGCAGCTTCGCCCAGTTCTCGTCGCGGGTGTAGAGCGCCTCGAGGGCATCGAGCGCGTCGGTGTTCGCCGGATCGATGTCGACCGCACGCTCGTAGCACGCGATCGCCTTGGCGCTGTTGCCCAGCTGCCCGTCGTAGAGCACCGCAAGCTTCGAGAGCAGCGCCTGCATGAGGTCGCTGGGCAGGTCCTTGCTGACCGCCTCCTCGAACAGATCGGCAAAGTCCTGCCAGCGCTCTTCGATGCTGGCGATGTTCTCGAGCGCCTGCTGGGCGGTCTCGTTGTGCGGATCGTCGCGGAACGCTCGCGCGTAGGTGGCGAAGGCCCCCTCGCTGTCGGCCAGGTTCTGCGCCTGGATCGAGCCCATGCGCAGCAGCAGCTCGCCGCGCGCCACGACATCGGTCTCGGCGTCGGCTTGGATGCCCAAGCAGCGCACGAGGTCCGGCCACGCCTGCATGGCCTCGTAGACCGGCAGCAGGATCGTTGCGACGTCGACCTTGAGGTCTTCGTCGTCGAGCCAGGTCTCGAGGCGGCGGCGCGCCTCCTCGTGCTCCGGGTCGACGTCGAGCACGCGACGCAGCAGCTCCACCGCCTCGCGGGCGTTGCCGAGCTTCTCCTGCTGCACGATGCCCAGGCGCAGCAGCAGCGCGCTGCGACCCTCGAGGTCACCCTCGTCGCGAACGTCGAGCTCGCGCTTGAGGATGTCGGCGAGATCGGACCAGCGCTCGAGCCCCAGATACATGCGATCGAGCGCCGCGAGCACCGTGGGATCCTCGACGCCGCTGGCCAGCACGGCCTGGTAGGCCTCGATCGCCTGGTCGGCGTGGCCGAGCTGCTCGTGAATGCTACCGATGCGGGTCTGCGTGGCCCGTCGATCGTCCTCGTCGTCGGCCAGCGTCAGCTTGGTCGAGAGCACGCTGAGCAGGTCTTCCTCGCGGCCGAGCGCCAGGTACAAGCGCTCGAGCGAGCCGAGCGCCGTCGCCTGCTCGGGGTCGAGCTCCAGGATCGCCTGGTTGGCGGCGAGCGCCGCGTCGAGATCGACGAGCTGGCGCTCGTGCACCTCGGCCACCTTGAGCCGCAGCGGCAGCGAGTCGGGATCGCTGCCGTACTTCTCGATCGCCCCCTCGAGGGCCTTGGCGAGCTCTCCCCAGTTGCTGAGCGCCTCGGCGAGCCGCTCGAGGTGTGCGCGCACGTCCTCGGCGGTGTGGTCCTCGGCAAACGCGGTGCGGTAGTACTCGAACGCGCCGGCGTGGTCGTTGCCGATGCGCTCGCTGAGATCGGCCAAGCGGCGCAGGAGCACCTGGCGGTCGACCGGATCCTCGGTGTGCGCGAGCTTGATCTCGAGCGGCTTGCTGATGTGCCGCTCGTCGCCCGCCTCCTCGTAGAGCTCGATGAGCCGCTCCGCGACGGTCAGGTTGTTCTCGTCGTCGCCAAGCGCCTTCTCGAGCGCCCGCACGGCGCGATCCGCCTTGTCGAGCTTGTCCTTGTAGAGCGCGGCGATCTTGAGCTGGAGGCTCGTGCGCTGCTCGATCTCGGTGGCCGAGTCGACCTCCTTCTCGAGCACGCGAATGAACTCCGCCCACTTGTCCTGCTTGGCGTAGAACGCCTCCAAGCTGTCCATGTCGCCCTCGGCGAGGTACAGCTTCTTCAGCGCGTCTTGAGCGCGGCGGTTGTCCGAGTCGATCTCGTGCAGCGCCTCCCACGTGCGGATCGCCGCCCGGTTGTCGTCGAGCTTGTCCGAGTAGAGCAGCCCCAGCTTCACCAGGTACTTGCCGCGCTCGGTCACGTCTTCGGTGACCACCACGAGGCGCTCGAGCGTGGCCGCGAGCTCGGGCCACGACTTCTCGCGCTCCTGCATGCTCTCGAGGTGGCCGAGCGCCTCGACGTTGTCGGCGTCGAGCTCGATCACCTGAGACCACAGCTCGATCACGAGCGCGGGCTTCTTGATCTTGGCCGCGGCTCCGCGCGCGACCTCGAGCAGCTGCTCCTTGCGCTCGGCGGGGTCGGAGATCAGCGCCAGCTCCTTTTGCTGGACGAAGATCATCTTCTCCCAGTCACGGCGCCGCGCGTAGAGATCCTTGAGCTTCCCGATCGCCTCGGCGTTGAGATCGTCGTCCTCGAGCACCTGCTCGTAGCTCTTGATCGCCTCGGCCTGGTTGTTGAACTTGTCGAGGAACAGGTTGCCGGCCTGAAGATTCAGGTCCTTGCGCTGCTGCGGGTCCTCGGTGAGCTCGGCGCGACGACGGATCCGACCGATGAGGTCGGGCCAGCGCTTCATCGAGTCGAACTGCTCCTGCTGGGCCTCCACGACCTTCAGCAGCCGCGGGGGCTCGACCACGCCGTCGAGCATCTTCTCGAGCGCCGCGAGCGTCGTGACCACCAGACCAGGCTGGCGCAGCTGATCGCGGTAGAGCGCGACGAGATCCCAGTGCACCTCTTCGCGCAGATCGATCTCCGAGTCGTCGATGTGCTTGAGGTGATCCTTGAGGAGATCGGCGACGTTGCTCCACTTGTTGGCTTCGACGTAGTGGTGCTTGAGCCGCTCCCGCGGGAACCGCTTGGTCGGCATCTTGTTGACCGCGTCACGCCAGGCGTCGATCGCCCGCTTGCCGCCCTTGGCATCCACGGCCTGCGCGGCCTCGATGAGGGCCATCTCGTCGGCGGTGAAGCTCTCATCGCCGAGGGAGGCGGCCGGGGCCGCGGGCTCCGGCTCCGCTTCGGGCTCCGGCTCGGGCTCCTCCGCGACCACGACCGGCTCGGGCTCGGGCTCCGGCTCGGGCTCGGGCTCCGGCTCGGCGGCGACCACGGCCGGCTCGGGCTCAGGCTCGGGCTCAGGCTCGGGCTCGGGCTCGGCGGCGACGGCCGGCTCGGGCTCGGGCTCGACTGCATCGACGAGCTCCGCTGCGGGCTCGGGCTCGAGCTCCTCTGCGACTACGACCGGCTCCGGCTCGGGCTCGGGCTCCGGCTCCGGCTCGGGCTCGGGCTCGGGCTCGGGCTCCGCAGCCAAGTCGACCGCAGGCTCGGCGCCAACATCTCCGACCTCGAGCGGCCCGACCTCGTCGAGGAACGCGGTGATCACCGGATGCTGCGGGGCAGACTCGACGGCCTGCACGAAGAACGAGCGCGCGGTATCGATGTCGCCGAACTTGCGCCACGCCAGCTGCCCAGCGAGCAGCCCGACCACGGCGGCGTCGGTCGTATCTTCGATGACCATCATGCCGCGCTGCGCCAGCGGCACCAGCGTGTCGGCATTGCCGGCAGCATCCGCGTGCTCGACGAGCTTGCGGAATGCGGCCACGTGCCACGAGGCCTCGCCGTCCTCGCCCACGAAATTGCCGTGCTGATAGGCGATGTCGAGGGTCTGGTGGTGGAAGTACGCGGCCATCGCCGGGTTGTTGAGGCGAACCTGCCACACGTTCGCGAAGTGACGCAGCAGGCGCACCTTCTCGGACACGTCTTCGGTGAGCTGCACGCGACGGTCTTGCAGCTTCTGCACGTGCTGCAGGTGACCGCCCTCCGCGAGCAACACCTCGGCGATGTAGCCCGCTTCGTCGTTGCTCGGATCCGCGTCGAGAGCCTTGAACAGCAGCGGCAGCAGCCGCTCGTCGGCCGGCGCCTCCTGCTGCAGGATGCGAGCCGCGCGAAGGTAGATCGCGGAGAGCTCGTGTCCGCGACCGGCGACGTCGACGGCGAGCGGATCATCGTCACCCGTGCGATCGCACAGCTGGTCGTAGATCGCTTCGACCGACGCCTGCCACGCGTCGCGGTCGTACATCGCCTCTTGGAAGCGCTCTTGGAAGCTGGGCGAGCCTCCCGCCGCGATGCCGAGCTTCTGCTTGGCCTCGTCGACGTTGCCCATGTTCAGCAGCGCCCAGCCGAGGTGGTAGTTGAGCTCCGGCAGCAGCGACGGCTCTTGATTGAGCTTGAGCTCGAGACCCATCAACTTGGTGACCATCTGGAGATGCGCCATCTCCTGATAGATCTGCCGAGCGTGGCGCAACGCAGCGAGGTTGCGCTGATCGATCTTGAACGCGCGCTGGTAGCAATCCATCGCGCGCGCCTTGTCGAGGAAGAAGCCCTCGCACGCACGAGCCAGCTCGAAGAAGGCCTTGGACTGCTCGGCCTTGTCGTCCGTGGCTTCGGCTTCCGCCGTGAGCTCTTCGACGACCGCGTTCCAGTCTTCGACCTCTCGAAGGCGTTGTTTGATGCGCTGGGTCAGTTCCATCTGGGACTTCTATCCTTCGAGACTTACAGAGGAATTCGGTCGCTCGAGCCAGGGCGGATATACCACGTGCAAAACGGCCGCTTCAACTTCGGTCGAGCGACCAACGCTTCGGGGGCGGCGTCGAGGAAGCGGGATGGGATCGCGTCGAGCCGCAGAACATCCGTGCGGTGTGTCGACGGCTCGCCTTGGGTCGGCGCGGTCGCTTCCCGACTCGTCGGTCACGCACCCACCGGCCAGACCGATCGAGCCCGGCGAATGATCGCGGGGCCGACCTCTTGGCGCATCGTCCCCAGGGAAGCTTGGGGGGCCGAGCTCCGCATGCCGGGTCTAGATGACGTCCTGCATCCGGGCGACGGTGTTGTTGGCGTCCTTCTTGAGGTGCTCGGGCACGTCTTGGCCGGCCCGCTGCAAGAACGCCTGCAAGGCCTCGAGCGACTCGGCGCGCATGCGCAGCTCGGCGTAGGACTTGCCAAGACCGTAGAGCACGTCGACGCGATCGGGGTCGATCGCCTTCGCCTTCTTGAAGGCATCGACCGCTTCCTGGTGCCGGTTGAGCTTGCTGTACGCGCGCCCAAGGCCGTTCCACATGGCTGCGTTCTTGTCATTGACCTGCACCCCGGCATCGAGCACCGCCAAGCCCACGTTCGCGTGGCCGTAGTCGATGTACATGTTGCCGAGGTCGACGAACGAATCGACGAAGCGAGCGTTCACCTCGATGGCCTTGCGGAACGCCTCGTCGGCCTGCACGGGCTGGTCGAGCCGGTCGTTGAGCTTGCCGACGTGGTAGTAGGCCCGGTAGTGATTCGGGTCGAGCTTGATCCCCTCCTGAAAGGCGGTGATCGCTTCCTTGTACTTGGCTTCACGGTCGGCCTGGCTCACGCCCGCCGCCTCGGACTGCGCGATGATCACCCGGCCGAGCTGGTAGTGGTAGTCGGCCTTCGGCGCCTCGGACATGTTCGCGATGGCATCTTGGAATGCCTTCTGCGCATCGACCAGCTTGCCTTGCTTGCGGTAGATCTGACCAAGATGGAAGTGCGCCTTGTCGTAGGTGGGATCGAATCCGATCGCCTCCTTGAGCGCCTTCTCGGCCTGCGAGGTGTTGTTCTTGGCCTCGTTCCGGATGCCTTCGTTCATCCGGTTGATGGCTTGAGCCCGGTTGCGGCTGGTGAGCTTGCAGCCAGGAGTACTGGCCACGAGCATGGGCAGGGCGATCGCAAGGGCGAAGATGGCGCGGCGCATCAGCTCTCTCTCGGTAGGGGCGCGAGGACGCCAGAGTCTATTCCACGCGGCTATCTGGTGACAAGCCGATCGGGGCCCTCGCGGTTGATCGTCACGGGTATGTAGGGGGAACGCGGTAACGCCGCAGATCCTCGCAGATCGAGGCAGAGCGTCGCAGAGCATCGCGTTCCGCGACGACATCGATCGCCATACGGCTCGCAGTCGTCGTCGACCCGCTGTTTTTCTACGGCTCGCAGTCTTCGTCGACCGCAAAAAGAAGAAGGGCCCGCCTCTCCGGCGAGCCCTTCTTTTCTTCCGCTCGATCCGCTGGCTGAGCAGCGCTTCGAGATCTTGCGGCCGGCTTCAGCCGGGCTCGAGCACGAACGGGTACGTCACCACCGCGCTGCCACCACCGGGCGGCTTGGGGAACTGCCAGCGCTTCACGGCCTTCGCGATGCAGTTGGAGACGTTGGTGTCCTTGATCGAGCTGTCGGCGACGACGGCGACGGGAACCGAGCCCGTGGGACCGATGTTGAACTGGATCGAGACGCGGCCCTTGAGGTTGGGATCGCGAGCCAGCCCCTGGTTGTAGCAGTAGCGGACCTCGTTGATGTGCGCGCGGACGATGCGACGGATGATGTCCTTGTCCATCGTGCCCTTGATGGTGGCCTTCGCCTGGCGCACGCGGGGCACTCGCTTGCCGCGGCCGCCGAAGCCCGCGCCCGAGCCACGACCGTAGCCGGAGCCCGAACCACCGCCGCCGCCCTTGCCGATGAGGCCGGTGTTGCCGAGGCCGATGGTGCCTTCGCCGGTACCACCACCACCACGACCGGTGCCGACCAGACCGAGGCCGCCTACGCCGAAGGCCTCGCCGACCTCCGTGCCGGTCAAGCCACCCCACACGTCTTCGTCGTCGTTGCCGACGGCGAACGCAGCCCCGTAGGGCGACGCGAGGAAGTGACCGCTCTCCTGCGCCATCATCCCGAGGATACCGGCGTTGCGCGCCATCATCTCGGGGTCGAAGTTGCGAGCCATCTGCGGCACCGCGTCCTTCGGGCCCTTCATCGCGTAGAGGCCGGACTTCTGCTTGGAGGTGGGCTTGCCCATCTTGCCCTCCTCGCCCTTGTGACGCTGGCCCTGGCCGCCGGCCTCGTCATCGGAGTTCTCCTGCTCGGGTGGCGGCTCCTCCTCCGGGGTCTCGTCGGGCTGGTTCATGTAGCCGACGAAGCGGTTCTCGGCCATCAGCTCGTCCATGTTCATGGAGAGCTCCTCCTCGGGGATGAGGTGGACCATCACCAAGAGGGTGCCGATGACCGCGAACGAAGCCGCGTTGTAGATCCAGAACGGCTTGTCGGCCTCGGACTTGGTCGCGATCGCCTTGCCGGGAGGCACGGTGTTGACGTGGTACGACACGCCGTTGTGCATCAGGCGGACGTGAGCACCGGCCGGCATCGGGAACGAGTAGACCGAGCCCATCGCGCCCGCGCGCCCCGACGCCACCAGCTCGGCAAGCGACAGACGCTGGCCCTCGAGCGTGACATCACCCGCCATGTCTTGGGTGAAGTTGAGCGTGTAGTCGTTGTGGCTGCCGCGAACGAGCGGGAACGCAGCCGCATCGGGCAGGCCCTGGGTGGGCGCAGGGAACACCGCGTGGCTGCCCTCGCCGAGGGTGTAGCTGCCCACGCCGACGTCGTTGAGACGGACGACACCGAAGGCGAACGGGATGAGACCCAGCAGCGCGAGGCCGATGCCGACGCCGGCGAGACCGAGTCCGGGTTGCTCCGGCGCGGGGCGACCAAGCTCGATGTTCTTGGCCTGGTCCGCGTTGTACTTGTCCCAGTCCTGCGTGACCTCGTTGCCCACGAGGCCGAGGCCGAGGATCATCAGGCCGCCGCCCACCGCCAAGAACAGCGGCGCCTGGGCCTTGCGGCTCTTGATCTGGCCGACGTGCTGAACGTCGAGGATCGTGTCGTTGAAGGAGGAGATGACCTCGGCGACCTGGCCGTCCTGACGCTCGACCTCGCTGGCGTCGATCTGCATCGGCGGGCGCTGGGCCAGCGGCGGCTGCATCTGCATCTGCTGCTGCATCTGCAGCTGCGGTGCGGCGGCCATCTGCATCTGCGGAGCGGCACCCGCCATCGGCATGGCCGCCATCGGCTGCTGCATCGGCTGACCCGGCATCACGGTGACCCCCGGTGCGGGTGCGACCGCGCCCTGAACGACCTCGACCTCGATTCGGTAGGGACCGAACACGAGGATGTCGCCGTTCTTGAGGACCGCGTTCTTCTCGACCCGCTGGTCGTTGAGAACGGTTCCGGTGGAGCTGCCAAGGTCGATCACGCGAACGTCGGACCCAGAGACCTCGATCACGGCGTGCATGCGCGCGACCGTGTCGTCCTCTAGGCAAAGATGGCTGCTCTTGAGCTTGCCGATCTTGATGACGTCCTGAGCGATCGTCTTCGCCTCGAGGAATTGGTTGTTCTTGTAGATCTTGAGGTTCAGCGTCTGGGACATGATGGTGCGTCCTTGGACGGGTTCGACGGCCTAGACAGCGAGGGGTGTCCGAGGTTCCCGCGGGGTGTCGAACGGGAATGGAAAAGTTTCGTGAGCGGCCGCACTGGTCTAGATCAAACAGAAACGGCGTTCCATGGCCCTTGGGGAGCCCTGGAACGCCTTCTGCGGGCGATCAGACGTCGCGAGCCAGGTTGATCAGCTCGCGCAGGAAGTGCGGGCGGATGTTGATCAGGCTCGCGTGCTTGAGGCTGCCGCGAGAGGACAGGTTGGCGCCCTCGGGGCGGAGGACCTCGCCGTCGACGTTGTCGTCCTCGAAGTCGTAAACGGCTACGCCGCCGTCTTCGCCGGAGAATGCGGCCGAGTCGGCATCGGCGGGCTCGGCTGCCGCCTGAGCGGTACCGGCAAGGAACATGATGGTCGCGAAAGAGATGGCTGCTACGCGCATGACAGACCTTCTCGAAGGTGTGTGAAGGGGCCGGGTGTACCCACCCAGCCTCGTTTGGCATCGTACCGGCGGACAAGCACCTTGTAAACCTTGATCCTGCCCGCGCGGCGCTCGTGTTTGCGGTCTTGGACACGCGCCGCAGCGACCGAGGTTCCCCCGACCAAGGTCGCGGGCCGGCGGCCGCCGAGTGGCGGGGGCACGCATACGAAAAAGGCGATCCGCTCGTCGCGGATCGCCTTTCTCTGGTGACCGGGAGTGAACCCAGTCGTCGGTGGGGAGGCTAGCTCTCGGCGGGTGCCGCGCCACCGCCGCCGGCGGCGGCCTTGGCCTTGGCCTCGAGATCCAGCAGCCGCTTCTTCTCTTCCTCTTGCTGCTTCTTCTCGAGCTCGGCGAGCTTCTGCTGCTCCGCCTCGAGGGCCTTCATCTCCTCGATGTCCTTGAAGAGCTGATCGATCGCGCTCATGCGGCCCTTCGCGTCGTCGACTTGCTTGGTGAAGCTCGCCTGACCGCCGGCCTTCGCCACGAACTTGTTGTAGTACTCCTTCGCGGTGTTGTAGGGCGCCTTGCTGAAGTCACCCTCTTGGGTCGCCGCGATGTGCTCGTGGTAGAGGATGCCGAGGTTGTACAGCGGCCGCGGATCGTTCTTCGCGACGTCCATCGCCTTCTTGAACGAGGCCTCGGCGTCCTTGTACTTTCGCAGGCCGCGCTGGGCGACGCCCAGGCCGATGTAGGCCTCGACGTTCTTCTTCTGCCGCGGATCCTTGACCGCGATGTTGAGGCTGGCCTCGGCGGTCTTGTAGTCGCGGAAGTTGATGGCGATGAGCGCCATGTTCATGTGCGCGTCGGCGTGCTTGGGGTTGACCTCGGCCGCCTTCTGGAACGCGCGCAGCGCTGCGACCTGGTCGTCGCGCTGCATGAGGATCAGCCCCGACAGGTTGAAGAGGTCGGCGCTCTCGACGTTGTTGGCCTTGAGCACGTCGGTGGCCTGCTTGATGACCAGGCCGGCCAGCAGCAGGTAGGACTTGTCCTTGAGGCGCCCGCGGTCGTAGTAGAGGCGCGCGAGGTTCTCGTAGGCCAGCTGGTTGCTCGAGTCGAGCGCGAGCACCGTCTGGAGCATCTTCTCGGCGTCGTCGAACGCCTTCTGCTCGGGGCTGTTCGTGTACTTGTTGCGCAGCGCGGCCGCGAGGTTGTTGCGCGGCGCCCGGGTGACCATGTTGGCGTCCACGGCCTTCTTGAAGAAGTCGAGCGCCTTCTCCTCCTGCCCGCGGTTCCAGTAGATCACGCCGAGGTTGTTGTACGAGAGATCGTACTTGGGCACGTCCTTGGTGACGTCGAGATAGATCTTCTCGGCCTTCTCCGTGTTGCCGCACTCGTCCCAAACGGCGCCCGAGTTGAAGTACGCCACGGTCATCTGCTTGCCGTGCTGGCGGTACACCTTCTCGAACGCGCCGGCGAACTCGTCACACTGCCCCGCGGACAGCGAGCCCTTGGCCTTGGCCGCGTCGTAGCGCTTGGCCACGTCGGCGAAGTCCTTCTTCGCCTCGGCCGTGGCCTTGGTGGGATCGATGGCGGCACCCGGAGGGCTCTTGCCGTCGCCGGGCACATCCGTGCCGTTCTTTCCCTTCTTTCCGCAGGCCCCGCTGGCGCCGAGCGCCAGGCCCAGGGCCACCATTCCGATGATGCGATTCGTCTTGCGCATGGTGATCTTCGCTCTCTCGGTGGGTCCGTGAGCCTTTACAGGCCGGCCGCGCCGCCGCCCTTCTTCGCTGCGGGCTTGTCGTCCTTCTTTGCGGTGTCCGGCTCCTTGGTGTCGCCGAACAGCCCGGTCTGCACGCCGACGACGTCGAGACGGCTGTCGGTGTAGATCGAGGTGCCGAACATCTCGTTGGTGGCCGGGTACTGGTCGGGCTTGCGCTGCTGCAGCTCTTCCTCGCACATGCGCGAGAACTGGTTGAAGAACTGGTACTCGGTGGACTTGTCGAGGCAGTAGGTGAACGCGTCGACCGCCTGCTTCTCGGCGCCCTCGGCGTAGGTGGCCAGGGCGTCGCAGTACGCGAAGTACATGTCCTCGGTCTTGATGCTCTCGGGCACCTGGGCGCGGTAGAGCTGGTCGGCGAAGTTCTGCGAGAGCACCGCGCTGCGGGCCGCAGCTGCGAGCACCCAGTACGGGCTGGCCGACGTCTTCACCTCGGCGTAGGCCTTCACCAGCTCGTCGCCGAGCTTGGTCTTGGACTCGAAGAACGTCTTGAAGCGCTTCTCCGACTCCTCCTTCTTGGCCAGCTGCTCCTTGTACTCGCGCTCCCACTTGGGGATCCCCGAGCCCTTCTTCCAGTCCTCGGTGTAGAACTCGAGCTCCTCCGGGATGTTGATCCGCAGGTACTCCTCGTACTTCTGGTCGGCCTTGTAGACCATGGCCATGCCGACGCCGTTCTTGTAGGCCTCGGCCCGCTCGTTGTCCTCGGCGGGGATGTCGGCCTTCTTGCTGGCGAGCCGCAGCGCGGAAGCGAAGTGCCCCTGGGCATCGGCGGAGAGCTTGGGATCACGCTTGTGCACCGTGATGATGCCCTGCGTGGCGCTACCGCAGTACTTGGGGATGTCCTCCTTCTTCTTGCCCTTCTTGCCCTTCTTGCGCAGCTTGTCGGCCTTCTTGCGGGTCTCCTCGCCCGCGGTGGCCTTGGTGCGCTTGATGGTCAGGCACGAGTCGTAGAGCAGCTCCTTCTCGCACGACTGACGCCACAGGATCTGGCCGATGGCGGCCTCGGCCACCAGCTGGCGATCGGCGCCACCCTTGCCGCCGTAGGTCTTGATGTACGCGCGGGCGTGCTGGAGGCGCTTGTCGTCGGAGTCGAGCAGCGCGTGCTTGGACCAGAAGATCTTCGCGGCGGTCTTGGGGTCCTTGCGCTTGTACAGGTCCTCGTACTTGTCGAGGTCGACCTGCGCCTTGGCCTCATCGCCGAGACCCAGGCGGAACAGGTACGCGTTGCGCAGCGCGTCGGCCGAGAAGTCGTCCTTCTGGAACTTGTCGGCGTACTGCTCGAAGCGATCGGCCGCGTCGGTGTAGTACGCGATGGCCTGGTAGTTGAGCCCGAGCTCCTTCAGCGTCTGCTGGTAGTGCTGGCTGCTGGGGAAGGTGTCGAGCAGCGCCTTGCGGGCTCGCACTGCGTTGCCGAGCAGGTACGCCGCCTCGAAGCACCGCGCCGCGTTGAACAGCAGCGTGTCTGCGCGGTCGTGGCTCTCGTAGTCGTTGTAGATGCTGGCGTACTCCTCGCCGCAGCGCACGAAGCCCTCGCGGTCGCCGGCCTTGCCCTGCTCCTGGTAGGCCTCGGCCTTCTTCCAGCGGATACCGGCCAGGAGCGTGGGGACGGCCTTCTTGACGTCCTCGGCCTCCTTGTGGTCGATGAGCTTCTTCTTCTGGATCGCGAGGGCCCACTTCTCGAGCTCTTCGCTGGCCGCGATCGTCTGCTCGGGCGTGTTGTCCTTGTTGGACCACTTGATGGTCAGCAGGTCGATGAGCATGGCCGCCGCCCAGGCGGAGTAGACCGAGCCGTCGAACTTCTCGACGAGCTCGATGGTGATGGGCTTGGCCTCATCGAACTTGTTGTGCTCCATCATGAGCTTCGCGCGGTGGTACTGGATCTTCGGAAGCTCCTTGTCGTCCTTCTTCTTGACGTACTTCTGATAGATGTCGTAGGCGGAGAGCATCATGCTCTCTTCCTGGGAGTACGGCGTCTCGGGATACTCGGTCGCGGTGTCCGTCTTCGTATCCTTGGTGACCTTCTTCTTCTTGACCTGCTTCTCGCGATAGACGCAGGTGCCGTCCATCTGCATGGTGCAGGCCTTGCCGCGACCACCGGTCTCGTCGTACTCGAGGTGGTTCTTCATCGCGAGCATCTGCGCGTAGGCAGCGTCGCTCGTGTACTTGCCGTCGGGCTTGCGCTCGAGCACGTGCACGAACTCTTCGTGGGCGAGCTTGAACTTGGCGAGGCCCTGCTCCTGTGACTTGCGGTCCTTGGAGTTGTAGAGATTGGTCGCCTGCGCCCAGATGATCTCGGCGTAGTAGTAGCCCATCTCGTAGGCGTCCTTGTCCTCGGGGAAGAACTGGAGGAACGCCCGGTACGCGTCTTCGGAGAGCGCGTAGGTGGCCGGCATGCGGGTCTTCTCGGCCTCGTCGTGCCAGACGGTGGCCATCTGCACCATGGTGTCGCGCGCCTCGTCACGACACTTCTTCTTGGTGGCCTTCTTGAACTTGGAGTCCTTGTACTCCTGCCAGTACTTGCCGAGCTGCTCGGTCTCCTTCCACTGGATGCCCTTGTCGTCGGTCGCGAGCGCGTTCACGACGATCGAGGACTGCCAGGAGCACTCCATGGGGTCGCCATCGTAGGAGGCCTGGAGCGTCTTGTAGGTCGCCGTGGACTCTACGTACATGCCCTCGCCGAAGTATGCGGAAGCGAGCAGCTCCAGCATCTTGCGCGACATGTTCTCGTCCTTCTTGGGACCGTTGCCGATCTTCTTGAAGAACTCCTCGGCCTTGGACGGCTTGCCGGCGTGGACGTAGGCCTTGACCATGTCGCGGCGGGCGTCGCGGCGCAGCTGCTTGGCATTGGCCTCGGAGCCAGCGCGGCCCTCGAGCGTGGCCTTCACGGTCGAGACGAACTTGTCGAGGCTCTTCTCGTACTCGGGCTCGCCGGTGCCGACCGGGTTGAGGTAGCACCAGCCCATCTTGTAGAGCGCGTAGGCGTAGACCGGGCTGTCCTGGTAGCCGTCGACGATCTTCTGGTAGAGCTGGAGCGCCTCCTTGATCTGCGACTTGTTGTAGTAGAAGTCGGCGAACGAGAGGTACGCGTTGGGGATGTACTTGCTCTGCGGGTACTCGCGGATGAGGCGGAGGTAGGCCGTCTGCATGTCGGTCTCGCGCTCGAGCTGGCCGAGCTCGAAGGCGTAGAAGTACAGCGCCTCGTCCATGCGCTTGTACTTGGCGAACTGGGGCTTGTTGACGAGCGCCGCGTAGACCTTGACCGCGTCGGCGCTGGCGTTCTTGGACTGGCCGTCGAACTTGGCCTGGCGCTGCTTGAGCTGCTTGGCCTCGGCGGTCTTGCCCGCGTCCTCGGCGTCGTAGATCTTCTGGAAGAGCGCGCCCGACTGGTTGTCGAAGTAGGCCTTCTTGTCGAGGAACAGATCGGCGAGGCGGAACAGGTAGTCCGGGTACTCGGCGCTGTTGGGGCCGGCCTCTTCGAGGAGCGCCCGCATCAGCTGGATCTGGTCATCGGCCACCTCGCGCGCGACGGCTTCCTTGCGCTTGGCGAAGTCGTCGGCCGAGAGCATGTCGACCTGGCGCTTCTTGTCCTTCTCGGCTTCCTTGGCCGCCGCCTGGAACTTGGTGTTGAGGTTGTTCTGGGTCTTGACCTTGCCCGAAGGTCGGTCATAACGGACGGAGTCACTCGGCTCCTCCGCTTGTCCAGACATCGGCACGGCGGTCGACAGGAGCAACCCCAGCGCTCCACTGAGGATGCCGAGGGTGCGGGCATGCCGGCGACGGCTACCGAGGCCGGCAGGATTGGGGCTGCTAAACGTGGTCATGGATCACTCACCTCTCGGTCGACCGCGCTCGCGGTCACGCTGCTCTTCGTAGCGAAGCCGAGCCAAGGACTCGGCGGAAGGGTCGACGGCACACGCGCGCTGGCGCCGCCGACCGAAGGGACTTGGGAAGCCTGGCAGGCTACTCCTTGCAGATGCTCGTGACCTCGTAGCGGTAGTAGCCGAGCTCGTCCTGCCAGTATTCGCCGTTGTACTTGTAGATCTCGTGCTCGGGGTCGATCTCGGGCTTCTGCGGCTTGGCCGGGTACTGCTCGAGCGACTTCTGCTGCTTGCGCTTCTCGAGGATCTCGAACTGGACCTTGATCATCTCGATCTTGAGATCCTTGATCTCCTTGATCATGCCCGTGATGCGGGTCCGGGCCTCGGCGCCGGTCGCCTCGCGCGCCTGCGAGAGCGCGAGGTCGAGATCCTCGGTGACTCGCTCGCCGACGCCCGCGCTCTTGAAGTTGCCCGACATGTCGTCGAACATCTCCATCTCGCGCTCGAGCTCGGAGACGTACGCGAAGTACTTGCCGAGCTGCTTGTCCTGCAGGGCCTTGAGGGCGACCTGCTCGACGAAGGGATCGAGGCCCGACTCCTCGTTGCGGATCTTGAGGGCCAAGTCGTAGAGGGCGAAGTCCTCGGGCGCTCGCTCGAGGATGCCCTTGAGGTCGTCCATCGTCTTGGGGTAGCGACGGTTGAACTCGTCGACCGTACGCTTGGCGGAGTCGTAGCGGCAGTTGAAGTAGTAGGTCACCGCCTTGAGCTTCAGCGCGTCGGGGTAGAGGTAGTCCTCGAAGAACGGCGCGTTGAGCGTGTGCACGTAGCCAAGCGTGCGCTGGTAGTGGCGGTTGGCGTTGGGCTCGTCGACCTCGACCATGCGGAACTCGGCCCAAGCGGCCCAGTGGATCGCGTCGAGGAAGTACGCCGAGTCGAGCGGGATCTTGTCGAGGTACTTGATGGAGGTGTCGAACTTGCCGACCATGTAGAAGATGTTGGAGAGGCCGAGCGCCGCGAGGTGCTCGTACTGCTTCATCTCTTCGTCGAAGGAGAGCTCGATCGAGGTGCGGGCGCTCTTGCCCCGGCGCTTCTCGCCCTTGACCTTGACCTTCTTCATCTTCTCCTTCTTCTTCTCCTTGGCCGCCGACTCGCGCAGCGCGATGGAGCGGCGCAAGACCTCCTTGAAGGCATCGACGGCGGGCTCGCCCTTCCAGTCGCGCGTGTAGGCGACACCGAGGAAGAACTTGGCCGGGATGTAGTAGTCGCTCTTCTCGGGGACCTGGTCGAGCAGCGCGATGCCCTGCGCGAGGTCACCCTTCTGGTAGTAGAAGCGGCCGAGCAGGTAGTAGAGCTCGTCGCGGACCTCGTCGAACTCCTCGGACTCGAGATCGGTGGGCTTGTACGTGCCCACCTTCTGGAGCACCTCGGCGCCCTCGGGCAGCTCGCGGGAGAGCGAGGCCAGCCACGGCAGCGTGAGCTTGTGGAACGGATGCGCGGGACCGGCCTGCACGATCTCGTCGAACACGGAGAGCGAGGCCGAGAAGAAGCCGAGCTTGTAGAGCGACTTGCCGAGCCAGAACTGAGCGCGCGGCACGTCGCCGGGGATCTCGGCGTCGGCGATCTTGTGGAACTGGACCGCTGCGCCCTCGTAGTCCTCGGCCTTGTAGGCGGCCTCGCCCTGCGCCATCGGCGAGCCGGCGGGCGCGATCGTGGTCGGCGGCGCGGGCGGAGGCGCGGGTGCTCCTGCGGCGGGCGTGGGCGTGCCTCCTCCTGGGGGTGGGGGCGGTGGCGGCCCGGCCCACGCCGCAGCGGGCGAGGCAAGGGAGAGCGCCAATACCGACGCCCCCACCGCTACGAGGTTGAGGTTGAGCAGAGAGGAACGCCGATGGAAACGCTGGCTCATGGAAACCGGGTCCTAGCGATCGAAAGGGATCGATGCGAGCGGGGTGTACACGGGGTATAGACCCTGCATTAGAAGGCCTAGGACCTTACCAGCGCGACGCGGCCCGTCGCAAGGCCGAAGACCTCGCCATGGCATCGCCGCTGGCGCGTGAGGCGGAGGCGGAGGCGGGTTGGTTCGACTGCAAGGGCCGTGTTCCACGGTAACCACATAATCGCCACAGCGGCGGAGGCTCGGTTGGTATTGGGATGCGAGAGGCCCGGGGCATCTCCTGGCGGTCTCACGCCCGTGCGCGCGGTGGGTTCCCGCTCGATCCGGTCTCGCGAGGCGGGACGCATGTGCAGCGGTCGACGCAGGAGGTGAGTGCGCAACGCGGTTTACAGATCGTGCGGGTGGTTGCCGCGTGGATGTGAGCCGTGCGGGGTTTGGTTGCGCGGTCGGCTCGGAATCGGCGCGGCGGGCCCGTGGCCAACCTTGACCGTATGCGTCAGCCGTGTACGATGCAGCCCAGTCCCCACCGGTCGGGACGAAACCCGTCAGGCGGTGGGCACGTGCCCCGATCGTCGTTCGACCGACTGGCCAGCGCTCGGTTCCACCGTGCCTCGTAAAGCTCATTCGATGTCAGCACTTCAGCTCCTGTCGCGGCTTTCCTCCACGCGGATCCTGTTCGGCCTGGGCGCGGGCGCGCTGCTGCTCGTAGCGAGCTGTAGCCCCGGCGACGTGGGCGCGCCCTGCAATCACGGCCAGGTCACGCCGCCAGAGAGCAAGCTGGTCACCTTCCCCGCGCTCGCCTGCAACGACCTCCTCTGCGTCTACGCCGACGAAGAAGAGGCACCCGGGGGTCCGTGCTCGGACAACCAGATGTGCGACGGGAGCAACGAGGGCAAGTTCGAGTGCGTGCGCGCCGACCTGAACGCCAGCACCGGCGTCTGCAAGCTGCGCGTCGACTACGTGCTCCAGCGCTCGATGTGCAGCAAGAAGTGCGGCAGCGATGCCGATTGCCGCGACGGTGGCATCACGAGTCAAGTGGTCGTCGAGGACACGACCTGCAATCGCGGCTTCGAGTGCGCGCGCATCCAGACGCTCGGCAAGTTCTGCTGCGAGAAGCTGTGCGTGTGCGCCGATGACCTCGGGCAGACGGCGGAGATCGACGAGAAGTGCTCGGCCGGTACCCAAGAGGGTTGCTGCGACGCGGCGACTCCCCCGGCGGCCTGCGGCAAGCCGTAGACCCAGCGCCGCGCACGGTCCTCGCGGACCCAACGACGCCGAGCGCTTCGCTCGGCGTTCGCAATTGGTTCGCCGTCGACGGCTCAGCCGTCGGCCTCGAAGGCGGCGCGGATCCACGTGGGCGGGCTCCCGAGCTCCACCCCGACCACATCGAAGCGCACCTCGACGCGCTCCCAGAGATCTTGCGAGAGCAACCACGCACTCGCGGCCCGCACGATGCGACGCTGCTTGCGGCGATCGACGGTCTCGAGCGGTGAGCCGTGCTCGCTCGAGGCGCGGCTGCGCACCTCGACGAACACATAGGTGAGCGAGCCGTCGGGTGCGGCTTCGCGTGCGACGAGGTCGAGCTCGGCGCCCGCGCCCTCGTAGTTGTGATCGATGATCTCGAGGCCGTGGGCGCGAAGGTGCTCGGCCACGGCCTGCTCGATCTGGCGGCCCCGATCCCGCGTGGAACCTGGGCCGGCAGTCACGGCGCGCTACTCCGAGGTGCTCTCGGGCGCGGCGAGCTCGGGCACGATCTCTTCCGCGGGCGAGGAGTCGAGCGTCAGCTTGGATGCGTACGCGCCGAGCTTGGTCTTGATGCGAGCGGCGTTCCCACGCAGGCCACGCAGGTAGTAGAGCTTGCCGCGACGCACTCGACCACGGTTGACGAGCTCGATCTTCACGACGAGCGGCGAGCCCTCGGGCCACACGCGCTCCACCCCGACGCCATGCGACATCTTGCGGATGGTGAAGGAACCGCGGGCACCTCCGTGCTTGCGGTGGATGCAGATGCCTTCGAAGATCTGGATGCGGTCCTTGCCGCCTTCGGAGATGAGGGCGTGCACCTTGACGGTATCGCCGGCCCGAAACTCGGGAAGGTCCGTGCGCAGGTGGGCACGCTCGATGGCCTCGATGATCGGGGAGGTGTAGCTCATGGCGGAATCTCCGTGGCGCGAGAAGGGGGGCTTGTTACCCGCGATCGCGCAAGCCCGTCAACGCAGCATCGGCCAGCACCGCGAGCCGCGAAAAGGGCTGCGAACTGTCGGCGATCACGCCCTCGATCGCAAGTCCTGCACGGATCTCGGCGCTGCCGCCCGATGTGAGATCGTGCCCCTCGGCGCCGGCTGGATCTCCCGACGGCGCGGGCGGTGCGTAGATCGCGTGAAGGGGCCACGAGGGGCGCGGACTCTCGCCGTCGGCCCACAGAACGAGCGGACCGAGAGCGGGGCCGAGGCTGCGCAGCAGGTCGAGGAGCGCGTCGGGGCGGGTGCAGGGGGGATCTTGCCCGGGCGCGACGGCGGAGGTCGGGGCGACCAGGCGCACGAAGCGGGGCTCTCCGGCTGCCCCGCGTTGAAGGCGCCGGCGGAGCGCCTTGGGCTCGGTGAACACGGCAACCGAGGTGCGACCGCCGGTCGCTTGCAGCCAGCGATCGAGGACGAGATCGGTCGATCCCTCCGGGCTCGTGCCGAGCACCACGAGGCTGGTGACGCCATGGCGTCGGGCCACCGCCGCGAGCTGGGCCGCTTCGGGCAGCGCGGTGTCCGGCACGGCGAGATAGATCGGGTGCTCGGGCGGCAGCGGGGCCTGGGGGCGGAGGTCGGGGCGCAGCGCCCAGGTGCGGCGCAGCGCGCTGGCCTGGCGCCAGCCGGCGATCGCGGCGTGGTCGCCCCCGAGCAGCACGGGCGGCACGGGGTGGCCGCGGAATTCGGCCGGCCGCGTGTAGTGAGGGTGCTCGAGCAGCGCTGCGTCACCGCTGCGACCGAAGCTATCGGTGTGCACCGACTCGGGGTTGCCGACGACGCCGTCGAGCAAGCGGGAGATCGCCTCGATGATCACGAGCGCGGCCACCTCGCCGCCGCCGAGCACGAAGTCGCCGAGCGAGAGGCACTCGTCGACGTAGTGCTCGCGCACGCGATCGTCGATGCCCTCGTAGCGCCCGCACAGCAGCCCGATGCGGGGCAGCCGAGCAAGGCGGGCGGCGACGCTCTGATCGAAGCGGGGCGCCGAGGGCGTGAGCAGCACGCGATGGAACGGGCCGCGCTCGCGTGCCACGTGCTCCATCGCGTCGACGACGGGTCCTGGCTTGATCACCATGCCGGCTCCGCCGCCGAAGGGCGCGTCGTCGACGGTGCGATGGCGATCGGAGGTGAAGTCGCGAAAGTCGGTGCAGCGCACCGTGACGAGCCCCTGCTCGATGGCCTTGCCGAGCAGCCCCGCGCCAACGAAGCCCTCGATGGCGGCCGGGAACAGGGTGAAGACCTCGAAGCCGCAGCCCGCGATCATCGAGGATCTCGCGGCTCCTCGGCGGGCTCCTCACCCTCGAGCGCCTCGGGCAGCAGGCCGAGCGGGAGGTCGACGAGCACGCGCTCGGGCCCGACCTCGACCACGTGGTGCGGCAGCACGGGCAGCAGCCACGCATGCACGCGGCCATCGGGGCCCTGCCACTCGACCTCGAACAGATCTTGCGCGCCGTTGGTGGTGAGGCCCACGATGCGACCCAGGGCCTGGAGCTCGCCCTCGTGCTCGCGGGCCACCGGCAGCCCGATGGCATCGGCGAGGTAGAACTCGTCGTCCTCGAGCTGCGGGAGCGCGTCGCGAGCGACCAGCAGCTCGCAGCCGCGCAGGGCCTCGGCCCGCTCGCGATCGGCGATGCCGATCATCGTGACGCGAAAGCGACCGGGCTTGCCGGGGACCGGATCGATCTGGCGCACCTCGTGGGTGCCGATGATGCGATCGTCGCGGCGCAGGGTGACGCGACGACCGGGCTCGAGCGCCTGCGAGCGGGGATCGTGCAGCTGCACGCGCAGGCCGCCGCGCACCCCGTGCGATGCGGCCACGTACCCCACGACCAGGAGCGCGGCGCCCGGATCGTCGTCGTCTCGAGCGACCATGGCGGCTATTCGAGGATCTCGAGATCGGCACGCTTGCGCAGCTTCGAAGACGCGGCGGACAGGATTGCCCGCATGGCCTTGACGGTGCGCCCTTGCTTGCCGATGACCTTGCCGAGGTCTTCTTTGGCTACACGAAGCTCGAGAACGATGGTCTGCTCGCCTGCGACTTCGGCGACCTCGACATCGTCGGGATTATCGACGAGTGCCTTGGCCAGGTACTCGACCAGTTCTTTGAGACTAGAATCGGACATGAGATTGGCTCCAGAGCGTGAGAGATGTGCGGATTACGCGCGTTCGAACGGGAGGGCAGAGCCTTGGTTACGAGAGCATCCCACACGCACGACGCCCGGGCAAAGATTGGTGGCCGGCATCGCCTCGCAATCGCTCGGGAAAGTGACGATCGTCGAGAACCCGAGTGGGAGCGATCACACCCCCGGGTCCTTGGGTCGCCGGCCGCGCTGGTAAGCGGCGGTGCGTTTCGGTCAGGCCTCGAGCTCGATGTCTTCGGGATCGACGTCGAGGTCGAGTGAGGCCACGAGATCGTGGGTGCCCGCCTGCACGACCTTGGCGTGCACGAGCTGCCCGGGCTCTGCGGTGCCGTTGGTGAGCACGGTGAGCCCATCGATCTCCGGCGCCTGGCCCTCGTGACGCCCGTCGAGCAGCCACTCGTGCTCGGTGCTGGGGCCGTCGACGAGGATCTCGAGGGTGCGACCGACGAGCGCCGCGTGCTTGCGGGCGCGGATCTCGGCTTGGAGGGCCATGAGCTCGGCGGCGCGCTCCTGGGCGACGGCCTCGTCGACGCGCGCAGGATGCAGGGCGGAGGCGGTGCCCTCCTCGCGCGACCACGGGAACACGCCGAGGTGATCGAGCTCGCCCTCGGCGACGAAGTCGTAGAGGCGGCGGTAGGCGTCCTCGGTCTCGCCGGGGTGGCCGACCAGCATGGTGGTGCGCAGCCAGACGTGGGTGTCGCCGACGCGGGCCGGATCGCGCAGCTGCTGGACGAGCGCGCGCACCTGCTTCTCGCCGTAGCCGCGCCGCATCTTCTTGAGCACGTCGTCGTCGACGTGCTGCATGGGCACGTCGAGGTAGCTGGCGACCTTGGGCTGGCCGGCGATGCGCTCGATGAGGCCGGGGGTCACCGCGGTGGGATAGGCGTAGTGCAGCCGGATCCAGCGCAAGCCGTCGATCTGGACCAGCGCGTCGAGCAATTGCTCGAGCGTGGCGCGGGCCTCGAGATCGCGGCCATAGAGGGTGAGGTCTTGCGCGACCAGGCACACCTCGCGGGCGCCGTGCTCGACGAGCGCGTGCACCTCTTCGACGACGGAGTAGACGGTACGGCTGCGCTGGGCCCCGCGCAGCTGCGGGATGATGCAGAAGCCACACGGGCGATCGCAGCCCTCGGCGATCTTCACGTAGACGCTGTGACGCGTGCCGGTGATCTGCCGCGGGGTGGAGTGATCGTAGAGGTAGGCGCGCTTGCCCAGCGCGGTGACGCCCATGCGCGGGGCCTGGCCGCGCAGCACCTTGGAGAGGCCGAGCTGATCGGCCGAGCCGAGGAAGTGATCGACCTCGGGCATCTCCTTGGCGAGGTCTTCGGGGTAGCGCTGGCTGAGGCAGCCGGCCACCACCAAGGTCTTCTTGGGACCGCCCTGGGCCGCGGCGCTCTTCTTGGCGGCGGCGAGCTCGAGGATCGTGTCGATCGACTCTTCCTTGGCCGCGTCGATGAAGCCGCACGTGTTGACCACGAGGGTGTCGGCGTCCTCGATGTCGTGCACGAGCTGGTGGCCGTCGCCCTCGACGACGCCGAGCATCACCTCGGTGTCGACCTGGTTCTTGGGGCAGCCGAGCGAGACGAAGTAGACCTTGCGCCGGGCCGGGGCGATGGTGGGGCTCGGGGCGCTCATGAAGTCGAGCTTGTGTCATCGCCGGCGCGGGTTGGCAACCGCGGGGACGCTCACATCTTGGGGCACTTGCCGCCGGCCTTGGCCAGGCCCGCGGCGCGAAGCTCGGCCCCCGTCGCCCCCTCGCCCAGCGCCTTGCGAGCCGCGGGCGCGTGGCCCTCGCCCAGCACGTCGCGCATGTACGCGACATAGTCGAAGGTATCGGAGTGCTCGGGGGTGTGGCACTTGCCGCAGACCTCCTCGGGGGCCTCGAGGCGAATGTGCGAGGCACCGCCCTTGCGGGACTCGGGCTCGGCCACGTGGAAGGTACCCGGACCGTGGCAGACCTCGCACTGGACGTCGCGCAGGCCCTCGTTCTCGACGACCTCGCTGCCGCCGGGCTCGCGATAGCCGGTGACGTGGCAGCCGACGCACGCGAGATCGAACTGCTGGTTGGTGTCGACGAGCGTCTGGTACGCGCCGGCGTGCACGGTCGTGCGCCAGAACTCCACCGCTTCTTCGTGGCAGGTCTCGCACTCGGAGAGCCCGGCGTAGGCGGGGGTTCCGCTGGGTGGAGCGGGCGGGCGCTTGCCGGCGAAGAACGCCTCGTTCTGCTGCGCGACCCAGGCATTGTAGGTGGAGAGCTTGGTGCCCGCGTCGCGGTCGATGGGGAGCTTGCAGGTGACCTTGACCTGCTCGAACACCGCGACCGCATCGCCCTGCGGCGGGGCCTCGAGGCCGTGCTTCAGCGCGTCGCGCTCGCTCCGCAGACGCGCGATGAACGAGGCATCGGCGCTCGGATCGGCGGTGAATTTGTCGAGACGCGCCTGCACGCGCGCGAGCTCGGCTTCTTGGATCGCGCGAGGCGGCTGCACGACCCACGCGTCGACGCGCGGCACCGCGGGCTGACCGGGCGCGACCGAGAGCGTGAGGTGGGTGAGGCTCTGCAGCTGCTCGCCGGCCTCGACGATGAACGTGCCGGAGAGCTGCCCGGCGGGCTCGCCCAGGCGCTGGCGCTCGGTGCCCTCGACCACCCCCACGACGACGAGATCGAGATCATCGACCTCGCGGGCGATGGTCTCGGCAAAGGCTCGATCGCCGTGGGCCAGCGCGACGGTGAAGCCCGCTCCCGCCGCGCGCATGGCCTTCACTTGCTGCTTGAGCGCGGCGATCGGGTCGCCGAGCGAGCCGAGGCCGTCGACGTCGGGCCGCGCGGGGTCGATGACCGCCGTCACGCCAACCTGCAACGAGACCCCGTCGCGCGCGAGCGTCTGCATGCGATGCGGCGGCAGCTTGCCGGCCCCCTCGAGCGGGCTCGTGAGGTTGGCGACCACGCGGGGCAGCGGGTACGAGCCGAGCGCGGCCGCCCCCGTGGGTGATCGCACGTCGATGGGCCCCACTCCGCTGACGAGCATGTCGCCGAGACTCGCGAAGCGACCTTGCAGCGCCTTGGCCCGCTCCTGGGCCTGGGCCCAGCCTTGCTCGTCGAGCGGCCACTCGGGGCTGCCAGGCTCGGGATAGAGGAAGGAGCCGGGCTCGAGCACCAGCATCGCGCCGGGCTCGGCGTGGGCCTCGATGTATCCGAATGCGTACTGGAGGCCGCCGAGCGGCTCGGTGGTGCAGCCGCACGGGGCGATGGTGCCGCGTACGCGACCGAACACGAACAGATCGAGCTCGACCCGCGCGGGGACCGGCACGACCGCAGCCCCGCCATCCGCCCGGGCATCCGCCCCGCCCTCGGCGGCGGTGGCCTTGCCGGGGCCATTGTTGTGGCACGCGCTGCTGCACGCGAGGGCGAGCAGGAGAGGAAGCGAGCGGCCGAGAGTCGTGATCGAAGCGAGGACCATGGGCCGTCGCAAAATTGCGCGATCCGCCGCCGCCCGCAACCCACTCGTGGCGCGCGCCGAGGGCCTTGACGCCTTGGCCCTCGGCCGCTAGCTTCCCGCTCCTTCGCCTCGCCCCGAGGAACTGGGATCAGACGTCATGTCCGTGAAGATCAGGCTTGCCCGCGCGGGCGCCAAGAAGCGCCCCTACTACCGCATCATCGCCTCCGACGCGCGCTCGCCTCGCGACGGGCGCTTCCTCGAGAAGCTGGGCACCTACGACCCCAGCAGCGAGCCCTCCAAGGTCACGCTGAACCACGCACGCGTCCAGTACTGGCTGGGTGTGGGCGCGCTGCCGACCGAGACCGTGGCGCGACTGCTGCGGCGCAATCCCGATCCCGCACCAGCCGTCAAGAGCTGAGCCTGCCGGCTCGCTACGGCGAGCGTAGCGCGTGATCGTTCGAGGCGAGGGCCTCGAGGGAGGGGTTCGATCGAGAGATCGAACCCCTTTGCGTTGGTACATTTAGAGCGGCAGCGGCAGTGCGTCGCGCCAGCTGTAGGCGACGCGGGGCAGCGTGATGCCGCCGATGCGGACCGGGCCCTGCCCCGCGCGCACGCCTCCGCAGGCCTCGTAGAAGTGGCGCGCGGGATTGGCGGCGAGCACCCAGACCATCACGGGGTGCAGGCCGCGGTCGACGAGCCACCAGATGCTGCTCACCAACAGCTGACGACCCAGGCCGCGGCCTTGGGCCGAGGGGTGCAGGTAGAGCTCGAGGATCTCGCCGCGATGGTGGCCAACCCCATGACGGTGGGGGCCGAGCCATGCGTAGCCGAGCGGGCGCCGGTCGTCTTCGACGACGAGGATCCCGTGCATGGGTACGCCGAGCGCGGAGCTCATGCGCTGGGCGGTGCGACGATCGTCCATGCCGCGAAGCTCGGCCTCGGGCACGATGTCGCGGTAGGTCGACCACCAGCTCTCGCGGCGTACGGCCGCGAGCGCGAGCAGATCGCCCGAGCCGGCGCTGCGGATGCGCGGTGCACGAGCGGTGGGCAACGGCAGCACGGTGTCCACAAGCTTGAGCGGCGCGGGGTTGGCCTGCAAGATGCCGGGTTCATGAGCACGCCCGACCGCGACGACCGCCCCGCCGATTCGACCGACGCACCTAGCCATCCGGTCGGGTCGGACGACATGGTGCTGAAGCTGCGGCACCTCCGCGCGACCGACTACCCGGACGTCAAGCGCATCATGGACGAGGTCTACCGCACGATGGGTGGGGCCTGGACCGAGGACCACGTCACCGCGCAGCTCAACCGCTTTCCCGAGGGGCAGATCTGCATCGAGGATCGCGGGCGCGTGGTGGCCGTCGCGCTCTCGCTGGTGGTCGACTACAAGCGCTTCGGCGACTCGCACACCTACGACGAGATCACCGCGCGCGGGCTCATCACGACCCACGATCCCAACGGCGACGTGCTGTACGGCATGGATGTGTTCGTCGACCCCAAGTACCAGGGGATGCGGCTGGGACGGCGGCTCTACGACGCGCGCAAGGAGCTGTGCGAGAAGCTCAACCTGACCGCGATCGTGACCGGCGGGCGAATCCCCGGCTACTCCGAGCAGCAGAGCACGATGACCCCGCGGCAGTACATCGCGCTGGTGCAGCGGCGCGAGCTGTACGATCCGATCCTCAGCTTCCAGCTCGCCAACGACTTCCACGTGATGCGCGTGCTGGTGGAGTACTGGCCCGCCGATCGCCAGTCGGGCGGGTTCGCGACGCTGCTGCGCTGGGACAACATCTACTACGAGGCCCGCAAGTCACCGCTCATCGGCCAGAAGAAGACCGTCGTGCGCCTGGGCACCGTGCAGTGGCAGATGCGCGCGATCGAGAACATCGACGTGCTGCTCCAGCAGGTGGAGTTCTTCGTGGATGCGCTGGCGAGCTACCGCGCCGACTTCGCGCTGTTTCCCGAGTTCTTCAGCACGCCCTTGCTCTCGCAATTCTCGAACCTGCCCGCGCCCGACGCGATGCGCAAGCTCGCCGATCACACCGAGGTGCTGCGCGAGGCGATGCTGCGGCTGGCGGTCTCGTACAACATCAACATCATCGCGGGCTCGATGCCGGCCTACGGGGAGCGGCGGCTCCACAACGTGTCGTACCTGCTGCGACGCGACGGCACCTGGGACGAGCAACACAAGCTGCACATCACCCCGGACGAGCGCGCCTACTGGGGCGTGGTGGGCGGCGAGCGGCTGCGGGTGTTCGATACCGACGTGGGCAAGGTGGGCATCCTCATCTGCTACGACGTGGAGTTCCCCGAGCTCGCGCGGCTGCTCGCCAACCAGGGCATGCAGATCTTGTTCGTGCCGTTCTGGACCGACACGAAG
>JBFIJN010000032.1:0-33857 GCA_041600735.1 Nannocystaceae bacterium
AGCGAGGCCAGCGGGACCGGGATGCCGAGCAGTGCCACCGGGGCGACGCTGACGGACACGCAGGGCCCGGGCACGGAGAGCGCCGACACGAGCGGTGGTGAGTCCTCATCGACGACGGACGACCCGCCGGATCCGCCCCGGCCCGCCGAAGCGTGCGCACAGCGGGAGCTGCCGCCGCGCGACGGGGCGGAGATCGTGGTCTCGCCCGGGCCCGACGGCACCGTGATGGTCGGCGGGGCCGCGACCACGCTGCGGCAGGTCGTGTCGGGCGCGGCGTCGGGAGACACGATCCTGCTCGAAGACGGGACCTACGTGCTGCCCGAGGCGGGCCCGGGCGAGTACACCGGCATGTACTTCACGCAGCCCGACGTCACGCTGCGCTCGGCGAGCGGGGATCCGCAGGCTGTCATCATCGACGGTGCCTATGTCAGCCAGGGGAACGGTAGCGCGCCCATCACGATCGACGCGGCCGGCGTGGTCGTGGCCGACATCACGGTGCAGCGCTCGATCTTCCACCTCATTCACATCTGGACCAATGGCGACGAGGTGATCGTGCACAACGTGCACCTCGTCGACGGCGGTCAGCAGTTCCTCAAGTCGAGCGTGAACGATGGCACCGTAGACGATGTCGAGATCTCGTGCAGCCGCTTCGTGATGACGGCGGCGGGGCGCGACAACGTGTGGGGCTATGGGCCACAAGACGGGAACACGCGCTGTTACACCGGCGGAATCGACACCCACAACGCCCGCGACTGGTATGTGCACGATAGCTTCTTCGACGGGATCTACTGCGACGCCACCGGGGTGCAGCGCCCCGCGCACGGGCAGTTCCCGGAGCAACGCGATGGCATGACCTACAACGGTGGGCTGGCCGAGCACGGCATTCACATGTGGGACAGTGAGGCCGGCAGCGGTCACACGATCGCGCGCAATCGCATTCGCAACTGCGCTCGCGGCATCGGAATCGGGCTGGTCGATACGGTCCACGGGACCTCCGTCATCAACAACATGGTGTCGTCGGAGCATGCCGGGAGCGGCGAGCACGACGTTGGCATCATCGTCGAGCGAGCCGTCGACACCGTGGTGGCGCACAACAGCGTGTTCTTCAGCCACCCCCAGGCCTACCCCAACCGCATCGAGTACCGCTGGGGCGAGACCTCGAATCTCGTCATGCAGGGCAACCTGACCAACGGGGCCATCACGGCCCGCAACGGCGCAACCGCCTCCGAGTCGAGCAACGTCATCGCTGCCGATTCCTCGTGGTTCGCCGACGCGAGCGCGGGTGATCTGCACCTGGTCGAGTGCAGCGCCCCGGGCGAAGCGCCCCGGATGGCGGAGGTTCCCGACGACCTCGATGGGGAGGACCGCAGCGATCCTACCGCCCCCGGCGCCGACGAGTGCGCGCCGTGATGCGGACGTGGAGTCCCGCCCCGCCAACGCGGCACGCTGGTGCGGACCGTCAACTCGACCACGCGTAGACCAAGCCGGAAGCGGTGACGCCTCGCTTGACTGGCACCATTATGGTGCCATACTTCCATCCGCGGTGGAGAAGCTCAAGCCCACCTACGACCTGACCTCGATCAAGGCCGAGTTCGCCACGGTCGGCGGCCTGCGCATGACCGTCAGTGCCCGCAATGGCGCGTTCGGTCTCGGCCTCACACTGGCCGGAGTCGTCGTTCTCATCCAAGGAATCTCCCGTCGGCACTTCTTCAAGTCCATGACGAGCTTCGCCGACCACACCGTCTGGCAGGACGTGTATCACGTCCCCTGTGAAGACACCGTCCTGTACGTGAAGTTCACCGTCGATGTCGAGGGCCACATCGTCATCTCACTCAAGGAGAAATGAGTCATGCCCCGGATCATCAAGAATGAGTCGCAGCCGTGCCCCGAGTGCGGAGGCACGATGACCTTCAAGACCAAAGTCGAGGAACTGGAGTACAAGGACTACACGACCAAGATCCGAACGAAGGGCTGGTGGTGTGGATCGTGCAGCGAGGGCATCCTCGACGCCGACGCCCTCCAGGCCAGCGAGCGCGCCTTCCTGGAGCTCAAGGCCGAGGTCGATGGGCTGCTCTCTCCCGGTGAGGTCACAGCAATCCGCAAGCGCCTGCGACTCTCGCAGCGACGAGCAGGGGAGCTGCTGGGCGGCGGGCCGAGGGCATTCCAGAAGTACGAGTCGGGCCAAGTCATGGTCAGTGCCGCGATGAGCAACCTTCTGCGACTGCTCGACAAGGACCCGCGACGGCTCGAGGAGCTGGTTGTGGCGAAGGCGGGCTGAGCAACCGAGCGGCGTCGACGAACGAGGCATCGAGTGCTGGGGCTCGAGCGAGGACGGTGAGCTCGGCCGCGGCGACACCAAGGAGCGCGGCGCCAAGCGGAAGCCGATGGGTGACGCGCTGCCGGTCGTTGATCTTGGCCGAGACGTGCGGGTGGCGCTCCAACCACCTCAGTTGTAGATCGCAATCATGCGATCGGGCAGCGGCTCCTTGCCGCAGCTGAGCCGATACTCGTCGTACCCGCTGGCATCGCCCGCGATGATCGCCCGCTCGGCGTGACCCGATCCGAGGGTCGTGCCGTGGGGCGCGACGCCCTGGAAGCACGCGTCGCGCCCTTCGCTGTGCGTGAAGAACACGCTCTGCGCACCGCCGTCGAGGCCGCCCCAGTGGGTCTGGGTGACGATCGTCGACTCGCCCTCCAGGTAGCCACCGGCCGGCCACGCCGTGAGCCGCTCGTAGCCTACGAGGAAGACATCGTCCTCGAGCCGACCGTCGGCATCGAAGACGCGCACGCGCAGCCGATTGCCGCCGAGACAGGCATCGAGAAAGGACGCGTCGACATCGTCGTGCACCGTATTGATGAACCCGGCGCACTGTCGCCAGCCCATGGGCGGCTCGGGATCGAAGAAGGGACGCCGCACCGAGTGCTGCGTGGTCGCGTGGTCGGGCGGCACTCGGCGGGTCTGCTCGGAGTCGGGGTCACCCGCGATCGCCAGCGGCTCGGTGACCCCACCCGTGTCCGCGGCGGCGCGAGGCTCCGTCGAAGCGAGCGCGAGCGGCCCGTTGGTATGCGAAGAGCTCGCGGGTGACTTCGGCGTACACGAAGCGCCAGCGCCGACGAGCAAGCAGACGAGGGCGACGAGGCTCGGGAGGGTGACGTTCATCGCGGCGTCGAGCATCGCACGAGCGCGCGTCGGCGTGGTGTCTGCGCCCAGAGCCCCGTCGTCCACCCACGGCGAGGCCGCACGTCCGCGACCGCGGCGATCCCTCGCGTCGCTCAGCGCGGCGCGTGCTCGAGCGCGTAGTCCAGCGCCGCGCGGACGGCCGCGACCTGGGCGGCATTGCAGATCTCCGGCGTGGCCCTCGGGCTGTCGGGATAGACCTCGGTGGTCGTGGTGAAGCGAGCACCGGTGACGCCCGCACACAGGCCCAACGCCTTGAACGGATAGTGGATCACGCCGTGCTGCGTGACATCCGAGCCGATGATCTGCCCGCGAGCATCCGGCGGCGCGATGTGGGTCACCGCCTCGACCCCGGCCACGATGGCGGCCTGGAACTCGGGCTGCGGGTCGTCGCTGTCGGCCACCGTATAGAAGCCGTCGGGAATGATGCCGCGCTCGAACGCCTGGCCGTCGCGGGCCGCCAGCGCAGGCCGAAACTCCAGCTCGTCGCTGTCGGTGGTCTCGTGCAGATCGAGATGCACGAGAAAATCCACCCCGAGGCCATCGACCAGCTCGATCAATGCGGCGGATTCCTGGGCGGGGCTGTCCGCGACGAACGACCGATTGGGGTCGACTGCATCCGGGTTCCAGCGATTGATCACTTCGTAGCCCCACGGGCTGACGCACGGCACCACCACGAGATTGATCCGCCCCGCGTAGTCGGCCGCGAGCGTGTGAAGGAAGGTCAGCGCCCCCTGCACGCCGCTGGTCTCGTAGCCGTGGAC
Source organism: Nannocystaceae bacterium (assembly GCA_041600735.1). Lineage (GTDB taxonomy): Bacteria > Myxococcota_A > Polyangia > Nannocystales > Nannocystaceae > Paraliomyxa. The sequence goes on from JBFIJN010000032.1 coordinate 3,943, forward strand.
GCCCCCGGTGATCAGCGCCCACGGCGAACCCGCCGCGGCGCCCGTGCTGCGCACCACGAACAGAGGGTAGCGCGCGGGATCGATGCGCAGCGCGCCGTACTGCTCGACCGCGAACCCGGCTCCGAGTCGCCCGAGCTCGTCGAGGACCTCCTCGCGATAGCTACGCTGCACTTGGCGACGCTCGAGCCAAGCCGCCCGCTCGGCGTTCGTCCACGGCTGGCCGGGGGTGCCTATCGGATAGAAGCGCTCCGTCGTCATGCTGCGGTCCTCGGCCGCACCGTAGCACTGCCGACCGATGCGATGGAATCGCCGGCCAATTGCGGCCGCCAACAGCGGTCGACCGACGCCGTTCCTTCGCGCTCATCTCCTCGCGGGCCACTTCCATGACCGCGGGTCATGACCGATGATCGGCATCCGTTGATCATCACGACCTGGAATGTGCTCCACCACGTGCACGCCGTGAACTGGGGCGAGCTGCTGCCCGCGCTCGACGAGCCGGCGCGGATCGAGGCGATCGCCCGCCGGGTGCAGGAGCTGCTGCGCTTCTCGTTCGCAGTCTGCCTACAGGAGGTCAGCGGCGACCAGCTGCGTGCGCTGCAGGCCGCACACGTGTGCTCGTTCGCGCTGCCCCGCGTGCCGCACCCACGAAAGGGATCGTCCGCGCTCGGCGATCCGACCGAGCACCTCGTGGTCGTCTCGTCGCTCGTGCCGGGCCAGGTGGTCGAGCAGCGCGCCTTCGCGACCGACCCAGGCAAGGGGTTCGTCGCGGTGCAGCTCGACAGCGGCGTGGTCATCATCAGCACGCACATCAGCTACGGCGAGCGAGCCGCGGCCCAGCTCGCCGAGCTCGCGGGGTGGGTGCGGGCGCAGGCGCGGCCGATCGTGATCGGTGGGGACTTCAACGCCGATCGCCCGAGCGTGATGGCGGCGCTCGGCCCTGGCTTCACGGTCGCGCCCCCGCCACAGGAGAGCCGCCCGAGTCGGCCTCGGAGCGCTGCGGCTGGCAAGTCGCAGCACATCGATCACGTCATCGGCCACGGGGTGACCACGACCGAGACCGGGGTGGAAGATGGAGGCGGCCTCTCGGATCACAACCCCGTGTGGTCGAAGCTCGCCTGAGCGAGCGCATGCCACTGCTCAGCGCGCGCGGAGTTGCCTGCGGAAGGGCGCCCGCTCTCGCGCGAGTAGACCCGACGCGAACCCGAGCTGCTACGCTGGCCGTGGTGCCCACGCAGCCCGACGACCCGTCCGAGAGCGGGACCGCCGAGGAGCTCGCGGCCACCCACGAGGTCGCGGCCGCCGACACCGACGATGCATCCGTCGACGCCGTCTCGCACGACGACGAGGATCCATTTCCGCCCGCGCTCATCGTGGCAGCGCGGGCACCCGACCGCGCGGCGTCGCGCATCATCGGCGTGATGACCCCCGAAGAGGCTCGGCTCGGCGCTACTGTCACGTTCGCGATCTCGCCTCGGGGGCGCCTCGCCGAGCGCGTCGCAACGAGCACGAGGAGCGAGAGCCCCTCGCCGTCCAACGTGCACTCGCGACCGCACCCGCGGATCTCGGCCTTGCCCACCCGTGTTGCGACGTCGACCTCGCTCGAGGTCGGCGACCGCGATCGCGACGGCTCGGACGACGCATAGCGGTCGATCTCCGGTCGATCTCCAGGGGGCACATCGATGGCAACTTCGAGACGGTCACCGAATGGCCGTGTTCTTTCTCGTTGCGGGCCCGAGGGTCTATGGTGCCCAGATGGCGACGTCCCGTCCCATTCGTCCCCCGCCACATCCTGCCGTGCGAGTGCGTGTGAGCGCGGCCCAGGCCAAGCATGCCGGGGGTCTGCCTCCACACCCTGCGACTGCGCCCACTCGGAGATACGCCGCTCTTCCGCCGCATCCGGCCATGCACAGGGAGGCCCTCGCATCCCCCCTCGTACCCGCGCCGCACCCGATGCGCCGGGGAATCATCCAGCCCATGCGCGGCCTGGACCTCGCCAATGCCTCCACCCAGGCCCTGGCCTACGTCACCGTCCAGGCAGCGACCGAGGTGCAGGCGCTCCATGTCGACGGTAACGTAGCGATGACCGCCAACACGCCAGGGGCGATGGCCGCCTTGAGCTCGAAACAGGTGAACGACCTCATCGTAACCCTCTCGGCTCTGCCTCCCCGGCTCGCGGGCGCGCAGCGTGCTGTCGATCTCGGCGCTTGCGCCGCGAAGCTCGCGAACAGCAACCATCAGCTCATCATCCTCACCGGCGAGGAGACCGGGGCCTTCGTGGTCAACAAGGCCACGAGCGAGGGCGACACGCTCCACGCCGAGCAGCGACTCCTGCTCTCGCTCGCGTTGATCATCGCCGACGGCAAGATCCCCGACACGATGCACATCTGGGGCGCCAAGCCGCCCTGCGGCACTTGTCTGCGTGTGCTGCGGGCCTTCAGCAGCGCGCTGGCGGACACCTACGACAAGACCCTGCTGTTCAGCCGCGAGGCGGGCCAGCCGCGCACCGTCAACGAGATCTCACTCGCGGGCCTGTTCCGCGGGGGCTCGACCGGGGAGCTCGGGATCTTCGTGCGGAAGTTCGAGTCGGCGATGGGGCGGTGAGCTCGGGCGGGCCCGGCTCTACCCACACTCGACATGGACCAATTATTACAACGAACTCATGAGACGACCCGCCCCCTCTGGCGCGGCGCCGAGTTTCTTTCGCAGCATGCGCCGACCTGTCAGGATCACGCGGCGATGACCGAAGCCAAGCCACCCCCTCCGCGCCGTCGCGCCGCGGGCACGAAGATGTCGCCTCCGACCAAGGCCAAGGTGGCGCAGCGCAAGACGGTGAAGCGCCCGGCCAAGTCCGGCGGACGCAAGCAGCAGCCCCCTCCCGCACCGCCCGTGGTCGCGCGCAAGCCGGCCCCCGCCACGCCGCACCCGTCGACGGTGCAGGCCAAGCGCGCGGGTCCCAAGCGAGGCGCCGCCGCGCAGCGCAGCGCCGAGAAGGAGGAGAAGAAGAACACGCCCTCGTTCGCTCAGCTCACCGATGCCACCGGCGGCAAGCTGCTGTTCTTCAGCAACCAGAGCGACATCCTGAAGTTCTTGCAGCGCGTGGGCTTCGACGACTGGGGCGGGATGTGTGCGGCGCTGGTGTTGATGTGGCTGGGCCAGAAGTCGTCGAAGATCGCGCCCAACAAGGGCATCAAGAACAAGGTCGAGGCCAACGAGCTGCAGAGGCAGATGGAGGGCTCGTGGGAGGGGCTCGACACCGTCGAGAAGACGGGCACCAAGCTGCTCGGCAACTTCTGGTGGAAGTCGAAGAAGCGCCACGCGTTCGTCGACTTCTCCGACCCCGCGCCGTTCCTGCAGAACGACCCCAAGGACGGCCGCGACGGGCTGCACGTGCTGGTGCTCTACTTCGAGAAGGGCCCCGCGCACGCGATCGGGGCGTGGCGGTTCCCGCCCAGCGGAGCCATGGTGCTGTACGACCCCAACCAGGGCGCGTGCGCACAGTCGGCCAAGGACTTCCCGAAGTTCTTGGCGAGCTTCATCGAGGGGATCTACGGCGAGGGGCTCGCAGGCTGGGCGGTGTGCTCGTTCTGGAAGAAGGGGTGAGGCAGAGTCACTCCGAGAAGATGTCGCCCGCCGACGTGGCCGAGAGCGCGCGCACCAGCCAGCGCTGCAGTCGCGCGAGATCATCGCAGCCCATCACCCGCGCCCGGGCGTCCTCGGCCAGCGGGATGCCCCGCGCCAAGAGGGCCGAGAGCAGGGTCTCCCGCGTCGAGGCCACCGCCTGGTCAAGCTTGGCCTCCGCCTGCTCGGCCTTTGCCTCGAGTGACTCGACCATGCCCGTGAGGCGATCGATGTGCTCACCCGAGCCGATGAGCTCGGCCATCCCCTGGTAGAAGCACAGCGAGTTGCGCTGTAGCACCAGATCGAGGCCGAGCACCATCGAGTGATAGCGGCCCGACTGTGGCACGATCCGCTGGTAGCAGCGATCGCCCGGGCTCGCGAGGCGATAGCCGTGGATCTGCTGCTTGCCCCAGTCATAGACGAAGTACTCGGAGATTCCGAGGGTCGCGTAGCGCTCGACGTTGTCGACGAGGTCCTTCTTCCGATCGCCCCGGTGCAGCACCTCGAGCGCGAGGTCGAGCCCCTTGCCCTCGTCGGCCACCACCCACGCCATGCGCGCGTCGTCCTCCGGCTGCTCGACATCGAGCACGGCGAGGACATCGGGGGTGAACACTTCTACGCCGGGATAGACGGCGGCCATCTCCTCCGCGAGGTAGATGACGCGGCCCATCGCGTTGAAGTGAAGGCCGAGCATGTCGACGACGCGACTCTTGACTCGCTGGTGCGGCCGCCCTTCCGTCATCACGCGCACGGGATCCGACAGCGCGTCGTTGACCTGGATGAGGAAGCGCTCCCGCTCGTCCGGGCTCATCGCGCGCCACACCTCCTCGGTAGGGGCGACGGGCAGGGCCGGCGAGGTCTCCGGGGTGCGGAGCGGAGCCGTCATGAGACCAGGGTACCAACAAAACGATGGGCACGGTGGGGCGCGGCCGCGACCACCATCTCTTCGACTGCACCGTCCCCTGATGCGGCGAGCCATGCGCCGCCCATCCCAACGCCGCACGAGCCTGCGGGGCCAGAGTCTCGCGGACGACGATGCTGCTGGCGGGCGGGGTGGTGGTCGGTCGGGGATGCGGCTAGCTAGCTGGTCACGCCGACGCCTCCACCTCCACCGCTGGGATCGTATCGAAACGGCTTGTAGTTGCCGAGGTTGTCGGGCTCGTCATCGTCGGTCGAGTACCCTTCCTCGTCGGTGTCGCTGTCATAGTCTGGGATCGTCTTGCTCTCGTATCGATGGCTGCCGTTGCACACTCGACACAGCGCACGGAGGCGGCTCGGGTCGTTGTGGTCGCTCCGGATCTCCTGTTCGGATGCCCCCCGCTTCTTCAGCTTGCGCAGCCGCGAGCTCCAGGTGGGGTAGTGATCGAGCTCCAGCGCGCGCTGGTCGTGCTTCTTGTTGCTCTTGCTCGTGTACGCGAAGCGCGTCCACACCAGCTTCCCCTTCTTGGTCTCGTAGGCGAGCGGGCGGCGGCAAGCGGGGCACGTGAAGACGTTCTTGTAGTTCTTGTTCACGTGCTTTCGCTTGTGCGCCGTCTTCCTGACCACCTCCTCCGTCACCGCGCTAGACACCGAGTATCGCGGCTGCTTGAAGTGGCCGGGCGGGAAGTACTCGTCTTCCTCCTCCCTCTTGCGCTTCATCGGTTGCGCCACGCGCTCGCCGGGCGGGGGGCGTTGCGCCGGGTGCGGTGGACCCGTCCAGCGCGTCGTCGACTGCGACTGCAACCGCACCGTCGCCGGGTGCGCGGGCATGGCCTTGCCTTGGCCCGGTCCAGGCCGACGCTGCACGACCGCGGACGGGTGCGGCATTCGCAGCTCCACCACCCGCGGTCCGGTGCGTGTTCGTGTGTCTCCCCTTCCCATGATCAACTCCTCACTCGAATCTTCGCCCACGCTCATCTGCGACCCTAGTCTTTGGGCAGGCCCGTGAGGTCGCCGCCCGCTTTCTTGATGATCTGCACCCAAGCCAAGAAGCGATCGTAGGTCTTCAGGCTCTTGTAGTCGATGGACTTGTCGAGTTGGTCATTGTGATAGTATTTGACGGCCTCCTTTTCGTCTCGCAGGACCCATCCAATGACGCAGTCTCGCGGCACCGTCTCTGCCGTAATCTCCTGAGAGAGCTTGCTGCTAAACTTCTCGTCGGAATATTCAACAGGCAACCCCCCGAGCCACTCCAGGTAGGCACGCTCGAGATCATAGCCACCGCGGGCAGGAAGGGCACAAGCGTAGACTCCCTTCATGCGCCCTGTGGTGATGGCATCGGCGACGAACTTCGGATTTCGCGACAGCGAGATCCCCTCCAACGCCTCGTTCTGCTCGAAGTTGAGCAGCGTGATCTCATGCCGAGCCTCGTCCCGACCCAGGTCCAGTGCTTTTACTTTGCTGAGCTTCCGGAAGACGATCTCGCGGTTCTCGTTCAGTGGGACGACGCGCCGCCACTTCTCGAGCCGCTTTCTCTGATCTTTCTGTTCCTTCTCGATCCTCTCGCTCACCAGCTGCTCCGGAGTCTTGTCCTTGCCGCACCGCTGGATGGTGCCCCCCAGCGCCTTTCGCTGGACGACCAACGTCGTCTCCAAGTCGAGCGGTATGCCGGCCGGAACGCCAGCCAGAGAGCCGCTCTCTACGTTCGCCTCGAATCCGGCCTCGACCCGCTCGGCGACCCGATCGACGTAGTCCCGCCAGGACTTCGCGACCCCTGCTTCGGGCGCATAGCGAGTGATGGCCTGCTCGACTTGTTGGGCGTTCCGCCCCTCGTAGTACATGAACCAGTATGGAATGTACGGACAGCCCAGCACGGTCCGACCGGCGGGAGCGAGGACTCGTGCTGCGATCGCGGTCACCTTGCTACGCAGCGCCGCAAGGAACGTACTCTTGCGCACTTGCCCCTCGCCTGGCGTCTCGGCGTCGTCCACCAGGAACGCGCTTGGCGGCCCGACACGCTTCACTTTCCGGGCGGGATCCAAGTCCGGCTTCTTGGCCCGCTGGATCCCACCCGACCGCATGGACGGATGTGGCTTGCGCTGCGCGCTCGCGAGCGCCTCGTACATCGCGCGAGGCCGCGGCGCCGGCCCTGCATTGGGCCCCTTCACCCTCGCCGCGCGCATCACATCGAGGGCGAACGTCGAGCACTGCTGCCGATCGGCGCTGTAGCGATGCCGCCCCGACTCGTACTCCGCCACCTTGGTCAGCGCGGCGTCGGCCTGCTGCGGCGAGATCGAGTACGCCTGCGTCTTCACCCCTGGCTTGTCGAAGGCCCCGGCGTCGTCGTGCACCACTCCCGCGACCCCGGCCTTCAGGCGGCCCATGTCTCGCCTTGGATCGTAGCTGCCGTAGTGCGCGGGCGAGAACCCGAACGCGCGTCGCTCTCCGCTCGGATCCTCGATCGCCACGAAGCTATGCCCGGCCACCTCGTCGGGCAGCCGGCCTTCGTGCATGTACGCGCCCACCACCAGCTTGTAGCCCTTGGCCTGCACGCCGCTCGTATTGGCCCCCGGCCTCGCGTGGGGCTCCAACCCCGGCCCCGGCCCGCGAAGCCCTTGCGCCGCCGCCTTGCCGTGGCGATCGGCCTCCGCCTCGAGCTCGAAGTCCTGCACCACCGCCACACCATCGCCGAACGGATTGGCGACCCGCCCCTCGCGTTGCTGCACCACATGCGTGAGCTCGTGCCCCAGCAGCTCCTGCCCCGCGCGTGTGCCTGGCCTGTAGTGCTCGGGCGCAAAGTAGATGTCCGAGCCCAGCGTGAACGCCAGCGCGCCGATCGATCTGGCTTCGTTCCCCACGTGCACGCGCACATCCGAGAAGTCCGCGCCGAAGTAGCGCTCCATTCGTTGCTTCACCCCGGCGGGCAGCGGATCACCCGGGCCCGAGCGCTCGAGGAAGCCCTTGGGAGTCTGGAATGCATGCACGTCCTCGCGGCGCTGCACCGCCGCCCCGCCGCGCCCCGAATGTAGTGACTTGCGCGGCACGCTCGGGTGTAACGGCATGCCCTGCCGGGGTCCCACACGTTGCTGCGCCACCGTGCTCGGATGGGGCGGCATCCCGCCGCGTACGAATCGCTGGATCGGGATCCCGGCAGGAATCCTCCGCTCGGGAAAGCATGCCTGCACTACCCGTGAACGCGTGCTACCTCGTGAGACTCTCGTTGGCATGACGTCGACCCGCTAGGCGCGATATGTCGCAGCGCCGTTTGCATAGGTGATGGTCGTCTCGGCGTTGTTTGGCAGGCCATGAACGCTCCCGTAGGGTTTGCCTGTCGTATTCTGCACGGTAACCGTATACGTGTCGCCATAGCTCGTGGTGCAGGTCTGCAGTAGGGCATGACAAGTATCGCAGGGCAGAGTGTTCTGTGACCATGCGAAGCTCCCCGCCTCCGCCTTACCGCTCTTGCCCTTCTTCTTGCCTCCTTGGATCGCCTTCAGCAATTTCGGCTCTGCGCACCCCTTTCCAGATCCTGTAAACTCCGAGCCACCATAGTACACTCTCACTGCGTCCTTGCTCGCAGTCCCGAGCGTGTAGTTCACTCCTTGAACCGGCCCCGTGGGCACCACTACGACGGGCGGGGCACCGTATACCAGGGGCTTGACTGCGCCGCACTCGAAGCATGTTCCGCCAGGCTTGACATACTGACAGCTTCCGCATTGGGCCGGCTGCGCGACCTTGGCCGGAGGCCGAGGTCTCACCGTGAGTCTCAAGTGACCCGGCTTGCGCTGGGCCACTGGCGAAGCCGCCCGCGAGAGCCCCAGCCGCCCCTGCGCCGCCGCCTTGCCGTGCCGGTCCGCCTCCGCCTCGAGCTCGAAGTCCTGCACCACCGCCACCCCATCCCCAAACGGATTGGCGACCCGCCCCTCGCGCTGCTGCACCACATGCGTGAGCTCGTGCCCGAGCAGCTCCTGCCCGGCGCGCGTGCCCGGCCGATAGTGCTCGGGCGCAAAGTAGATGTCCGAGCCCAGCGTGAACGCGAGCGCGCCGATCGACTTGGCCTCGTGCCCCACGTGCACGCGCACATCCGAGAAGTCCGCGCCAAAGTAGCGCTCCATTCGCTGCTTCACCCCAGCCGGCAGCGGATCGCCTGGGCCCGAGCGCTCGAGGAACCCAGCCGGCGTCTTGAACGCGTGCACGTCCTCGCGGCGCTGCACGGTCGACGTCCCCCGGTTCATCGCGCCCAGCGACTTGCGCTGCACGGCCGGATGCAGCGGCATCCCGCGCCCGGGGGCCGACTCCGATCGCCGCTGCACGCCGGCCACGGCGCTCGGATGTCGCGGCATCCCGCCCCGCGCGAACCGCTGGATCGGCGTCCCCGCCGGAATCCTCCGCTCGGGGAAGAACGCCTGCACCACGCCCACGCCCGCACCTCGACTACTGACCAACTGCTTCGATCGCATCCCGCTGCCCCTTCTGCTCCGGCGTCAACAACCGATCGCGCCCTACCACCACCGAGATCGACTCCGGCTCCTCGAACAGCCGCTTCCACGAGGTCCCGTTCGCCTTGGTCAGCAACAGGTACACGCCCACGGTCTTGCCCTTGGGCTTGTCGATCGTGATGTCGCGCGCGGTGCCCGGAAACACCAAGAAGCTCGCGAGCACGCTCTCGTCGGGCTCGATCACCAGCGCGGCGATGTCCTGGTAGCGATCCTCCACGAACTCCTTGAGCTTCACCTCGCGCACCACCGCGTAGAGCGGGCGCCCCTCGTTGCCGTGCTCGTCCGAGGTCACGCGGATCGTGAGCTTGGGTGTCTCCGTCGTGGGAGTGGCTGCGGCGGGGTCCGGCTCGGCGCTCCCGTTCGCGTCGTTGGGCGACGTGGTCTCGCCCTCGTTCTTCTTCTTGCACGCCCCGCCCGCGCCCAGCGCAAACACGAGCGCCAGCCCAAGCGCGCCCCGCCGGGTCACCGACAGTCCCTCACCGCGAAGGGAGCCCACGGATCACTCACGAGCACGAACCGCACGATCCTCCACACCTTGGCGAGATCGTCCACGGGCAAGCTCCAGCTCACCGAGAGATCCGTGGTCCTGCGCGAGGCGCCTCGGCCACACCGCGTGCCCTTGGCGATCGCGGCCCGCGTGAGCGACAGCTCGTCCTTGGTCCGCTTGCCGCAGCCCTTGGCCCCACAGTGGCGCCCCTGATCGAGCAACCGGTAGAAGCTGAACGCGGAGTCGAGCGCATCGATCGTGCTCTCGCGCGCGTCCTTGCCGTCGGCGGCGGTCATCGTCAGCGACACGATCGACGCCCCCTGCTCCCACCACTGCAGCTCCAGCACCTGCGGCTCGGGTCGCTGATTGAACGCGTACACGGCCGATCCGCCCGAGCTCACGTAGGCCATCGAGGCTACCCGCCCCGCATACGGGGCGGTCGACAGCGCCTGCGGCTTGATCGTGAGCCGCAGCGGGATGCGCCCGCCGTCGGCGTCCCACAGCGCGCGCGACAGCGCCTGCACGTCCTCGATCATCTCGAGCATGCCCATCGGCTCGACGAGCCCGTCGAGCATCACGTAGCGATCGCCCCGCAGCTGCATCGCCGGCACGACCAGGCGTTCGAAGCGCACCCAGAACTCCCCGGGCTCGCCTTGCTTGCGCAGCGCGGCCTCGATGTCGCTCACACGCGCGTCCTCGGTGGCCGCACCATCGAATGGATACGTGGCCAGCAGCGCGCGCACGACCGGTCGCACCTCGGCCTTCCACGCGTCCTCGAGCTCATCCTCGACGTTCTGCGCGCCGTAGCGGTAGACGAGCTCCAGCGGGCCATCGAAGGGGTGGTGCCAGCCGTAGTCGATCCGCGCGCCCTCGAGCCACTCGGTCACCTGCGCGCGGCGATCGACTTCCTTGCCCTGGAGCGTGTGCAAGGTGAGCAGCCCCAGGCCCGAGAGCCGCGCGTCGAGCCCGTCGCCCTCGACCGGCGCGGCGGGGGCGGTGCCATCCATCAGCGGCAGCAGGCCGGCGATCGTGGCCGTGTACGGCTCGAGCCCCGGGATCGTGCCCTCGCTCTCCACCAGCAGCGCGACGAGCGGCTCGAACACCACGAGCGCGTTCTTCAGCGGCGCGTGATAGTCGTCGTCGACCAGCGGCAGCGTGGCATTGCGCGAGACGGTGGTGAGGAAGTCCGTGAACCACGACGAGGGCTGAGTCAGCGCCTTCAGGGCGAACGGAAGCGCCACCTTCGAGCCGGGGTTGAACTCGAACCCGAGGTAGTAGGTCACCAGCGCATCCCGATACGCGCTCGCGTAGGCCTCGACCGCAGACATCACCGCCCGCTCCATCCGCTCACGGTCGTCGTCTTGGAGCTCGAGCCCCGGCAGGGTGTCGACGGCGAAGCGCAGCACCGGCGCCACGTGATCCTCGAACGCGGCCTTGGTGTAGAACCCGGGGATCGTCTCGGTCGCTCCACCCCCGTAGCCGCGCACGGCTCCGATGGCGGCGATGCGCTCGCTCTGGTCGAAGAACGAGAGCCCATCCCGCACACGGTCGGGGGGGAGGGCCTCGAGTATGCGCTCGATCGTGTTGTGGGCTCGCGTACGGGCCGAGACCGCCACCGCGGTCCCCTCGGGAGCTTCGCAGGTGGTGTCGACGATGGCCGATGACTCGCGATGGGACGCGCGCCACTGCTCGATGCGCGCGAGCTCGGCCGCCAGCGTGCCCAAGCCGGCGCCCTCGCGCAGCGGCGGCAGCGGCTCCGTGAGCTCGTGCATCGCACGGGAGACGGCCACGAGGTCCATGTTCGACTCCACGACGAACGCCGCATCGAGGGGCCCGAGGATCGACTGCAGCTCGGCGAACAGCGTGTCGTCGGCCAGCAGCAGGCGGCGTGCGCCCTCGAGCACCTCGTACTCGGCCTGGCTGCGCAGCGCGGGGCGCTCGCGCAGCGCGACGAGCATGGCGGACGTGACGATGCCCGTGTCGGGGCTCATCACCGCACACACCCGCTCTCGATAGCGGATCCACTCGCTCCCGCTCGACTCGTCGACCTTCGGCAGCGGCTTCACGGTGGGTCGGTTGGCCCGGGTGCTCGCTTGCAGATAGTGGGTGACGATCTCCTCGCTGAGCTCGAGCTCCTTCTCCCACCACTTTTGGTTGGCATCGATGTACGCCCCGAGATCGCCGTCTCGCGTGGCATACAGCAGCGAGACCGCATACAGCAGCTCGATGCGATCGGCACCGTCTGCACCCGCAGCCTCGTCGGTGAGCCGCGGCTCGAGGTACTTCTCGCGGATCGTGTCCTCGAAGGCGTCGGCGATCTTGGCCTTCTCCTCCACCCTGACCCACCCCAGCCACAACACCTCGGAGTCGACCATCCTGTCGATCGCACGGGCGGCATCTTGGGCTTCCTCCCGCTCGCGGGCGCCTGCGCCCGGGCGACCGTCGCGCTCGCACCCGTGGCGCTCGACGGCCTCGCGCGCGTCTTCGATGCGTCCGTAGTGCCAGACCAGCGTGGCCCCGAGCGCCATCAGGCTGCTCACGCCGAGCAGCGCCGCCCCGACCAGCGTGCGCCGGTTGTAGCGCTGGATGCTACCTACGATGATCTCTGGATCGGCCGCGAACGGATCGCCCACGTAGCTGTGTGGAACGATCGATCCCAAGTAGAGCTCGCTCGCGGCGAGCCCGTGGGACCACGGGTCGCCCCGCAAGCCCGACAGGAGCGGCGGCAGCGTGCGAATCAGAGCCGTGAGCGCCCCGTAGAACCCCACGAGCCGCGTGAACTCCTCGCCGCTGCGCGTCGTGAGGGCATAGGCCATGTGCCCATCGAACGCCGAGACCAGCGCCTCGGCATCGGTATACTCGGGGCCCAGCAGCGCGAGATCGAGCCCGGCGTGAAATGTTCCGACCACCGCCGCAAATTCTTCGTAGCCGTCGATCTGATCGAGGTGAGTGAGACACACGCGCACGTCGATCGCCCGGGACACGTGGCGCGGGAACAAGCCGACCTTGCCGCGCACCAGCTGGGCCAGCGCTTGCAGCTCGGCCGGCGGGGTGGTGGCCAGCATGCGGGCGTCGAGCACCACCAGCACCGTGACGCTGGGCCCGAGCTTGCGCCACAGCCGGGTCAGAGCCCGCTTGGCGGCGGAGCTCACGTCGCGCAGCAGCGGGGCCGACAGCTCGTGCACGATCTCGTCACTGCCCAGATACAGCTGCAGCAATGGATCTTGGTAGGCGCTCGGATTGAACTGGTTGGTCTGCCCGCGCCAGTCCACGCGCGAGGCGATGAGGTGGCTCTTGCCCACGCCCGCTTCACCGAGCACCACGAACGTGGGGAAGTGCTGGGCCCGACGGGGGATCCGTGCGTAGAACGGCGCCCAGATCGAGTGTAGGCGCCCGCCCAGCGATCCCCGCGGCTCGCGGGGGGTGCTCTCGGAGCGCTTTCGATACCACCGGACCAGCAGCACCACCGCCACGACCAGCAGCACCACGACCACCGCGGTCACGATGAGCTCGGTCCACGTGAGCTCGGCGAGCCATGCGGGCCCGTCGGCGAAGGGCGTGCTGCGCTCGGCCCCCGGTTCCATCATCATCCCCCCGCTTGGTCCCGATCCGCGGGAGCGGTGGGCCAGCCCGCGGCACGCATCCGCGCCTCGAGCACGTCTTCGAACCTATCGAGCGCGAGCTCGAGCGCGGGCTTGGCCTCGGGGTCGGCGGCCGCCTCGTGCAGCGCCCGGCGCACCGCATCCAGCGGCTGCGCGAGACACTGCCGCGCCTCGCTGTCCGCCGCGAGCCGGAGATCGAGCGCTTGCTCGAGCGCGGCCAGGGCATCTATCGCTGTGAGGGGGACTGACACACCTTGGAATCCGTTGTCACCAGACCGTTCGCCCAGCGGTTGCGATCCGAGTCGGGATAGTTGGAGAGGACCACCTGCGCCGCGGCCACGACCACCACCACCGCGAGCGAGACCGCATACACCACCCACCCGGCCACGGCCTTGCTCGTGCGCACCGACACCTCTGCGGTGTCGGCAGAGTCGGTGGGAACTCGGGGTAGCTCGATCGCCTCTCGTATCCACTGTTGGTACCGCTCGATGCTGGCCAGATCGTTGGCGTACCGTCCTACGAAACCGTTCTCGAGGCAAAAATAGTAGACTTCGAACACCAGTGACGGCGTGGTGGGTCTGGCCCGAAGCTCGCTCACGAAGCGATAGAAGTCGTCGCCTCCGGTGGTCGCCCCCGTGTAGGCGGTCTGCAGCAGCGGCCAGCCGAGCCGCAGGTACTCGGGCAGCCTCACCATGATGCGCTCGTCGAAGTACAGCGCGAGCGCCTTGATCACTTCTTCACGGCCGCGCTCGGACGCGAGCGTCTGGTCGAGCCCATAGATGCGCTCCCGGACCCTCGAGCTCAGCTCGGCCAGCGTGCGGCGCTCGTCCTCGGTGATCTGCGGCGACCGTGAGCCGCTCGTCGCGGTCGCCGGGGCGTCGGGGACCTCGGTGACCGCGCGCGTCGTGCTGCCGAGATCCTGCCAGGTCGCGGCTTGGAACGGCACCTCCGTCGTGGTCGAAGCGCCCGACGCCGGTCGCACGGGCGCGCGGTTGGGATGGTCGCCCACCGCCGCCGCGACCATGCGATCCACGTCGGTCCGGGTGTCCAGAATTGCGCGCCAAGTGTCACGTCGCTTCATGCCTTTGCTCCTCGCTCCGCGCCGCGCTGACGAAGCGCGCGGCGATGGAGCTCGGTTCGCACCGGGTTGTTGCTCCACACCCCGAGCAGGTCGCCCACGCGCTTCACGTAGTCCTCCTGCAGGGCTCGCCGATCCTCGTCGGCGTCGGCCATCGTGAGCCGGTACACGTAGGCCACGCCGCCGCCGCGACGTCGGTCGGCCGGCTCCTCCCGCATCTCCACGTGCAGGACATCCTCGCCCACCTCGCCATGATACCCACGCGCGTTCGCGCCGAGGGTCGCCATCAGCTTGATGATGTCCTGCCGACTGAGGATGCGCTTCGAGCGAAGCGACATCACCTGGAGCATGGCGCTGCCATCACCCCAGAGCGCGCTGTCCTCATGGGACCGCAGGTCGCCTTGCATCTGGAGCTCGACGCCTTCCACACGCCGGGTCTGCAGCGAGACGCGCAGCTTGCCGACCGCGACGTCGTCGAACCACGGTTGGTGCCAGCGCGCCCGCACCGAGACCAGGCGCGGTCGCGCAAACGCATCGGGGAGGCGCAGCAACAGGCTCGGATCGCCATTATCGTGGTCGTAGTCGAGGTCGTAGCTCTCGCGGCCAGAGGCGAGAAAGGCGGGCAAGACCACGTCGAAGCCGCTCTTGGTCTGCTGGGAGACCTCGACCACGGAGTGGAACGAGGCCTTGGTCTCGAGCTGCCAAGAACGAATCGGAAAGCTGCTGCGCATGCCGTCGGCCTTGATCGGCTCGGCCGACTCCTCGAACAGGTTCTCGATCGGCACCACGTAGAGACCGAACATCGCCTGGTTGATCACCTGGTCCTCGGGCCAGTCCTCGTCGAGATCGAGACACAGCCAGGCCTGCCGCCACGGCCGCTCGGGCTTGGGCAGCGCGATGTCGAGGTAGAGGTCACGCGAGGGCTGGTGGAAGAACTCGCGGATGTCGGCGATGGTGCCGGTCGCCCGGCGAGCGAAGCCGGTGGCGAGCTCCACGAGCTCGTCGACGCCCGAGGAGCCGCCCAGCTCGAACCCACAAGGATCGCCGCGGTCGTCGGCGGCAGGGACCTGGTCGTAGACGACCGAGACCGCCTGCAGGTGCCGTCGCAGGCGGGTGAACAGCCGCAGCGACGAGGGGTAGTCGCCGAGCTGGCTGATGTGCAGCGACAGCGGCTCTGCCACGTCGTGGGTGACGCCACGCGAGCGCACGCGCAGGAGGATGCGGTAGCCCTTGCGACCCCGCAGCTGCCGCTCGGCCCAGTCGAGCTGCAGCGGCCGAATGGTGACGCTGCGCGTGGTGGTGAAGATCCCGATGTCGTCGTCGAGAGTCTGCAGACGCAGCCGCGTGCCGCGGGGCAGCGACACCGGATCGATGAGGCGTGCGCCGGGCGTGGCTCTCACCATTGCGCGCGTGGGCTGCGGCAGCAGGAGCTCGTCGAGGTGGCCGTGCGCCAGCCGCTCGACCGCGCCGCGCAGCTGCGCGGTGGCTCGCTCGTGCGTGCGGGCCGAGAAGAACGCCAGCGACTCCATCAGCCGCCGCACATCGGGATCCTCGCGCTGCACGAACCCCGGCTCGCGGCGGCGATGGGCCAGGAACTCGTCGAGCGCGGCGAGCTCGGTCAGGAATCCTTGGTAGAGGTCGGCGCGCATCGGTAGCTTCATCCCGCCGTGATGAGCGAGCCCTTGATGGTGGTCATGCTGCCGCCGAGCGTGGCCATGCCCGAGGACTCGGCAGCGAGCGTGGCATCGGCGCTCACCTTGACCGCCGCGCCCGAGAGCTTGGCCTCGCTGGTGCCCGTGAGCGCGAGCGAGGTGGAGGCCGCGACCTTTGCGGTGAGGCCCTGCATGCTGGCCTCGCTCTGCGCCGTGAGCTTCACGTTGGCCCCCGAGACCTTCACGTCGGAGGTGGCTTCCTGCACGAGGTGGGCCGCGCTCTTGATCGTGGTATCGCCAGTGGACGCGTAGGTGGCCGTATCGTCGGCACTGCACGCGATCGTGTTGCGGGCCGTGATCACGAGATCGTAGGTGTCGATCGTGATCTTCTTCTCCTCGATCTTGATGAAGCTCGTCTCCTCGGGGCCCACGAACTTCAGCTCGATCTGGTCCTTGCCGTTCATCGTCACGGTCTGAGTGACGGTGCCGTCGTCGTTGACGACCTTCAGCGTCACCCCGCCGGTCTTGCTCTTCTCGAGCGTGCACACCAGCGTGCCCGAGGCGGGCTGCCCGTCGCTCAGCTCCTGCACCTGTACGAGCAGCGTGCCCTCGCCAAGACGCACGAGCGAGGTGTCGTCGTCATGGGTGCGGGCCACGTTGAGCACGGGCGCGTCGTCCTCGTACACGTGGTTGATCGACGTGTGGCTGGTCGGCGACTTGCCGAGCAGGATCTGCTCGCCTTGCACGTCCATCGACAGCGCCGCACCCTCGCGCCAGTCGAGCAGCCGCTCGATGCGGGCGCTCTCGAGCTCCATCGCCAGCAACACGCGCTCGTCGCGGTAGGACGGCACGTAGACGTTGCCCGAGCCCTGTCCGGGCTCGAACGGCACCGTGATGCGCTGGTCGTCCCACAGCGGTACCTTCACCGTGTACTCGTCGAGCGACGTCGTCTCGTTGCGGTACGTCTGGTAGGTCTTCTCGCCGTCCTCGCCCTTCTCGCTCACCACCTTGCCCTCGACGTACGCGGGATAGTGGGGGGCGCGGTAGCTCGGCAGGTTCGCGCGGGGGTCGTCGCTCTGGGTCAGCCGGGCGCTGAGCTCCACGACATAGCCGGTGCTCGCCAGCTGATGGTCGTGGTCGAGCGCGGGGCTCGATGCCGACGCCACGAGCCGCAGCTCGCGAACGCGCCAGGTCGGCGTGACCAGGGCGCTGCGCTCGCTCCAGCGATTGGCCGCGGCCAGGGTCAGCAGCGTGCCGGGCACGACGTCGACCGTGGGCATGCGAGCGAAGCGGAGCGCGGCCTCACACTTGGGCAGGCGCAGGCGCGTGCGCTGGAGCGTGACCGCGTCGTCCACGTCCTGCGCGATCGAGCTGCGCATGGGGCGGTCGTGACGTACGCCGGCGACCGCCTGGTCCTGCTCGATCGTCTCGCTGCGCGGTCCATCGCCGTACGAGTCGGCCACCACCACCACGTGGCGCGGAGTCGCGGGCACCACGATCTCGGCCGTGTGCACGTCGTCGCCGAACAACGGCTGCGCCGCGGCCGACGCGTCCTCCAGCGCGGTGAGTGCATACTGCTGCGTGGCATAGTCGTACGTGAGCACCCCGCCGCGCTCGTCGGTGACCCACACCACGAAGTCGTAGAAGCTCGCGCCGTGCCCGAGCGGCAGGTGCACGAACCACTGCGGCTTGCTCGCGGCCAGCTCACCCCAGTCGTAGCTGAAGGTGATGTGCTCGCCGCTGTGCTCGTCGATGACCGCCTCTGGGGTGGTGTTGGTATAGAGCTGGCAAGGAAAGTGCTGCGTCCACAGCACCCGCGCGGGGTCAGCGAGCCCGAAGCGATAGCGTCGCACCAAGATCGGCTGCTCGGTCGAGTGGCGCAGCAGCAGCTCTTCCATCGACTTGTGCGTGACCAGCCCCGCCACGCGGATCGGCGCGAGCGACTCCGAGGTCTCGGGCTGGTGGAAGACGCTCGTCACCTCGACCGTCACCTGCACGAGCTCGGCGCCCAAGAACGCGTCGAGCAGCGTGTCCTCGAAGCCGCCGCCCTGCGCCTCGTCGTCCTGCACCAGCAGCTCGACCGTGCCGGAGAACCCGTGGCTCTCGAGCCACAGCTCCACGTGCGACACGCCCCCGCCGCCGAAAGCATACGAGGTCCCCGCGATCGTGAGCGTGACGCTCACCTCGAGGCGATCCTCGAAGGTCACGGCGGCCGCACTCATGGCTCGCCCTCGACCCACACGTGGACGTGGCGGGTGCTGGTGTCGATGTCCACGCCAAACGCGTGAGCGCGGCCGTCGATCGCGCCCGCGATCGAGAAGCGAATGGTGCGATAGCCCAGGCGCCCGCGCAGCGTGACCTCGGGCTCGCGCAAGCGGGGCTCGTAGCGCAGCACCGCGGTGCGCAGCTCCTCGACGAGCACGAGCACGGCGTCGTGGGTATTGGGCGCGGCCTCGTAGTCCCCCAGCCCGAGCTCCTGGACCACGCTGCCGCAGCCCTTGCGCGTGTTGAGCACGTGCCCCAGGTTCTCGGCCACGAGCGTGGCGAGCGTCCAACCCGAGGATTGCGTGAGGCGCGAGAGGAACGAGGAGCTCTGCTGCGCCATGGATCTAGCCTCCCCACACGAGCGCCGCACGCACGCCCTCGAGCTCGGGCCGCGTGCCAAAGCACAGCGCGCGCTCGCGGACGGCGTGGAGCCACTCATCGTTGCCCGCGATCGACAGCTCGCAGAGCGTCGCGTCACGGCCGTAGGTATGCGAGAGGCTGGCCGACTCGAGCGGCGACAGGCGGACCCCCGCCAGCGCGCGGGTATGGACCTCCTGGATCCGATGGGGGCTCGCCAGCTTGACGCCCTCGAGACTCACCCTCCCCGACCCGCCCGGCTTGGCCACGAGGTAGACCTTGGCGGCCTTGCACAGATCATCGGGGAACGTGCCGGTCACGAACCACTCGCCGTCGCGCTCGAAGTCGAGGCGCGGCGCGACCAGCCGGCTCTCGCCCTTGTAGTCGTCGATGCGCTTGCGCAGCACCTCGAAGCACTCCGCGAGCGCGCCGTGGCGGTAACGGATCGGCCAGGTGTTGGCATCGGCATCGGGCGCCGATCCCTGCAAGATCGCCACCTCGATGAAGAAGTCTCGCAGCGCCGAGAACACGTGGTAGGGATGCAGCGACACTTCCTGCCGCGTGTCGCCCACGCCGTGATCGTGGAGCAGCGCCAGCAGACGATACGCCGAGGCTCGTACCCGCCGTAGCTCCGCGAGCTGGTCGGCGCCCAGGAACGCATCGATGGCACGACCCGCGAGGTTGCTCTGAATGCGCTCCACGGCCTGCATGCACGCGAAGCTCTGCTCGCGCAGGAACGGCGACACGGCGCTCCCCATGCCGAGCAGCGGGGGCGCGAATCCTCGCCACAGCCCCCAGCCGTCCCCCTGCCGCTCCAGCACCGCGAGCCGGCCCGACTCGCGCGCCGCGGAGCGCTTGTCCTCGAGCGACAGCTCCACGTCGTAGATCACCCGATCCACGGTGGGCTCGGGATCCTCGAGCGCCGGCAGCCGATCCGCATCGACCGGCCGGTCGTGCACGTGCAAGAACAGCGACACCAGGTCGCCCTTGGCCTCGGCCAGGTTGAGGTCGGTCACCACGGCATTGCCGGGCACGTCGAGCAGCAGGCCCGAGTCGAACACCCAGGTGAGCGCGTCGATGCGGATCGAGCCGCTCGCCAGCAGCCCCTCGCTCCAGCGCAGCCGCGCCACGCCATGGGAAGGCAGCCCCCCGAGCCCCGCGCGCCGGTCGATGTGCGCGAGGATCGTCTGCTGCAGGGCGAGGAACTGCTCGGGCAGCAGCACCTGCCCCATCATCCAGCCCGGGAATGCCAGCTCGTAGCTCATGGGGCGACGCCCCGCCTACTTGCTGACCGTGAGGCCCCAGGCCTTGACGACCTTGTCGGAGAACGACACCGCCACCGTCATCGATTGCGCGCTGGGCTGCGGCTTCACCCCGGACCCGAACGCGTAGTTCTCGGGCGACTGCACCTCGGTGGATGCATCGTCGGCGGCCATCAGATTGAGGTCGCTGCCGTTCTTCTCCAAGATGCCCTTGAGCGTGGCATCGTCGGTGGGCAGCAGGCACTTGAAGTACTTCTTCTCGAGCGGGTCGTACTCGTACACCGAGAATACGAACTCCACGTCGATCTTGCTCAGGTCCTTGTAGGTCAACAGCTGGATCTGCTGCTTGTTGTAGACCGAGACCTGCCCCCAGAGGTAGACGGCATCGGTCACCCCGAGCTCCCAGGTGGCTCCGCTCAGCACCGCGACCACCGCGAGGTCGGTCTCCGGGGCCATCGGATCCTTGCAGGTCTGGTCGGCCTTGAACGTCACATCACCGATCTTGAGCGCGGTGAGGAAGCCGACCGGGGTCTGCACGTCCTTCTTGAAGTTGTAGCCCTGATAGATGTCCAGCGATTTGGAAAAGGTCGCCATCGTCGTGTTCCTCTAGCGATTGTGATGGTCCGAGACAGTGGATCCGGGCGGGCGCCTACGCGCCACCCAGCGCCGCCTCGAGCCGCAGCTCCACGTCCATGCCCTGGAACTGCACGTGGGGCAGCACCGAGACGATGCACTTGTACCAGCCGAACGGACCCGGCTTGGGCTCGACCGAGACCGACATGGCCTTGAACGGGTAGTAGAGCAGCGTGAGGTCGTCGGGATTGACCGCGGTCGTCACGTAGCCGATGAGCCAGGCCTCGAGCATGGCCTGGATGTAGGGCGCATCGGCAGTGGAGCCGATGTAGTCCCGAACCATGCGCTTGACGTAGTGCGCGATGCGGGTGACCGACAGGGTGTAGGCCAGGTTGCACACCAGGTCGGCGTTCTTGGTGTCGAGATCCTTCTCGAACTCGAGCGCCTTCTTGGCCGAGCGCGCGCTGAAGAAGGTCGCGTCGGCGGTACCCTTGCAGTGGATGAGCGGGATGAAGCCGGAGTTGGCGAACTGCAGCTCGCGATAGTCGGCGATCGCGATCTCGGTGGGTGGCTGCAGCTCCTCTTGGCCGTGGTGCATCATCATGTGCACGGGCAGTCCCTTGACCAGGCCGCCCCCGCGGGGCCCCGCGACGTGCTGACACCAGCCCGAGTCTTGGAACGAGCGCACCATGTTGCGCGCGAACAAGATCGCGGCGTTGCCCCACAGGTAGTCGCCGCTGCCGCGCACCTCCTCGGTGAACGCCACCGTCTGGCGCTTGGAGCCCCGGGCTTGATAGGGCGCACGCAGCATGTAGCGAGGCAGCGTGAGCCCGATGTACGCGGCCTCGCCGCTGTGACGAAACCGATCCCAGCGACCGAACTGCGGCAGGGCCAGCAGCGCCTCGATGTCGTCCTTGCGCTCGAGGTCGTCCCAGCTGCTCACCTCGAAGAACTCGGGGCTCACGGCCGCGATGAACGGGCAGTGCGCCGCGGCCGAGATCCGCGACATCGTCTCGAGCCAGTCGATGTCATCGTCACTGCTGTCGAACTCGTAGAGGCCGATCATCGTGCCAATGGGGCGGCCTCCGTAGCGGTCGTACTCATCGACGTAGGTCTTGCGGAACAGCGCGCTGTTGAGGATGTACGCGGAGTGGTCCTGCAGGTCGGCGCCCATCTCCTTCTTGGTCGCATCGATGAAGTCGATGATGACCTCGTTGGAGGTGACCGCGGTGACGAGATCCTCGAGTGAGCGCCAGTTGGCCTCGAGCTCGCGGAACGACGGGGTGCGCAGCACCTCGTGGATGCGGGCATTGACCGCGTCGTCCAGCTTCTGCGCCAGTGCATCGATCTCGAGCATCATCGCGCGGATCGAGTTGATGCGCAGGTACTCGACCGGAAAGCCATCCTCGCCGACCACGTCGGTCTCCGTGTCCTTGTCCTGCGCGACGGCGAACACGTTCACGTTGGCCGTGAACACGGCCAGCGCGTTCACGAACCGATCGGTGGAGGGGAAGTCGGGATCGCGGTCGCTGAACGCCAGGTTGCCGGCGTCCGTGACCCGCACGAGACTGGACTCCTTCCAGTCGTTGGGATTCAGCCCGGTTCTGGTGATGAGCAGATCCAGGAGGTTCTTGGGCTCTTGCGCTAACTCTGACATGGAGATTCCCTCGATTCGTCGTGCGTGGCGAGCCCAGGATCAGGCGGGCGGCGCGGGGGTGGGATCGGGCGTGGGCGTGGGCGTGGGCGTGGGCGTGGGCGTGGATGCGGGCATCGACGCCGGGTCGACCAGGAGCTGTGGGTGCTTCTCGGCGAGCGCCGCCTTGAGCTTGGCGACCGTGGTCTGGCTGCTGCGCAGGGGCTGGGCGGCCGTGGGCGTAGCGGCGTCGAGCTCCTTCTGGGTCTTGTCGAGCTCGTCACGCAGCGCCACGCCGAGCAGCGGGTTGCTGGAGATGTAGCTGCGGAGCTCGAGCACCAGCCGGCGCAGCAGCACCAGCCGGCGGATCTCGGGGACCCGCTCCGCGAGGTGATCGGGGCGGAAGTTGGAGATGCTGCGCAGCGGAATGGTGAGGTCGACCTTCACCTCCGCCTCGAGCGTGCTCTTCAGGTCGATGGTCACGTCGGTACCGGCGTCGGCCGAGTTCTCGGTGAGCACGACCTCGACCGTGGTGTTGGCGGTTCCGGTGATCCCCGCGTCGAACTCGCCAGGCGGCTCGACCTTGCCCCTGACGCGCAGCTGAACCTTCTCGCCGCCATCGGGGAGCTTGATGCGGCCATTCTCGAGCGGGAAGTCGTGCTCGCCCTCGAGCGTGACCTCGCCGTGAAAGTCACCCAGGCCGTTGTCCTTGCCCCGCCCGGCAGCCTCCGCCGTGCCCGTGAGCTTGACGGTGGCCGTGGTGTCGGTGGGCTCGGGAGGCTTCTTGAATGCTCCGGTGACCGATCCCACGAGCTTGCCGGTGAGCTGCATCGCCAGGCCGGCGGGCTCGATGGGTGCGGTCACCTTCATCTCGTGCATGAAGCTGTCGACCCGCATCCCGGGCAAGACCGAGCGCAGCGTTCGCTCGCTCAGCAGGGCTTCGTTCTTGCCGGTGAAGTTGCCCAGCACCAAGAAGCGCATCGGCAGCTTGACCTTCTTGGGCTCACCTTCGATCCGGGTTCGGTAGGTGATGTTGAGGCGTGATCGGGGTACTGGCTTGCTCATGTCACTTTCCAGCCGTGGCGTGGGTTCGGTGTCATGGGATCCCCATGCACCGCGCTAGTCTCGACCAGCCGATCCGCCATTGCCAAAAAAGCGGCGCGCATTTGATGAATGCAGTCAGTGTCTCATGAGTTCATTGCAATATGAGCACACTGGAACGCGACTCACTTCGATAATTACCAGTGAGTGGCACTCTTGGAACTCGAGTAAGCTCGATAAATCACACCACGCGGGTCCCGCGAGCAGGCCTCCCGGGCTCACCCCGTCCGCGCTCGTCTGGAACGGAATTCCATTCGAGAATGATGCGCGTAATCGCCCACGCGCGACCTACCGAGCTCGCGCCATCAGCTCGGACGGATCTCGTGCTCGCGCCAGATCCTACCCACCGTCGCATGACTGAGACCAACGCGCTCGCCGAGCGAGCGCGTCGTCCAGCGGCTCGCGTCGGGCGGATTGGCCTCGAGGGTGAGGCGCACGACCTCGGCCACCTGCTCGTCGTCGATGATGCGCGGACCTCCGCTGCGGGGCGCATCTCGCAGCCCAGCGAGCCCCTGGGCGCCAAAGCGGCGCCTCCACTTGCCCACCGTCACGTTGGTCACGCGCTCGATCCGGGCCACCTCGAGGTTGCTGTGTCCCTCCAAGCACCCGAGCACGATGCGTGCGCGCTGGGCCAGGTTGGGGTCGTCCCCTTGGCTCGCCCACGCCATCAAGCGGAGCTTCTCGTCGGCGGTCGCGCTCACTCGCGCTGGTGGCCGGCCTCTACGTCCGTGCGAATTCACCATGCCGTCATGGGATCAGAAACTCCGGCGAGATGCATCAAGAAAATCAGCGGTTCCCTGAATCATTCATCCACTATTCGAATGATCTCATGTTCCAGATCGGGACATGCATGGCTACAGTAGCCACCCCTCCTGCTTGGATTCTTGCGTGAATACCCGTTCCAGCTGCGCCGCGGCTTCGGCGATAATTTCGTGGACCAAGCCGCGACTGACAGAATTTGACGACGTTCCCGAGCGGACGCGATCTACGGATCGAACGACAGGAAGACCGGTTGGTCGTGCGCCAAGAATCCATTGCCGTCGCTGCTGCCCTCGAGGCGCCAACCGACCACGTCGTCGACCACGACGGGCTGGAGGAGAGCTGGCTGCACCCCGACGCGCTGGTGGAGGCCCTGCAGACCTGGCTCGGCGGGTCAACGGGAGTCGCGTTCAAGAGCGTTCCCGGGGCGCGATACGACCTCTACTACGACTGGGTGACCCGGCACGCCCGAGCCGGAGGAACGGCGTTTCGCTGGTACGATCGGCGCAATGATCGAGATGGCGGCTGGTCGTCGCTGTCGTATGGCGAGCTCGACCAGCGCTGCGCCCTTCGAGCCGCCGCGTGGATGGCACAAGGCGTCCAGCCTGGCGCCGTGGTGTGCGTGATGCTGCCGTTCGGGGTGGAGGCCGTCGTGTCACTGCTGGCGGGGCTGCGCATTGGCGCGTGCGTCTCCCTGCTGGAGGCGAGCGCTCCCGCATACGTGTCGCGACGCCTCGAGGCCCTGGCCCCGCAGCACATCGCGAGCGAGCCGTTCTACCTACCCTGGCTGGGAGCGCAGGCCGAGCTGCTGCTGGATCCCGACGGGATCGAGCCGCGACCTAGCGCCGCGTCGCACACCTACGCGCCCACCGAGCCGTGCGCGCTCTCGTTCTCGCCGCTGCGTCGACCGCCCGAGGTCCCGGTGCCGCTGGCCGCTTCGCTGGCCTACTTGGGGGCGCTGCGCGATGGAACGCTCACCCTCGCGCTGCGCGCGGGCGACTCGCTCGCGGCCCCCGGCCTGCACCGCGAGCAGCACCAGCCCGGGCTGCTGTTCGCGGCCCTGGCCGCGGGCGCCACGTTCGTGCACATCCCCGCCGCCGACGCGGTGCGCGACCCTGCCCTGCTCGACGCGACGCCGCTGCGCTGCGTGGGCCTCGACGCTGCGACCTGCGAGGCGCGACTGCGGGTGCCCGGGCCCGCGTCGCACGCGTGGAAGCACGTGTTTCGCAATCCCGAGGAGCCCACCGACTGGGAGGCGTGGCGCGAGCTCATCGAGGCGCACGGCCTCGCGAAGACCGCGATGTCCAACGTCGTGTTCGAGTCGGCCTCGGGCGGCACGCTGCTGTCGTCACCGCGACGCGCGGGCAGCCAGCACCTCGCCGCATTGATGAACGTGGTGCCGGCCGCTGGCCGCCCGTGGATGCTGCTCGACTTCACCCGCACCGGGCAGCCCTCGGTGGCGGACGCCGGGGTCTATGCGCCCGCACGGGGCGAGCCCGGCAAGGAGGCGCCCCTCGAGCCCCAGCACATCGCAGTGGGGCGACGGCGCGGCGGCGAGTACCTCTATGGCGGGACGCTCGAGCCGCGACGCAGCGGGCGGGTGTACCCCGTGGAAGAAGTGCTGGCCGCGCTCGACGACTGCCCGTTCCTGTATGGGGCGAGCGTGGTGACCGTGCCCGCGGGCGGGGCCACGCTGGCGTGGCGATTCGTGCTGCTGGGGTTCTGCGGGCACGAGCCCGCGGCCCGCTTCGACGCGCTCGCCGAGCCACGCCGCGAGGAGCTACGGCGCATGCTGACCACGCGGTTGGGCGAGGCGCTGCTCCCCGATCGCATCGAGCTGTTCCCGCTGCTGCCGCGCATGCTCGCGGACGCGGTGGACCACGCGTGGTGTCAGGCCCAGTACACCACGGGGACGCTGTTCTCCAAGGCGCGCACGCCCGTGTTCCGCCGGCTCGGCGAGCTTCGCCAGCTCACGACGAGGTAAGGTCATGCCCACTGCACTTTGTACCGGCGCCACGATGATGTGCAGCTTTGGCGTCGCTCCGGCGAGCCTGGTGGTGCTGCCCACCACCACGATCATCAGCGGCACGCCCACCGCCAACAACACCGCATTCGCGCCGGTCGTCAACGTGCCCACGTTTGGAGCGTGCTCCTCGCTGGCCAACCCCACGGTGGCCTCGGCCACGAGCGCGGCGCTGGGCGTGCTCACCCCGATGCCGTGCGTGCCGATGACCGCCGCCCCGTGGCCCCCCGGCCCCACCAAGACGATCAATGGGGGCACCCCCGCGGTCGATCAGACGTGCACGCTCATGTGCAACTGGGGCGGAGTGATCACGGTGCTCAATCCCGGCCAGGTGAAGGTCATGGTCTCATGAGCACACGCCTCGTGCTGCCCCCCAACCTGCTCGACGGTCGCCGGCCGCCGCGACCGCGCGTGGACGGCGAGTCGCGCAGCGCAATCTTGCAGCTGTCGCAGCTCACCGATCGCGGAGAGTGCGTCGAGGCGGCCCAGCAGGCCGTGGAGATGCTGCGCGCCGATGTCTACGATCTGCGGCTGGCCTGCGTGTACCTGGTGGGACTGTTCGCGGAGCGCGGGCTGCCTCACCTGCCCGAGCTGCTGCGCTGCACGGGGCGCTTGATCGCCGACGAGGCCGCCGCTCCGCCGTCCATGCGCAGCACCCCGCGGGTGCTCGACACCACGCTGCAGTGGCTCTTCCAGGGCTTCTCCACGCACATCCAATTCCACGCGACGCGGCGCGACGAGACCTGGACGCAGTGGCTCCAGACCGGAGACGTCGGGCTCCCGGCGGCGCTCGGGGAGGCGATCGACGAGCTCACGCGAGCGATCGGGCAGGTGGTGGAGCAGCCGGTCAGCGTGGCTGCCCTCGGCAAGATCCAGCGCTGGGCACGGGGGGATCTGGAGCGCGCGTTGTTACGCACGGCGCGAGCCGACGCCGAGGCCGAGGCCGACGCCGAGGCCGAGCGAGCGCAGATCGAAGCGCCCGAGTCCGTGATCGAGGCGGAGCCCAAGGCGGCGGAGACCGAACCCGAACCCACCCGCGACGACGACGACGAGCAGCACGACTACGACGACGACGACGAGCAGCACGACTACGACCATCGGAACCAGCACCACCAGCACCGCGGTTACGAGGGTTCACGAGCTTCTACCCCGCGCACGTTCGATGCCTCGACCGAGCCCCAGGCCCCTGCGATGGCGGCCCTGCGCCGCAAGCTCGCCGCGTTCGAGATCCTGATCGATCGCGACGACTTCGCGAAAGCGGCCATCGTGGCCCGCGACGTACAGCGCATCATCGAGCAGTTCGATCCGGTCGAGTTCCTCCCCTCGTTGTTCGCGAGGTACTTCCGCGCGGTGAACCGCCGCCTGCCCGAGCTGCGCCCCCACCTCGAGCAGGCCGACGAGACCCCCTGGCAGGTGCTGTCGCGCCTGTACCAAGCCGATCTCGAGGCCTTCCTCGACGAGTAGCCCGCGAGGCGCCACGCCATGGACCTGCCCGCGCTCCTTGCCGCCCCCCTCAGCCTCGCCGAGCTCGAGCTGCGCATCCGTGCGCAGATCAAGCGCTTCGACGTGCCGGCGCTGCTCGATCTGCTGGAGTCGATCGGCTACGACCCGAGCGAGATCGAGTTTCGCGGACACCTCGGCGCATCCCCCCGCCCCACGATCATCCAGGACATCGCGATCCGCAGCTCGAGCGACAGCGCAGCGCCGAGCGGCGCGAGGATCACGATCACGGTCAACGTGGGTCTGCTGAGCTGCCGCTCGCCGCTACCCTCGTACTTGCAGCGCTACTGCCAGGAGGTCGAGACCTCCGACCCGGTGATCGAGCTGCTGCGCGTGCTCGATCGCTCGCTGCTGCGCACCCGCCTCACCGCGGATCAGCCCGAGCGCGTCCTGCCCGACTGGGGCGACGTACGCCACAATTTCCTGCGGATCCACGGCCTCGACTCGCCGGTAGGGCTGCACTGGCTGTTCCGCACCGTGTTCCCCGAGCTCGGCGTTCGGGTCCTTCGCATGACCGACGGCTACCGTGTGCCGTTCGACACGGCGCGGCTGGGGAGTGCGTCGCTGGGGCGCTGCGTGTTCGGCAACACCGCACGCATCAGCGTGCACGACATGGAGGTCACGCTCGTGAGCAGCGAGTCGACCCACGAGGGCGCGCCGTGGCCACGGGTCGCCGACTTTCGCATTCGTCGCTTCATCCTCCCGCTGCTCGAAGAGGTGTGCATGAACCTGACGGTCGCGTTCGTGCTGCTCGACCGCAGCACCCGCGCCCGGCTCGTGCCCACCAGCTACGTGGGCTACGACCCGATGTGGGGCGACGAGGGCGGCCCCGAGGAGGGTCTGCCACCCGCGCGCATGGTGCTGTACCGGGGCGCGCTGCCGCTCACGGAGCCGAGCACCGACGAGCTCGAGCAAGCCTTGGCGACCCACGATGGCGAGCTTCTGCAGCTCGAGCCGCGGCGCTGGGACCGAGCGCGCGCACCATGGGACCACGCCACGCCCCACGGTGACACGCTGGAGCTGACGCTCGTCTACACCCCACGAAGTGGTTCCCGCTACGTCTACGACGCCGAGGTGCGCTGGGGCGTGCGCGCTTGGTACGTCGACGATCCATTCGAGATGACGGTGGCCTTCGAAGGCATGCCCAAGGCCAATCCCACGCAGGCTCGCCACCCCAACCTGTGGCTGTGGCTGCGCGACGAGGCCCGCGCGCGCATGGCCGATCGCATCGGTATCGCCACGATGGCGCTCGAGCCCGACCCCGACGAGCGCGTGAGCCTCGAGCTGGTCGAGCGGCTGATCACCGCGCAGGATCGCGAGGGCCTCCATGCGCTGTTGTGGTCGAAGCTCACTCCACTCGAGCGCTGGGACGAGGCGGCGTGGCAGCGATTCCTCGAGTGGAGCGAGTCGTGAGGCCCGCTTCATCGAGGAGCTCCGCCACCTCGTCACCCCTGTTCCAGCGAGCGCTGGCGTCAGTCGGCGGGTGTGGGCGGGTCGTCTTCCGGTCCCGCCGCGGACGCCTCGGACGCCTCGGATGCCTCCACACCCCGCGATCCGACGACGGGCAGCTCGGGCACCGTCGGCACTTCGACCGGCGGCGGCCCCAGTGGCGGCTCTCCGACCTCCGCAGACTCGTCCATGACCTCCGGTCGGCTGCGTAGCCAGCCCCCCGCCGAGGCCACGCGCCAGGCCCACTTTCCCCACGCGATCGCGCTCCACGCGAGCCACACGACCCATGCCGCCCACACGGCACGCCACAGACTGGATGGCAGGGTGACGACGGTGGCCGCGGGCGTGCTCGCGTCGGCCCGATCTTCATACCAGGACAGCGGGGGGCCCCCGGACCAGCTGTGCACGATCGTCGAGGCGGGCGAGGTCAGCAGCTCCTTGGCGGTGAGCACCACGATGCCCACCACGGTCAGCGTGATGAGTCCCAGGGCGATCTGGGCGAGGTTGTAGCGCACGGGCTCTTGCAGGCGCGCTGCACTGCGCTCGCGCCACTCGACGAGCACGAACCACAGCCACACGACCGGCAGGGCCAAGACCGAGAAGCCGAGGCTCAGCGTGAACCACTGCAGGACGTTCAAGGGCGGCTTGGTGAAGCGGGCGAGCACGATGGCCAGGAGCGCCAGCACGCCGAGGTAGGGCCACAGCCAGACGATCGGTCCCATGCCCTCGCCCGAGGTCCAGACCACCACGCGCTCGCTCGCGTCGGAGAAGGTGAAGGTCACGCGCGCATTGACGGCGCGGCCGCCCAGCTGCACGACGGGGGCGTGCACGACCGAGGCCGCCCCCGCGTCGAGCTCGAGCTCCACCTCCACCTGGTGAACGCCGGGCTGGAACGTCAGGCGCAGCTCCGTGGCGTCCTTGGCCATGGGCACGTCGCTGCCATCCATCCTGACCGCGCCCACGTGAGCCCCGGGCGGCAAGGTGAGCGTGCGCTCGGCAACGGTCGCCGTGCGCACGTTCATGGTGAGGCGGGCTTCGCCGCCCGCTTCGCCGAGCTCGAGCTCGAGGTTGGCCTCGTCGATGGCCAGGAGCTGCCCTTCGGCGGGGCTCGGCTCGAACAGCGCCAGCTTCAGCTTCTC
>JBFIJN010000033.1:0-33768 GCA_041600735.1 Nannocystaceae bacterium
CCTTCTGAAGCTCGACGAACGCCTTGGCGCTGGCACGCAGCACATCCTCGATGCACGCGAGGAATCGCTCCGCTTCCTCCGCGCTGCGCGGGGGCTCCTCGTCGGGCCGCACGCCCTGGGCCAAGCGCTGCACCGCGGCCATGCCCTCCTCGCCGCCGCCGCCGTCGCCTCCGCCGCCGCCGGGCACCCGCGCGCCGAGTCGACGCGCCAGCCCGCCGAAGTCCGCCTCGTGCGTCACCGCCGGGAACTCGCGCGCGAGCACCGACACCGCGAACTCGTGGAGCGTGGGGTGCATACCGCCGAGCGACGACTGCAGCTCCTGCTGCACCCGCGTCCACTGCTGGCGATAGCTGTCGTAGAGCGGCCGCAGGCGCTGGATCGCGTGGTGCACGTCGGCCATCTGGACGTGCGCGGTTCCGGCCGGGGCGACGGGCAGCGGCATCGAGGGCCCGCGCTCGATGCTGCCCGTCATCGCGTTGCCCGCATGGCCGTAGACCGGCGGCGGGGGCTGCGGCGCGTAGGGCTCGGGCTCCTGCGGGGCGCCGTAGGCCGGTGGCCCCTGTCCTACCGGACCGTACCCCGCGGGATGGATGCTGGAGATCGAGACCTGCTGCCCACGGCGAAAGCGGAGCTCGAGCTTGCCGATCGTGACCGAGAGCATGTCACCGACCACCACCGCCTCACCGGCGTTGATCTTGCGCCCGTTGAGCAGCGTTCCGTTGGTGGACCCAAGGTCGAAGAACTTCGCCTGGCCGTCATCGAAGCGGACGACCGCGTGCCACCCCGAGACGAACGGAAAGGGTAGGGGAAGGTCGTTCAGCGGGTTGCGCCCGATACGGACGGGGGACGTCGCGAACGTATGGTCCGAGGTCGTTCCCGCCTCCGAGTCGAACACGGTGATGACGACGGGGCGCATGGGCGGTTCGCAACGCGCAGCCTTCGGGCACGAGCGCGACCGGCAGAGTAACACGGGGCGCCGTAGCGAGCGGAAGGGGGCATCGGCGGTGCGGCTGGGAGGGCGAAAGCGTGTTTTGCGCAGCGTCCTCGCCCCCCCTCGGCCGCGCCGGACCGCGTGCTATCCTGGCCCCTCGCGTTCCGGTCCCCTAGCGGCGGGGCGCAACCGCCAAGAGTCTGCGATGCGCAAGCCAGACGATGTCTCCGGCACGGAAGGCGCCAAGGATCCCGATTCCTTGTCGTCCGCGCGCCGCTTGCGGGTGGTGGGGACGCTGGCCGACGAGACCACCCCCCTCAACGAGAAGGAGGGCGACTACAACATCAAGATCCTGCGGCCGCTGTTCGGCTACCTGCGCAACAAGCTCGGGGCCGACGTCCTCGCCGACGTCGTCCACGACTGCGGGCTCCCGCCCGACACGACCGAGCGCAGCACGGGGTGGATCAGCCACGAGCGCTTCGAACACTTCCTCGCTGCGCTGCGCGAGCTGTCGGGGAGCGACAAGGAGTTCATGCGCGCCTGCGTGTTCGAGATCAAGAAGCAGTACGGTGCCTTCGTCTTGATCCTCCGCGGGATGTCGATCTCGTCCTCGTACCAGCTCATGGCCAGGACCGGCCACATGGTATGCCGGGTTGGCTCGTTCTCCACGCAGTCCAGCACGAGGAACTCGATCCGCGTGTTCTACGACACGCAGCGCGCGGAGAGCCGCCTCAACTGTCTGTCCCGGCAGGCGCAGCTGACGTCACTGCCCACGATCTTCCTCGGTATGGCGCCCGCCAAGCTGCGCGAGCACTCGTGCGTCGCGCTCGGCGACGAGCGCTGCGAGTACGAGCTGTCGTGGTACGAGCCCCTTCGATTGCGCTGGATCGGGGCGGGAATGGCCGCAGGAGCGCTCGTCGCGGCCAGCGTGCCTCAGGCCACCGCCTACCCGAGCCTCGCCATGGCCACCCTCGCCGCGCTGGGCGGCTTGCTGGGGCTCGCCTCGGAGATGCGTCGCCTCCTGGTCGAGCAGCGGCGCTTCGGCGACGAGACGGCCATGGAGATGGAGAAGGTCATCGTCGCGCACGCGCAGGCCACCGATGACCTCAGCGCGCTGCGAGAGCGCGAGCGCGACTGGAACCGCCAGATCGAAGAGGGCGTGGCCGCCCGCACCCGCAAGCTCAACGACGTGGTCGAGCGGCTGCAGGCCGTGCTCCGCCATCGCTCGGGTCAGCATGCCGCTGTGAAGCCCGGGGCCGAGTCCTCGGCGCGCGGGCAGCACGGCAGCTCGCGCCTCAGCTCGATGGAGACCGCGGTCGACAGCGTGTCGCGGCTCGTCGGCGAGCTGGTCGACATCGCCAGCGACGACGCGACCAAGCGCGACATGAAGCCCGAGCCCGTGAGCGTGGATGGCCTGGTCGCTCAGATCCGCCGCCAGCTCAAGGCCACGATGACCGGTCGCAACGTCCGCATCACCGTGTTCCAGACCCGCGAGGCGCCCGCCACGATCCACACCGTGCGGCCCATCCTCGATCGCGTGATCGACAATCTGCTGTTCAACGCCAGCCGCCACACCGACCAGGGCAGCGTGGTCGTCGAGGCCGGCGGCACCCCCGGTAGCTTGCTGCTCAAGGTCTCCGACACCGGGTCCGGCCTGTCCAAGGAGCGCCTCGAAGAGGTGTTCGAGACCAACAAGGACACTGCGCTTCCGCTCTCCCACGATCGCTCGAGCCTCGCCTACGCGGCGAGCCTGCTCGACCAGATCGGCGGGCGGCTGGAGATCATGAGCGAGCCCGGCGTGGGCACCACGCTGTGGCTGTACCTGTCCGTCAACGCGTTGGACGAGGAATCCAGCGCCACGCGCAGCGGCGGCCGAGTCGCGTACGCGGGCGGCGCTTCGGCGGTCGAGCCCGAGGACAGCGTCGTGGGCCGGGTGGTCCGCATTCGCTCGAAGCTCCACCCCGTGGCCGAAGAACCATAGCCCGATGACGCGAGTCGATGACCACAGCGCGTGAGAGCCCCAGCAGGGGCAAGCGCATGGTGGACATCACCATGCGCTACCTACGGGCCGAGGGCGCGAGGGTGGTGTTTGGCGTGCCCGGTGGGCTGCTCCACCCGTTCTTTCAGGCCGTGGAGTCCGAGCCCGAGCTCGAGCTCATCGTGACCAAGCACGAAGCGGGCGCGGCGTTCATGGCCGACGGCTATGCACGCGCGAGCAACGGTCTGGCGGTGTGCGCCGGGACCTCGGGACCGGGCGCCACCAATCTACTCACCGGGGTCGCGGTGGCGTTCTGCGACTGCGTGCCGATGCTCGTGATCACCGGGCAAGCGCCCTCGCACGCGCTCGGCAAGGGCGCGGCCCAGGAGATGGCGCCCGAGGACATCGACATCGTCGCGATGTTCAAGCCCATCACCAAGTACTCGGCCATGATCCCCGCCCCGGATCGCGCCTCGCATCACCTGCGCCGCGCGCTGCGGCTCGCGCTGACCGGGCAGCCGGGTCCGGTGCACCTCAACGTGCCCGTCGATTTCTGGGAGCGGCCAGCGCAGCCCGAGTGGTTCGGTCCCCAGAGCTACCGCCCTTCCACCCAGGTGTTCGACCGGCAGGCCGTGCGCCATGCAACGCACTACTTGGTGCGCGCCGAGTACCCCGTGTTGCTGGTGGGCTCCGGCGTCGCGAGCTCCAATGCTCGCATCGAGACGATTCAGCTGGCCGAGCGCTTCGGCGCCCGCGTGGCCACCACCGCGCGCGCCAAGGGGGTGTTCCCCGAGGACCACCCGCTCTCGCTGGGCGTGATGGGCCTGGCCGGTCATGCGATCGCCCGCGACACGCTCCTGTCCGAGCGCGTCGACGTGCTGGTCACGCTCGGCGCCTCGCTCAACGAGACCACCACGCTCAACTGGGACCCCCGCTTGCTCCCTCGCGATGCGCTGATCCAGCTCGACATCTCCGTCGATCGCATCGGGCGCAACTACCCGGTCACGGTCCCGCTCGTGGGCGACGCGCGCACGGTGCTCAACGAGCTCCTCTACCACGTCGAGCGCGAGATCGGCGGGAGCAAGACGCCGTCGCGCTGGCACAAGGAGCCGCCGATCGTCCACGACGACTCGTTCTACGAGCACCCCGAGCTGCGCACCTCCGCCGCCGTTCCGATCACGCCGCAGCGCTGGCGGGTCGAGCTCAACGAGATGCTGCCCGGCAACGCGATCGTGTTCTCCGACATCGGCGGGCACATGCTGTTCAACATCCACGACCTGATGATCCGCAACCGACAGAGCTTCGTGCTCAACCTCGGCTTCGGCTCCATGGGTCACGGCACCGCCGCGCCGATCGGGGCCGCGATGGCCGCCCCGCACCGCCCGGTGATCGCCATCATCGGGGACGCCTGCTTCACGATGTGCGGGATGGAGCTGCTCACCGCCGCCGAGTACGACATCCCCGTGATCTGGATCGTGGAGAACAACCAGATGCACGGGATCACCTGGCACGGCAGCCAGTTCGTGGGCAACGGCCAGCCGATGGATGCGGTGCGCTACCGCCAGCCGCTCGCGATCGCCGACATCGCCCGCTCGATGGGCGTGACCTCGTGGCTCGTCGAGCGCCCGGGCGAGCTGCGGGCCGCGTTCATGGAGGCGCTCGAGCGCCGCCGACCCGCGCTCATCGAGATCCTCACCGATGGCTCGATCTGCCCGCCGCTGGGCGAGCGGGCCAAGACCATCGCGGGGTTTCGCGACCGCTGACCATGGCCGAGCCCGCCGACACGCCCGCGTTCCGCGGCCCGGTCGAGGACCGAGAGTGGCCGCAGCAGCTGCCGGCCCATGTGATCGATCCCGGTCCACCCGTGCGCCTGCATGGCTACGAGGTCGCCCGCGACCTCGCCCGCCACTACACCTTCGCCGAGGTGATGCTCACCGCGCTCTGCGGAACACCCCCTCGAGCCGAAGTCGGCCGGGTGTTCGAAGCCGTGGTGACGCTGCTGCTGCCGATCTCCGTGGCTCGCGCGCCCACGCACTGCGCAACCCTGGTCCGCCGCTGCGGGGCCCCCCACGGCGCTTCGCTGGCCGCGGGGGCCACTGCGCTGTGCTCGTGGGCTCGCGAGCTCGTGGAGCGTCACGCCGACCTCCTCGCCTGGCTCGACGGCGATCGCACGACCCCGCTGCCGCCGTCCCATCGCCGACCGCACGCGACCCACGACGCCTCGGTCTCCGCGCTCATCGCGGGCATCGGGCCCACCGAGCTGCTGCCCGACGCGCTGCTCGAGCACGAGCCCACGGCCGACGCACTGCTCATCGCGGCCGCCTACGCGTGCGGCCTACGCGAGCCTTCGCAGCTCGAGTCGATGCTCGTGTGCGCGGGCCTCCCGGGGGTTGCGGCCGAGCTCGGCCGCCAGCGACCCGGCGAGCTGCAAGACTATCCGATC
Organism: Nannocystaceae bacterium; assembly: GCA_041600735.1. GTDB lineage: Bacteria > Myxococcota_A > Polyangia > Nannocystales > Nannocystaceae > Paraliomyxa. Next base: position 5,353 of record JBFIJN010000033.1, read on the forward strand.
GACCTGCCCCACTTCGCGTATGTGCCCCCGCCGCGCGAAGACCGAGCACCGCCGCCCAAGTCCGGGCCCAAGTCCGAGCCCAACTCCGAGCCGGGGGACCCACCATGACGGCGAAGCCCTCGGTTCCTCCACTGCAGACGCAGGTCGGCCACGCCTCGTGGGGTGACAATCAGGTGCGCGGCTTCAGCCTGCTGCACGATCTAGTGACCCACAGCGGCTTTTGGTGCACGGCTTCGCTAGCCCTCGGAGGGCCGCGAATCTCGGCCGAGGACGAGGCCCTGCTCGATCACGTCTCCACCTGCACCTACGCCTGCGATCCTCGCATCTGGCCGCTCAAGGCGGTGAGGCTCGGCTCCGCGCATGGGAGCTACACCGCCGGCCTGTGCGTGGGCCTGCTCGCGACCGAGGACAGCCGGATCGGTCCCTCGGTGTCGGGTCGCGCCGCGCAGCTGATCGCCGACGCGGCCGAGAGCCTCGACGACGGGCCGATCCCCGAGCCCGCGGTGATGATGCGGTGGCTCGAGCGTCGACTCGTGAGCGAGCCGCAACTGCCCGGCTTCGGCGTGGCGTTCCGCGCCCGCGACGAGCGAGTCGACGCGGTCGCGCGATGCCTCGAGGTGCACGGTCGCGCGGGTCACCGCCACTGGCAGCTGATGCTCGTGCTCGATGCCTGCATGCGAGAGCGACGGGCCCCCGTGAACCTGGCCAGCGCGCTCGCGGCCGTCTGTCTCGATCTAGGCTTTCGCCCGCAGCAGATCGGCCCGCTGGCGACGCTGATGACCACGTCCAGCTACGTCGCCAACGCCTGCGAGGGCGCGCAGCAGCGCCCCCCCGTGCTCCAGCAGCTCCCCGACGCGACGATCGACTATCGCGGGCCGCCGCCGCGCGAGAGCCCCCGCGCGCGAGCGGCCAGCGAGGCCGCCACGACGACGACCCCGACCAAGCCGCCCACGGGCCGCCGCTGAGCGCAGCCCGCAGCTGAGGGTGGCTCAGGCCTCGTCGAGCGGAGCCGGTGGCTCGGGCTCCGAGTCGAGCGAGGCCGCGACCGCTGCGGGCTCCGCGAACGGCTCTGCCTCCGCGACCGACTCCGACGCCGGCTCCGGCTCCGACTCGGGCTCGGGCTCCGCCGCGAGCGCGCTCGCACCTCCGTCGACCGCACCGCCGTCGAAGTCGAAGTTCCACTGCCCACCGAAGCCGAGCCCGATGGTGAGCTTGCGCGAGAGCTCGCCGACGGCCATGCGCTCGAGGATCGCCCGCGCGAGCACGGGCATCAGCGAGCCACGCAGCGCATGATCGAGGGCGCGCGCCCCCGTCTCCGACTCGGTGCAGCGCGAGACCATCTCCTGGACGAGCGAGTCGGCGAAGACCGTCTCCATGCCGTGCGCGTCCTCGAGCCGCTTGCCGAGGCTGGCGAGCTTGAGCTTGGCGATGTCGGTGAGGATCGAGGGATCCATCGGACGATAGGGGACGATGCTCATGCGAGCCAACAGCGCGGGCTTGAAGTGCTTGCTGAGCGTGGGCCGCACGGCGTCCACGATCTCGAGCATGCCGGGCTTCTGTCCGTTCTCGTGCAGGCTCATGATCACGTCGGTGGCGAGGTTGCTGGTGAGGATCACCACCGTGTTGCGAAAGTTGATGATCTTGCCCTCGCCGTCGCTCAGCATCCCCTTGTCGAACACCTGGTAGAACAGGTTCATCACCTCGAGGTCGGCCTTCTCGCACTCGTCGAGCAGCACCACCGAGTACGGGCGCTGGCGCACGGCCTCGGTGAGCACGCCACCCTCGCCGTAGCCCACGTACCCGGGCGGGGAGCCGATGAGCCGCGAGACGGTGTGCTTCTCCTGGAACTCCGACATGTTGATGGTGACCATCGAGCGCTCACCACCGAACAGCAGATCGGCGAGCGCGAGCGCGGTCTCGGTCTTGCCCACGCCGCTCGGGCCCACGAACAGCATCACGGCCACCGGCGTCTGCGGGGCGCGCACGCCCGCCTGCGACATGCGAATGGCCTCGGCCACCGCCGCGGTCGCATGGTTCTGGCCCTTGATGCGCTCTTGAAGGTGATCCTCGAGCTTCAGCATCACCTCGATGGAGCTCGAGCGCATCTTGCCCACGGGGATGCCGGTCCAGTCCGCCACCACCTGCGCGACCGCGTCGCGATCGACCTCGGAGTGCACCAGCGGGTCCTCGCCCTGCGCGGCGCTCAGCTTGGCCCGCGCCGCGCTCACGGCCTCCTGGTGCTTGGCCCGCGCGTCGCCCTCGGACGCCCGCAGCGCGGCCGTGGCCTCGCGGACCTCGACGATCGCCGCGCGCTCGCTCGCCAGCTTGGCCTCGACCGTCGCGATCTCGCCGTCGAGCGCGGCGATGCGCTCGCGCACCTCGACCACCCGCTCGACCGATTCCGTGCTGCCGGCCGCGTCATCGATGTCGCGGCTGCGCGCCTCGAGCTCGCGCTGCAGGCTCGCCTGCTCCGAGCGCAGCTTCACGAGCGCCGGGGGCGGAGCATCTTGCTCGATGCGCACGCGCGCCGCCGCCGTGTCGAGCAGGTCGACCGCCTTGTCGGGCAGCAGGCGCCCCGAGATGTAGCGATCGGACAGCTCCACCGCGGCCTCGACCGCGTCGTCGCGGATCACCGTGTCGTGGGCGTTCTCGTAGGTGGGCCGGATCCCGCGCACCATCACGATCGCGTCGGTGACGTTGGGCTCGCCCACCTGCACCGGCTGGAAGCGGCGCTCGAGCGCGGCGTCCTTCTCGAAGTACTTCTTGTACTCGGACCACGTGGTGGCCGCGATCGTGCGGAACTCGCCGCGCGCGAGCGCGGGCTTCAACAGGTTGGGGATGTCGTTGTCTCCGCCGCCGCCACCCACGAGCTGATGCGCCTCGTCGATGAACACGATGATCGGCGTGGGCGAGCCCTTGACCTCGGCGATCACGCGCTTGAGCCGGTTCTCCATCTCGCCGCGCACGCCCGCGCCGGCCTTGAGCAGGCCCATGTCGAGCCCGAGCAGCTCGACCTGCTGGAGCTCCGACGGCACGTCCTTGGCCACGATGGCCCGCGCGAGGCCCTCGACGAGCGCCGTCTTGCCCACGCCCGGCTCGCCCACCACGATCGGGTTGTTCTTGCGCCGCCGGCCGAGGATGTCGATGAGCTGGCGGATCTCGCGATCGCGACCGAAGATCGGATCGATCTCACCCTTCTTCGCCTTGTCGGTGAACGAGATCGTGAAGCGATCGAGCGCCTCGCGGCCGGGCGCGCTCTGGGCCCGCGGCCCCTGCCCCGGCTCGTCGGGCGGAGCCATCTCCACCGTCTCCTTGCTGGCGGCGATCATGGCGTCGAACGATTTCTTGTACTCGTTGACGTCGATCTCCTCGAGGATCTCGAACACCTCGGCCGAGTAGTACCCGGTGCGCTCGAGGAACTGCAGCAGCAGGTGGGCGCCGCGCATCTGCGTGGCCCCGCGCTCGAGCGAGGCGGAGACCCAGGTGTCCTCGAACCATGCGAACAGCTTCTCGGAGAACACGGGGCGCCCGGCGTTGCCCGTGCGCAGCCCCTGCAGGCTCTTGGCGATCGCGGCCGACACCTTGAGCCGGTCCTTGCGAAAGAAGTGCATCACATAGCCCACGTCGCCATCCTCGAGATCGACGAGACCCAGGAGCATGTGCTCGACGGTGATCTCGTAGTAGCGACCCGCAGCAGCCCGCTCGACGACGGACTCGAGGACCTTGGTGCAGGTGGGGTTGAGGCGACGGACGAGGGAGCGAGGATCGGCGCGCATGGACAGAACCTTGGAGGTGCGTTTTGGAGGTGGACGATGATGAAGGAGGCGGGCGGCAAGGATACGACGAGCGGTGCGCGGCGGGGGCCAAGAACGAGCCCCGTTGGGGCCATCGAGAGGCTTTCCGGCAAAACGGTGGTCGAGGGGCGGTTAGCTGCCGCGCGAGAGCGAAGGGGCCAGCGAGCCGACGCCGACCTTGCGCTGCGAGACCTCGAGCAGATTCTTGGGCAGCTGCACCTTGAGGTGGGTCTGGCCGCGCTGGGCCTGCCTCGAGGACAGCCAGGAGTCGAAGCCCATGCGACCGCCCTCCTTCTTACCCAGCAGGAACGGCGGCCGATCGACCAGCACGAGATCGAGCTCGTACTCGATGGGCTCGGGCGAGAGCATGCCCACCAGCTCGCAGATCGCGGGGAACATGTCGCCATCGGCCAGGAAGCGGCGAAAGTTGTCGCGCAGCGGCCCGATCACGATGGTGGCCTTGCCTGCGCGGTGGAAGCACTCGACGCCGAGCACCGCGTTGATGCCGATCTCGCTGTTGGCGAGGCCCATCGAGATCCGCTGCTCGGGATCGAGCAGCGTCCAGTCGCCGGTGAACTGCACCACGTGGACGGATGCGTCTTGCAGCGCCTCGGCGGTGACGTCTTGCACCGCGAGCGCGAGCGTGTGGGCCGAGCGCACCTTCGAGGACAAGAGCGGAGCCAGCCGCAGCAGCTGCGAGCGCGACAGGTGGCGCACCCGCCAGCGCTCGTAGGCGTCGAGCCCCGCCATCGCCAGCATGCGATTGGACCAGGGGTCGTTGGCCTCTTGCGTGTACTCGCGCCCAAAGTCGTACTTGAGCCCGATGCGATAGACGAGGCTGATGAGGCGGTGGTGGAACAGGTCGAGGAAGTCACGCTTGATGCGGGCGCCCTCGTCGTCCTGGCACACCTCTTCGGCGATGTAGAGCGGCATCGGGGTCATCGCCCCCGACACCCCCATGAACGAGGTGGTGATCTCGAAGCGGTAGCGCGGCTCCTCGAGCGCGTGCTCGACCGATTGCGGCACCTTCACCCGCGCGATGCGCCCGATCTCACCGGTGCTGAACGTGAGGTCGTGGTCGTGGCGAAAGCGGATGGCCTCGCGGTGGTAGGGCCCCTCGCCGCCCACCCGCACCGCCTGCGGCGTGAGCCGCTCGAGCATGCTCACCGAGACGAAGAAGTTGTAGCGCTCGCCGGCGCTGAGCAGCCGCTCCTCGGCGGTGGGCTTGGCCGGGCGCTTGCGCGGGTCCTGCATGCGTCGTCGTCTCGCGGCTCGTGGTGAGAGAGAAGGCTAGAGGATCGGCTGAGCGCCGCTGCGGGCCGGCCAGCGCAGCATGGTCTTGGACGGGTGCAGCCGCACGCGCAGCTCGTTGAAGGAATTGAGCGAGGCGTGGCTGGCGAACAGCTCGTCGAGCACGCAGCCGAACACGAACGCCTCGCCCACCGTGCCCAGGCGCGACTCGTCGAGCTCGATCAGCGTCTGTACGCCGCGCACGGGCGCGCCCTGCATCATGCGGGTGATGGGGGTCGAGTCGACGCTGCGGATCGCCTCGATCTTGATCTCGTTGGCGCGGCCCACCACGGGGCTCGTGTCCTTCTGGAAGTTGTAGAGCGCGAGCAGGGCCTTGAGCGTCTCCGCGGCCCCGAGGCTCTGCCGGTTGATGGCCAGGTGCGAGAGCAGCCGCCAGTGCAGCTCGGAGCCGAGCGGCGGGCGTACGGGGGTGGTCACCGGCGAGATGTTCTTGAACGCCGCCGCGCTCGAGGTACCGCGCGGGGTGGCCGAGATCTCGCCGAGCTGGAGCTCCGCCGGCAGCGAGCGGTTGGTGCAGCGCACGTCGAGCGAGAGCGTCTCTTCGACCTCCGAGGGGGCCACGTCGCGCGGCGTGACCACCGACAGATACATGTCCACGCCGTCGTCGATGGGCGAGACCGTAGGCCGCAGCGTGTAGTAGGCCGCGTCTTGCTGGCCCTTGACGGGACCGCCGTGGGCGAAGCCAAAGAACGGCTGATAGTGGCGGCGCTGCGTCTGTCCCTGCCGCACCCCGATCACCTCGGTGACCGCGTAGATCTCCATGTGCTTGGGGTTCATGCCCGAGGCGCGCAGCAGGTGCTCGTAGACCAGCGGATCGAGCTTGACTGGGTCGGCCGAGGTCTCGAACAGGTTGATGACTGGCGTGCAGTGCAGGCGAAAGTTGTCGGCGGTGAGCCGGGCCTCGAGCGCGGGCGGGCGCTCGAACGTGAAGCGCAGCTCGAAGCGATCCTCGGTCAGCTCGCCGGCCTTGTGCAGGTCGACGACATCGAGGAAGAGGAACTTGCCGGGGAGGGTGAAGTACTCCTGCAGGTAGCGATAGCCCGGCTGCGAGAACGTGGGCCAGGGCAGCAGCGCATCGGGATCGGTCCAGCCCACCGGGCGCACCACGTTGCTGCCGATCGTGGCCTTGCGACCGCCGCAGTGCAGCTCGACGCCCACGAGGAAGCGCCGCATCCACAGATAGATGGTGGAGCACAGCGCCATGTCGCCGTGCAGGAGCAGGCGGATCCCTTCGCGGCGCGGGACGAGCTGACGCCCCGCCTCGGTGGTCTCGAGCACCAGGCGGATGACGGGCCGCGAGGCGGCGGTCTCGTCGAGCTGCGCTTCGATGACCTGGAGCGGCAGCAGTTCCACGTCCTGCGTGGTGCGAAACTGACAGCTCGTGCCCTGCATCGGCGTGCTCGCCACCTTGGTCCCGCGGGGGATCGGCTGGACTCCGCGCAGCGCCTTGATCGCCGGGCTGTACTGGATGATCGAGGTCGCGGGAATCGGGCGCAAGAAGTGCGGCAGCAGCAGCTCGGTGATGCCCTGCACGATCGCAGGCACCGAGTCGTCGACCTTCTCGCGAATGCGTGCGGTGAGGAACGCAAAGCCCTCGAGCAGGCGCTCGACATCGGGATCGTTGCCACGCTCGGCCAGCAGACCTGCGGTGGATGGATGCACGAGGGCAAACTCGCGTCCCATCTCGCGGAGGTACGCCAGCTCGCTCTCGTAGTATTTGGCGCCCACGGGGCGGCTACTCTACCTTGACTCGCCCTCCCTGGGACATCTCGGTTCGAACGCGGACCAAGCCCTTGCGCTTGTCACCGGCCATTCGCGCCGAGATCTCGAACGCTAGCGAGAGGGGGTCACCGCTGTCCACGAGCCTCACCCTCACGTTGCGGAGGCGTGGCTCGTACTCGGCGATCGTGTCACGGATGCTGCGCTGGATCACCTGCGCGGCGCTGGGGAACTGATGAATGAGGTCGACGAAGTCCACCACCCCAAAGTTGTGGGAGGCCATCGAATCCCCCAGGCGCGTGTTGAGAATCGCCCTGAGGTTTCCGACGATGGAGTGGACCTCGTCGACCGGTCGAGAGGGATCGGCCGACGCCAAGCGAGAAAGTAAGCCTCGCGACGCCATCCCCTCGACCTACCCGACTACTGGTTCTCGCGCCAGTTGTCGTGGTGCATCGCGCCCGAGGGCTCGTAGGTCCACGTGATGTTGTGGAACACGAACGCGACCTCTTCGGTCGGGGGCTCCATCGCGCTCGCCGGGTCGATCGTGTCGGGCGAGACGCGCTTGAGGCCCGCCACGCGCCCCTCGGCGAACTCGACGGTGAAGAAGTGCTCGGTGGTGCCGTCGCCGGCCGGGTTGGGCCGGAAGAACTTGAACACGCCCTCGATCACCTCGTTGTTGCAGAGCGCCCGCGCCAGCAGGGGCGACGACTTGTCGATGCGCTTCCGGAACATGATCGGCTCGTAGGTGCGACGACCCGTCGCCATGCCCGAGCCCTTCTCACGCGCCGTGCGAACGGCGTCGACGAACGAGAGGCACTCGATCGAGTTCTCGCGCCCGAGGCTCGTCTGAGTCGACTCGCCCTGGATGTCTGACGCATTGGACTTGAGATACAGGTGTACGGTTTCCGCCATGACGGCACCGTAGCAGTGGCGGGTAGGAGCGGCAACCACTACTTCGGGCCATCCTCTCGGATTTTTCCCCGTGGTTTCCCTGGCTTGCGGAAGGTCGAGCGGCCCCGGGGGGCTGCAACACTAGCCAGCCCGCGGGCTCGGTTGCGCTCGCCGCTGGCCAGCCGCGAAGCAAAAACGACTTGGAGCCAGCGCCCACCCGGGTCATCCTCGCCGGGCACCGCCCATGTTGCGCATCACGGTCACCAAGGACGGCGGTCTCCCGCAGGTCAGCACGTTCGACAAGCGCGAGATCAGCATCGGTCGCGTCAAGTCCAATGATCTCGTGATCGGAGAGCCCGGCGTGTCGAGCTCGCACGCGCGGATCCTCTCTACAGGCGACGGGCTCACGATCATCGATCTCGAGTCGACCAACGGCACGTTCCTCAACGGCGAGCGCATCCGCGGTCCCGCACTCGTGCAGCCCGGGGACGAGGTCTACATCTGCGCGTATCGCTTCGACCTGGAGATCGTGGGCTCGGCCGTTGGCCCCGCGCCGCGACCGGCCTCCCCCTCTGGGCCGCCACCGATGATGGACGCGCCGCCGCCCCTTGCGGCCATGGATGGGCCGCCACCAATGATTGGCGGCCCCGCGCTGCTTGGCGGACCGGAATACCCGACCCCCGCCGAGCTCGGCCCGCCGCCGCTGCTGGGCGCACCAGAGCCCGTACGGAGCCCCGAGCCGCCCTCGTTCAGCGGGCCTTCGTTCGATGGCCCGCCGCTGCTCGACGGACCCCCACCCCTCGCAGCCCCGGCCTACGACGACGAGCCGCCGCCCATGGCCCCGACGCCGTCACGGGTGGAGGCACCGGTGGAAGAGGCACCGCCTCCCCTGGCCCCTTCGGGCCTCGATGCTCCGCCCCCGATCCTCGAGTCGAGCCTCGAGCCACCACCGCCCGTGGCCATGCCACCCATGGCCCCGCCGCCGATGGCTCCGCCGCCGCCCATGACGGCACCTCCGCCGGAGCCGCTCGAGGCGCCGCGGGCCTCCCGCTCGTTCCCCGAGCCCGAGGTCGCCCCGGGTCCGCCGGAGCCGGTCGACCTGCCCCCCGCGGTCGAGCCGCGGCGCACGCTGATGAACGCGCCCCCCGAGCGGCTCTCGAGCTCGGTACCCCCGCCCATCGAGCCCACGCCGGCCTCGATGGCCGCCCCCTTCGCACCGGTGCAGCCCTGGACACCGGCCGCTGCACTGCCTGCTCCAAGCGACGATCTCTCCGACCTCAAGGGCCCGGGCGCCGGCGTCGAGGCATGCATCCGGGTGTTCGCCGTGGTGCAGCATCGGCTGGCCCCCGACGGCAGCCTTCCGGCTCGCGACGCGCAGACTCGCGCGCGAGCACGCGGCGAGGCCCAGCGGCTGCTCACGGAGGTCGCCGAGCGCGTCCCCGAGGTGCAGGCACGCCCGTGGGCCAACCGCATCGCCAACGAGCTGTGCGGCCTCGGAGCGCTCAGCGTGCCGCTCGCGGAGCCCGAAGTGATCGCCGTATACGTGCACGGGCCCAACCGCGTGCTGGTGCAGCACCACGGCGAGCTCGCCGCTCCGATCGACGCGACGTTCTCGTGTCCTGCGGCGGTGGAGTTGGTGGTCCGCAGGCTCACGGGTCGCCCCTTCGACGCGGAGCACCCGCTGGTGGATGCGAGGGCCTCCGATGGGACCGACATCCGCGCCGTGCATGGCTCGCTCACCTCGCCCGGACCCCTCGTCACGATCCATCGCAGCCCCACCCAGCCCGACGCGCGCGGGCTCGAGTCGTTGGTGCAGGCGGGAGCGCTGCCGTCGGGGATGGCCACGTTGCTGCACCACTGCGTGCAAGCGGGGCTCAATCTGCTGATCTGCGGAGGCCCGGGCGCACGCACGTTCGAGTGGGTCGCGGCGCTCGCCGCCGAGGCCCCGGAGCAAGATCGCCAGATCGTCGTGCGGCCGGGGCCCGAGCCCGATCCGCTGCCGAGCAACACGGTCGTCGTGCACAGCGGCTCGCTCGCGCCTCGCGAGGGGCTCACGGGTCCGCAACAAGCGATCCGTGGCGCGCTCAGCTTGGGGCCGGATCGCTTGGTGGCGCACGAGGTCGCGGGCGCCGAAGCGAGTGAGGTCGTCGCGGCGATGGGCCGCGGGCTCGCGGGCACGATCACCTCGGTGCGTGCGGGATCGGCTGACGCTGGCCTCGCGCGCTTGAGCGCGCTGGTCGGCTTGGCCGGTGACGCTCCAGACGCGGCCGCCCGCGCGCGTCACGTGGCCCAATCGGTCGATCTCGTGATCACGGTGGGGCGCTTCTCAGATGGGCTCGTTCGGGTCACGCAGCTGGCCGAAGCTACCGTATCGAGCGCGGGCACGGCCCAAGCCGTGGATCTCGTGACGTACCAGGCGAATACGTCTCGATGGGCGCCTAGCGGGGTCTCCTCTAGCGTTCTCGTCGAGATGCAGCGACGCGGAATCGCGGTCGATGCGGGCCTGCTGAGCGAATGAGGGCCCCGCGCCCCGCCCCGAACCGCGCGTAGAGAAACGCTCTGGCCAACCCGCCAAACGAAACCGATCCCACGGGTGTTCGCGGCGATGCCTTGCCAAGGCGCTCGCCCGTGTGTGAAATTTCGCGACCAGTGCGCGCCCATTCGTCCACGACGTCCTCCGTTTCCTCGCGGCTCTTCACCGTGGCTCGCCGGCTGCGCTCGCGGCGACGTGGGCCGATGCTCGGCTGGGTGGCGTTCCTGCTGCCCCTCTTCCTCGGGTTCGCCGCCTGCAAGAAGAAAGAGGGCGAGACCTGCAAACCCGAGGACGAGAACTTCACCAAGGTGCGCGTGGTGGTGGAGTCGATCCCCGAGATCAACCTCGATCCCGAGGGCACGCCGCGCGCGACGGGGCTGCGCATCTACCAGCTCAACGGCGGGCGTAGCCTCGATGTGCCGCTCGACTTCCGCCAGGTGTGGCAGGACGCCAAGTCGTCGTTCGGCGACGAGCTGCTCAAGGAGGAGGAGCTCACGATCTACCCCGGCAAGACCGAGGTGTTCGAGATCGCACCCAATCCCGAGGCCACTCACTTCGTGGCGGCCGCGATCTTCCGCGAGCCCGTCGGCAACGCCTGGTACGCCGAGTGGGAGACGCCCAAGTTCCACGGTGACTCCGTGTGCATGGCCAAGAAGAAGAAGCAGAGCTACGAAGAGCCGTGCTTCCTCATCTTCATGGAGGGCAGCCAGATCGACGGCGGGCACAAGGCGCCGCCGGGGATGGACGTGAAGGCGATCCCCATTCCCTGTCCGCCGCCGCCGCTCGCCGTCAAGCCGGCGCCCGAGCTCGACCCCAAGGCGAAGAAGAAGGCAGAGCGCAAGGCCAAGCGTAAGAAGCGCAGGGAGAAGCTGAAGGGCAAGGCCGAGGACGCGCAAGAGAAGGGCGACAAGGCGCAGGACGGCAGCGACAAGGCCCAAGGCGCCAGCGACAAGGCCGACGGCGCCAGCAAGACCGTGAGCGACCCTGGCTCTGCGGCCCCCGACGCCCCCGAGGCGCCCACCGTTCCCGGCAAGGACTAACCGCCGTGCCCCGCATCTCAAGCTCGAACGAGAAGGAACCTACGATCGATGGCGCGACGGCATCTCGATAAGGTGGTGTGGAGCGAGGGCATGCTGATGTGCCCGCAGCACCTCCAGCAAAACGACCTCTTTCACGAGGCCACGCTCGCGGCGCGCCTGGCTGCGCTCTCGCCCTATCACTGGGGGGTGATGACGCAGAAGATCGACGAGGGCGAGCTCAAGAGCGGCGTCCTCAAGATCGCGGCGTTCAGCGGGGTGCTCTCGGGCGGCCTGCCCATCGACTATGGCGTGGGCGAGGCCGGCGGTCCCCCCAGCCGCCCGCTCGAGGAGCACTTCTCGAGCACGGCGACCACGCTCGAGGTGTACCTGGCCGTGCCCTCGGCCCGCGAGGGCATCCCCAACTACCAAGACGCCGTCGACGACTCCTCGGCCGCTCGCTACAAGACGATCAACCGACCGGTCCCCGACCTCACCATCGCCAAGACCGAGCAGATCATCGGCTTTGGTCGGCCCAACGTGGTGCTGCTGTTCGGCAACGAGTCGCGCGAGGACTTCGAGACGCTCAAGATCGCGGAGATCGTCCGCGACCCCACGGGCTCGTTCTCGCTGTCGCGCAACTTCATCCCGCCGTGCGTGTACGTGTCGGGCAGCAAGGTGCTGGTGGCCTACGCGACCGACCTGTTGTCGGTGATGCTCACCAAGCAGCGCGCGCTCTCCGAGACGCGCCGCCAGATCGATGCCTCGAGCGTGGAGTTCACCTCGCAGGACATCACGCGCTTCCTGCTGCTCAACGCCCTCAACACGCACATCCCGGTGATGCGCCACGTGGTCGAGAGCCAGCTGGCCTCACCGCTCGAGCTGTTCCTCACGCTCATCCAGTTCGCGGGCGAGCTGACCAGCTTCTCGAGCGAGGTCGACCCGTCCACGTTCCCCAAGTTCAACTACAGCGATCTGCGCTCCACGTTCGAGCCGCTGGTGGGCGCCATCAACCAGATGCTGGGCGCGACCGTGCGCGAGCGCTGCATCACCGTGCCGCTCGAGCCCCGCGCCGACGGCATGTGGATCGGCCAGCTCAAGGACGAGCGGCTCATGCGTTGCCCCCGCTTCGTGCTGGCGGTCGAGGCCCAGTCGCCCCAGCAGGAGACGGCCAACCGGCTGCCCAAGCTCAGCAAGATCGCCTCGTGGAAGACGATCAACACGATCGTGCAGTCGGCGACGCCCGGTGCCCCGCTCACGGCCACGCACCGGCCCCCGTCCGAGATCCCCGTGCGCCCCAAGCAGGTCTACTTCATCGTCCGAACCGACGACCGCTTCTGGCAGCAGATCATCCAGGAGAAGACGGTCGCGGTGTACCTGCCGCCGCCCTTCGATCCCTCCAAGGCCAAGATCACGCTGATGGGGATCCCCGATCACCCCAGCAATTCCAATTCCTGAGAGCGAGAGAATCACGATGGATCGCGTCAACGAAGTCACCAGCGAGTGCTTCAACGCCTTGATCCAGATCCGCAGCCTTGCGGAGGACGGGCACCTCGCGCCCGAGATGTTCCACGCTCGGCTCATCTCGTTCATCGATGGCGTGTTCTTGAAGGGGCGCTCGCTCGGGATGCAGGAGCACGACGTCCAGGACATGGCGTACGCGCTCGTGGCCCTGGCCGACGAGCTCGCGCTGCGCCGCCCCGGCGGAATCCGCGACGTGTGGATGAGCAACCCGCTGCAGCTGCACTACTTCAACGAGAACGTGGCCGGCGAGGGCTTCTTCTACCGGCTGGAGCACCTGATCCGCGATCCCTCGCGCATCGACGTGCTGCGCGTCTACTACCAGTGCTTGCTGTTTGGCTTCCTCGGCAAGTACGCCGTGCGCGGCGGCGAGCTCGAGCTCACCGCGGTCACGCGTCGCGCCCAAGATGCGCTGGGCAAGATGCTGAGCGCCGAGCCGCTCTCGCGGCACCACCTGCGGCCCAAGGAGCGCATCAATCGCCAGCGCCAGGGCTACCTCACGATCTGGATCGGCCTGTTCGCGATCCTGTTCGCGCTGGCGCTGCTGATCGTGCTGCGCGTGACCCTCAACACCCAGACCGAGTCGCAGGCCGAGCGCATCAAAGAGATGGTCGGCGGCTAGTCCACAAGGAACGAGCACGATGCTCAAGTACATCTTCTCGGCGCTCCTCATCGCAGCGGTATGGACCACCGTCCTGCTGCTCGAGCTGCCGCTTTGGATCGCCATCGTCTCCACGGTGGTGATCCTCGCCATCTTGATCACGGTCGTGATCTACCGCGTGGTGAAGGCCAAGCGCGCGGCCAAGGAGATCGAGAAGGCGCTCCAGGCTCAGGCCGACCAGCACGCCAGCCGGGCCCGCCCCGATCTGCAGCACGACATCGAGGCGATGAAGGGCGAGTTCATGCGGGCGGTCAGCGCCCTCAAGACCTCGAAGCTCGGCGGCAAGAGCGCGGCCGAGGCCCTCTACGCGCTGCCTTGGTACATGATCATCGGGCCTCCGGGCTCGGGTAAGTCTACCGCGCTGCGCAACTCGGGGCTGCGCTTCCCCTACCTCAGCAAGAACGGCGGCGGCGTCCAAGGCGTCGGCGGTACCCGCAACTGTCAGTGGTGGATGACCAACGACGCGGTCATCCTCGACACCGCAGGCCGCTACACCACCGAGGACTCCGACCACGACGAGTGGATGGCGTTCCTCGAGCTGCTCAAGAAGAACCGCACCAAGGCGCCCGTCAACGGGGTGCTCGCCGCGATCGCGATCACCGACCTCACCGAGGCCCACGCCGAGCAAGTGGTCGCCCAGGCGCGCGAGATCCGAGCGCGCATCGACGAGGTGATGAACAAGCTCGAGATGGTCGTGCCGGTGTACGTGCTGTTCACCAAGTGCGATCTCTTGCCCGGGTTCGTCGAGTCGTTCGGCGACCTCGGCAACAACGAGCGCAGCCAGATCTGGGGGTTCACGTTCCCCGTCACCAAGAAGGTCCGCGACCCCGTGGGCGCGTTCGCCGAGCACTTCCAGGAGCTCGCGGCCACGGTCGAGCGCCGTGCGCTGCGGCGCATGAGCGAGGAGCGCGGGCTCGAGGCGCGCGACAAGATCTACGCGTTCCCCCAGTACTTCGAACCCATGCGCGATGCGCTGGCGATGTTCGCGGGCGAGCTGTTCGCCGAGAACATCTACAACGAGTCGCCGATCATGCGCGGCTGCTACTTCACGAGCGGCACGCAAGAGGGGCGCCCGATCGATCGCATCATGAACTCGATGGCCGAGGCCTTCGGGGTGCAGCCCCGCATGCAGATGGCCTACAACCCGCAGCACGTCGAGGCCAAGAGCTACTTCCTGGGGCAGCTGTTCACCAAGGTGATCTTCCCCGACAAGTACCTCGCCGGCCGCTCGGCGGCTCGCATCCGTCGCAGCAAGCTGGTGGGCCACGGCGTGGGCGCGGGCCTCATGGTCACCGCCGGAGGCCTGGCCGTGCTGCCGGTGATGTCGTTCCAGGACAACCGCGATCTCCTCGAAGAAGCCGACGAAGCGGTGGCCAAGGTCAACGAGCACTACGTGCAGAAGAAGGAGACGGGGAACGTCGACCCGATCCGCATCGAGAACATCGAGCCGCTGCGCCGCGTCGAGCGCAAGCTCTACGAGTACGAGGAAGACGGTCCGCCGATCGGCAGCCGCATGGGGATGTACCAGGGTGAGATCATCTACCCGCCCGTGCGCGACCTCTACTTCACCGCCGTGCGCGAAGAGCTGCTGGTGCCGATCCGCGACATGGAGATCCGCGAGCTCAAGCGCTTCAAGCTCCAGTACGGCGCGCTCTCCGAGCCCGCACCGGATGCCGAGCACGTGGCGATGAAGGATCGCCTGCGGATGTACCTGCTCATCACCACGCCGCTCGACGCCCCGCGCCCCGAGGCCGAGCCGGGCCTCGACGAAGATCAGCGCAAGTGGCTGACCGAGCGCATCGCCACCCTGTGGGAGAAGCCGCTCGAGATCGCGGGCGACGTGGCCAGCAAGGGCGAGATGCGCGGAGTGGCCTCCGCCTACGTGGAGATCCTGGCCAACGAGCCCGAGCGGCTGTTCGAGCGCGACGACGGGCTGGTCAAGGACGTGCGCAAGATCCTGATGCGGACCGACCGCACCCAGTCGCTGCTCAACCAGATCCTCGCCGAGGTGGACAGCCCCGATCTCGATCTCAAGCTGCTCACCGACACGCGCGAGGCGATGAAGAACGACAACCGCAAGGTGCGGGGCGCGTTCACCCGCAGCGCGTGGGACGACTACATCCGCGATCGCCTGTACGCGCCGCTCGGCGACATGCTCGGCGACGAGTGGGTGCTGGGCATCAGCGAAGACGAGATGAAGAAGGACCGCGAGAAGCAGCTGCTCGAGCTGCGCTCGGCCTACTTCGAGCAGTACATCGCGGAGTGGAAGCAGTTCATCAACGCGATCTACGTGGAGCAGCCCGCCAACTACGCGGCCGCGCTGACCACCCTCGAGGATCTCACGCGCGGCGAGCCGGCCTCGTTCAAGCGGCTGTGCCAGAACCTAGCCGTGCACACCACGCTGCCGCCGCCCGAGCCCGAGGAGACCGAAGAGGCCGCCGCGGGAGTGCTCGACGTGGTGGAGGGCGAGGCCACCAAGGCGCTCCAGAAGAAGGGCAAGGCCGGGCGCGTGGCGGCCGAGGCTGCGCGCCGGCGCAAGGCAGCAGCCGACAAGAAGAAGCGCTCGGGCGCCTCGCTGCTCAAGGACGAGTACGACGTGGCGAGCGCGTTCGAGGGTCTCGTCGCGTTCGGCTACGCCGAGCCTGCGCCCGCGCCCGAGAACGGCCCTGCTCCCCCCGCTCCCAGCGTGCCCGTCGATCAGTACCTCGAGACGCTTCGCGAGCTGCGCGTGGCCGTGAAGGGCAAGGTCCAGAACGACGCCGAAGAAGACACCAAGGCGCTGACGGGGGCGGTGAAGTCGGCCGGCAACACGGTCGACTCGCTCATCAACGACAGCGACACCAAGGGCTGGGGCGCGACCCTCGACAAGTGGCTGCGCCCTCCGATCCGTAGCCTCGAGAGCATCGGCCGCCAAGGCGCGGGCGCGGACCTCACCAAGGCCTGGTGCGACGAGGTCGTGCGCCCGTGGAACAAGCTGTCCAAGCGCTATCCGTTCGAGGCCAAGGGCCGCGAGGTGGCGATGGCCGACTTCGCGGCGTACTTCCAGCCCGAGACCGGTCAGCTGTGGAAGTTCTACCTCACGCTGCTCGCGGCTCGCGTGCCGCGGCGCCACACCGGCTATGCGATCGAGACCAAGGGCGCGCGGGTTGCCAACGCCATCAATCCCAAGATCGCCGACTTCCTCGATCGCGCGCAGGATGTGACCACCGTGATGTTCCCGCCGGGGACCGACGGCGTGATGTTCGAGTTCGACGTGCAGGTTCAGGGCGCCCGCAAGGTCGCCGGCACGGTGAGTCGCACGCTCTTCACCGTCGACGGCCAGGAAATCGACTACCGCAACGGCCCGTTCGAGTGGAAGCCGATGGCGTGGCCGGGCGAGGACCCCAAGCAGGGCCACATCAAGGCGCTCGGCTTCGGGACCAACGGCGAGGTGGGACCGCACGAGGGCGAGTGGGGCCTGTTCCGGCTGCTCGAGGCGGGCACGGCCACCGGCGACGCGGGCAAGGAGACGTTCAAGTTCGAGTGGGACATCCGCGATCAGAACGCAGGCATCATCACCGTGCTGCTGCGGCCCAAGCTCGATGACACTCCGATCTACGGCACGCGCTCGCGTGGCGTCGACTTCATGCAGGTGTTCCGTCACCCCGATCTCTCGCCGCCGCGACAGATCATCGTGGGCGGACCCACGTGCACCGGCGGCGGCGGATGATTGCGCCCCACGCATACGCAGGAGCCCGCACGTGAACCCTCGCATTGGACTGTTTGGCAAGATGCCCGCCGCCGGCGACTTCGTGGCCTTCAACGCCGCGAGCCCGGTGGCGCGCCAGCTCGACCAGTGGCTTCAAGCCGCGGTCGACAGCCTGGTGCGACGGGGGCGGCCGCTGCCCCCCGCCCCCGTTCGCTTTCTCTATCGCGACCCCGCGTCCTCGGGCGCCGTCATTGGCGTGTTCGTGCCAAGCCAGGACCGTGTGGGCCGCGTGTTCCCGCTCGCGACGTTCGCCTATCTCGACATGCCGGTGGCCGTGCACCGGTTTCCCTTCTTGCCCGCGGCCTACGCGCCATTTCTCGACGGCGCAGGGGCGGTGCTCGGCCAAGCCGCGCAAGCCGACCCGCAGCTGCTCTTGCGACAGCTCGGCGGCCTACCGCTGCCAAACCCGCAGGAGCTCGAGGAAGCGCGTCTGTGGGGGTATCAGGCGCTCGATGCCACGCCCGGGCAAGCGCTGATCGAGGCGCTGTTCGGCCCCTTGGCAGGCGGCGTGCACTACCACGGCTTCAACATGTTCTTGCAGGCGTGTGCGCAGGTGCGGGGCGGAGCGCAGGCCGTAGCGACCACCGTGCTCGAGTGCACCGCCTCGGACGATGTTCAGCTGGTCTTCTGGCTGCGCCTCGCCCAAGAGCTGCTCGGCTGGAACCGAGCCCCCCCGTGCCCGTTCTGGAGCGGTGCCGACTCCCGCGACATGCGACTGTTGCTGGCGTTGGGCTCGCCCGACCCGACCGTGCTGCACTACTTGGCCGATCCCGCGATGCGAGCCGAGCGACTGTGGCCGACGCTCACCGACAACCCTCGCAGCATCGAGCACGGACGCGCGAGTCTCGATCCCGTGGTTCTCAAGTCCCTCGACCCCCCTGCGCCTACGGCTTCCCACCTACTCGCGGCCTTGGTCACGCAACCGGCACCAACGACCGCAGGGTAGCCACCCGCGAACCCAGGTTTTCTGGTAGCCTGCGACCCACTCACGGCCCACCCCCCGGGCCGAAGGGCGGGTTCTCGATGACCCCCCACTCTCCCGTTTCCACCACGAGGATATCAGGATGGCAAAAGAAGGATCGGTAGCGCCCAAGGAGCGCGTCAACATCGTCTACAAGCCGGCAACCGAAGGTGCCGAAGAAGTCGAGCTCCCGCTGAAGATCCTCGCCATGGGCGACTACACCGGTCGCAAGGACGACCGCGCGCTCGAGGACCGCAAGCCCATCAACATCGACAAGGACAACTTCAACGAGGTCATGGAGAAGCATGAGCTCGGGGTCGATCTCAATGTGCCCGACAAGCTCTCGGGCAGCGACGGTGAGCTCGCGGTCTCGCTCAAGTTCAAGAACCTCAAGGACTTCACCCCCGAGGGCGTGGCCAACCAGGTTCCCGAGCTCAAGAAGCTGCTCGAGCTCCGCGCGGCACTCACCGCCCTCAAGGGCCCGCTGGGCAACCGCCCCGCGTTCCGCAAGCAGATGCAAGACCTGCTCGACAACGAGTCCTCCCGCAAGCAGCTGATGGAAGAGCTCGGCATGGGCGAGGGCGGCGAGAACAAGGGCGAGTGATCCACTCCCCCCGCCACAGCAACGGCAAACCCCAAACCCACTGACGGTGTGACGATGGCAGACGAGCAACAGCAAGCATCAGGCGCGGCGACGACCACCACGGGTGGATCGCTCCTCGACGAGCTCCTTTCCGAGGCGAAGGTCACCCCCGAGCAGGAGACCTACGCCATTGCGCGGCAGGGCGTGGAGAGCTTCATCACCGAGGTCCTCTCCTCCTCGGACAAGTACCGCAAGATCGACAAGGCGTCGGTCGACGTGATGATCGCCGAGATCGACGCGCGCCTCTCGGCGCAGATCAACGCGATCCTCCACCACCAGAGCTTCCAGAAGCTGGAGTCGGCGTGGCGCGGTCTCAAGTACCTCATCGACAACGTGAACTTTCGCGAGAACGTTCGGGTCGAGGTGCTCAATTGCAGCAAGAGCGACCTGCTCGACGACTTCGAGGACTCGCCCGAGATCCCCAAGTCGGGCCTGTACCGCACGGTGTACTCGGCCGAGTACGGCACGTTCGGCGGCAAGCCGTTCGGGCTCATGGTCGCCAACTACGATCTAGGCCCCGGCCCGCAGGACATCCAGCTGCTCCAGACGGTGGCCGCGGTGGCTGCGATGTCGCACTGCCCGTTCATCGCCAACGCGGCGCCCGAGTTCTTCGGCGAGGAGAGCTTCGAGCCGCTCCCGAAGCTCAAGGACCTGCAGTCGATGTTCGAGGGTCCACAGTACGCCCGCTGGCATGCGTTCCGCGAGAGCGAGGACGCACGCTACGTGGGTCTGTGCATGCCGCGGTTCCTGCTGCGCTTGCCGTACGGCGAGAAGACGATCCCCGTGAAGTCGTTCAACTTCAACGAGGAGTGCGTGGGCGATCACGACTCCTACCTGTGGGGGCACGCCTCCACCGCGTTCGCGACCCGCGTGGCCGACTCGTTCGCCAAGTACCGCTGGTGTCCCAACATCATCGGTCCGCAGGCGGGCGGTGCGGTCGAGGACCTGCCGCTGCATCAGTACCCGGCGATGGGCGAGATCCAGACCAAGATCCCGACCGAGATCCAGCTCACCGAGCGTCGCGAGTACGAGCTCTCGGAGCAGGGCTTCATCGGGCTGGTGTTCCGCAAGGACAGCAACAACGCGGCGTTCTTCTCGGCCAACTCCTGTCAGAAGGCCAAGATCTTCGCCGACACCGAGGAGGGCAAGGCCTCCGAGCTCAACTACCGGCTCGGCACGCAGCTGCCCTACATGTTCGTGATCACGCGCCTGTCGCACTACCTCAAGGTGATGCAGCGCGAGCAGATCGGTACCTGGAAGGAGCGCAGCGACCTCGAGCGCGAGCTCAACAACTGGCTGCGCCAGTACATCGCCGACATGGAGAACCCGGCCCCCGCGGTTCGCTCGCGCAAGCCCTTGCGCGCGGCGAAGATCACCGTGGAGGACGTGCCCGGCCAGCCCGGCTGGTACCGCTCCACGATCTCGGTGCGACCGCACTTCAAGTACATGGGCGCCTCGTTCACGCTGTCGCTCGTCGGCAAGCTCGACAAGACCTAGAGGGACCTGGGGCATTCGCCCCCTAATCGAGGGCCGTGGCTCGTGACTTTCTCGCGGAGAGAGGGGCGGCCACGGCCTTCCTGCATGAAACGGCCTCGCGATGACCACGCTCCAAGACGTGAAAGACCAAGCCGCCGCGCTGCTCGCTCCGATCTCGGCTGCCCAGCCGGGGGGTGACAACGCCAGCTACGACCCCGACTACGAGGAAGTGCGCACGGAGGTCGGCAAGCTCGACTCGCCGACCGGCGGAGAGGTCGACTGGGAGCGGGTCGCTCGCGAGAGCGGGGCGATCCTCACCGGCAAGAGCAAGGACTACCTCATCGCCTGCTACCACGCGTACGCGCTCTACGAGACCAACCGGCTGCCCGGGCTCGCCGTGGGCATCGCCCTGCTCGAGGGCATGCTCGATCAGTACTGGGAGACGGGCTTCCCCCCCGTCAAGCGCGCGCGCGGCCGCGGCAACGCGCTCGGGTGGCTGATGGGGCGACTCGAGGTCGCGCTGCCGCTACTGGCCGTGAGCCCCGCGGACCGCCCCGCCCTCGACATCGTGATCGAGGGGTTCCGCGCGTTCGCAGGCAACGCCCGCGACAAGCTCGAAGACAACGCCCCCGGCACCCAGTCGGTGAGCACCGCGCTCGAGCGCATCAACCTCAAGATCCCGAAGGCCGCCGCAGCCCCAGCCCAAGCCGCGGCCGCTCCTGCCGCCGCGCCTCAACCGGCCGCGCCTGCTCCCGCCGCGGCTGCTGCCGCGCCTCCTCCCGCCGCCGCCTCCGCCCCCCCAGCCGAGCCCGCGCGCCCGGCCGCCGTCGCAGCACCCGAGCCCGCGGCGGCCGAGCCCGCGGCGGCCGAGCCGGCAGCGGCCGCGCCCGAGCCGGCCAAGAAGGACTGGCTCGCCGAGGCCGAGGCGGCCGCCAAGGCGTGGCTCGAGCCGCTCAGCCCCCAGCCTCACGGCGAAGACTCGCGCTACGAGCTCGACTTCGAGGCGATCCGCGTCGAGGTCGCCAAGCTCGACTCGCCTTCGGGCGACACCGACATCAAGTGGGAGGTGGTCGCGAGCCATGCCGACGCGCTGCTCAAGACCAAGTCCAAGGACCTGCTCGTCGCGTCGTACATGACTCAAGCGCGCCTGAAGCTCGACGGCATCGAAGCGCTCGGGGTGGGGCTGTGCGTGATCGGGGGGCTGCTCGAGACCTTCCCCGAGGTCTGGCCCTCCCGCGCGCGCGGGCGCGGCAACGCGCTCTCGTGGCTCACCGAGCAGGTCGAGCGTCACCTCGCCACGCTCACGCTCCAGCCCAAGCAGCGCGAGGCCGTCGAGGGGCTGCAGAAGATCGTCCGCGCGTTTGGCCTCACCGTTCGCGACAAGCTCGAAGACAACGCGCCGAGCATGCGCCCGCTCGAAGACCGATTGCAGCGCATGCTGCTGGCGATCCCCAAGCCCGAGGCCCCCAAGCCTCCGCCGCCCAAGCCGGTCGCCGCCCCAACCCCCGTCGCGGCGGCCCCGAGCCCTGCCCCCGCCGCGGCGGCGCCACCCATGCCGACGGCCACCGCCGATGTGGGGAGCGCCGAAGAAGTGGGCAAGTACCTGCTCGAGACCGGGCGCGCGATGGTGAAGGCCGCCAACCTGCTGCGCCGGGCCCAGCTCGCCAGTCCGGCCGCCTATCGGCTGATGCGGACCGGCGTGTGGCTGCACCTGGACCAGGCCCCGCCGGCCGCCGCGGGAAACAAGACCCAGATCCCGGGCCTGCCCGCGCCGCGGCGCCAGCAGCTGACGCTGATGGAGAGCAATGCCAAGTGGGACGTGTTGCTCGAGGAGACCGAGTCGGGGCTGATGCAGTTTCGCTTCGCGCTCGATCTCCAGCGGCTCTCGGCCATGGCGCTCCAGCGCCTGGGTGACGCCTACGAGCCCGCGCGCCAGGTCTTGCTCGGCGAGGTGGCGGCGCTGCTGCGGCGCATGCCCAACCTTCCCGATCTGCTCGCCGCCGACGGTACGCCGCTCGCCGACGAGCAGACCCGCGCCTGGATCGCCTCCGACGTGGCCGCGAGCACTGGCGGCGGCGGCGGAGGGGGCCGCAGCGACGATCCGGGCGAAGCGTTCGGGAAGATCGCCACGCTGCTCAAGAGCGGCAAGACCCCCGAAGCGCTCAAGCAGGCCAAGGAAGTGATCGATGGCACCGGCTCGCCGCGCCTGCGCTTCATCCGGCGCCTGGCGCTGGCGCAGGCCTGTCTCGAAGCCGGGCACGCCAAGCTCGCGCGCTCGCTCTATGCCGCGCTCGATCGCGAGATCGCCGACCGAGGCCTGATGGAGTGGGAGCCGGCACTCGCCGGTAGCTGCCTGGAGGGCCTCGTGCGCGCGATCCGGGCGGCTGCGCAGAAGGGCTCGCAATACGCGGCGGCCGATGCCGCATTCGAGCGCCTATGCCACGTGGATCCCACTGTGGCGGCCCAGCTGGCCGGTTGACGCCACGGCCCCGGTGCGGACACACTCCCGCTCATGGCCCGCCAGGTCCGGTCCCCTCGTCTACGGCTCGCCCACGGCCTCCTCTCCCGCGTGTTGGCGGGTACCCTCGCGCTCAGCTTCGCGAGCGCGCCGCTGCAGGTACGAGCGGCCGCCCCTGACTCGGAGATCGAGCGCCTCTACGTCGAGGGCCAGGACAAGTACGCCGACGGCGACTTCGCCGGCGCCGCCGATGCATGGACGCGCCTGCTCGAGCGCCTGCCCGAAGCGCAGGCCAATCGGGCCACGCGCGAGAACGTGCTGCTCAACGTGATCCAGGCCCACCTCGACGGCTACGCACGCAACCGCAAGGACGACGGGTCCAAGGACATCGGCCACCTCCGCAACGCCAAGCAGGTGCTCGACGCCTACTTCGCCAGCTTCAAGAAGGCCTATGGCGACCGGGCGGCCGTCAGCGCGGCGGTGCAAGAGAAGGCCGACGAGCTCGACCGCACCCTCGGCGACGCCGAGGCCGAAGCGGCCAAGGTCCCCGACCCCGACATCGAGCCCGATCCCGAGCCCGAGCCCGATGGCGGCAAGAAGACCGGGCCCGACATCATCGTGCTCGAGGCCGAGAACGACGGCGGCGGGCTCATCGTCGGCGGTGCCGTAGCCGCGGGCCTCAGCCTCGGTGGCTTCGGTGTGCTGGCCGCGGGCGCCGTGATCGCCAACCGAGCCGAGGAGGACTTCCTCGCCGTCGTGTGTGCGTCGCCCTGCGGCACCGACGAGCAGGCCGCCGCTCAGGCCGAGCGCGACGACGCGACCAAGTCCGGCAAGACCGGCAACGCGCTCACCATCACGGGCGCGATCGTGGGGCCGGTGCTGCTCATCACCGGAGGCCTGCTGATCGGCCTCGGTATCAAGAAGCGCAAGGACGCCAAGGCGCGGCGCGAGGAGAAGCTGCGCAGCATCAGCGTGACCCCGGCCAGCAGCCGCACCTTCACGGGCCTCGTGGTCCAGGGCCGCTTCTAGCGGCCAGGCGGCGGCGGCGGGTCGTCGGCGTCCCGCAGGCGCTCGTCCACCGCGTGCTCGCGATCCCAGGCCTCGAGCTGGCCCATCGTCTGGTGCCCGCCTTCCCCGGCCTCGCGCAGGAACGCCCGCGCGCGCTCGAGGTCGGCCCGCACCCGCGTGACCTCCTGGCCGGCGTCCCACCGCGCACGCGCGAGCTCGAGGTGGATCGTTCCGCGGAGCGAGGGGTCGAGCCCCGATCGCTCGCCCACCGAGGCCAGCGCCTCGATCGCAGCGATGGCCGTCGCCGGCTCGCCTCGTAGCCGCTGCAGCTCGGCAATCGCCAGCCGGCTCTCCACCAGCTCGTCGTTGTCCTCGTCGAAGCGCTTGGCCCGGAGATCGAGGGCGCGCTCGTGCAGCCGTAGCGCTTCGTCGTAGCGGCCCTCGTCGGCGCGCACCCGACCCAAGTTGTAGAGACACGCCGCCACCTGCGGGTGCTCGGGCCCCAGGCTCTTCTCGAACAGCTGCTGCGCCTGACGCAGCCGCGCCTCGGCCTCGTCGAGCCGCCCCAGCTCGCGCAGCGCGATGCCGATGTTGCTCACCGTGGTCGCGACGAAGATGTGATCGGGCCCGAGCCAGGCCTCGAAGTCGGGCAGCGCGCGGAGCTGCTGGGCCAGCGCATCGGCGGGGCGCCCCGTGGAGGCGTACACCAGCCCAATGCTCGCCACGGCCATCGCGATCTGCGGGTGGCCGTCGCCCAGCGCCAGACGCAGCGCCGCCTCCGACTCGCGGTAGCTGGCCAGAGCCGCGTCGTACTGCCCCAGAGCGAGCTGCGCGTTGCCCAGGTTGACGCGCTCGATCGCGAGGTTGGGCCCGTCGACCCCCTCGAGCTCGGCCCGCAGCGCGATGGCGCGCTGGTAATAGGACAGCGCCTGCTGCTTGTCCCCCTTGCGATGCCAGACGTTGCCGACGTTGTTGAATAGGCTGCCGCGCGGCAGCCCCTGCTCGTCGACCCGATCGAGCAGCGCCTCGGCTTGCTCGGCCCACATGAGGCCCTCGTCGTAGCGAGCCAGGCGATCGCCCACCACCGAGACCAGCTGGATCGCCGCGCGGGCCGCGATGGCGTCGTGCCCTACCCGCAGCGCGGCCCACAGCCCCTCGCGGAGCCGGGCCTCGGCCTGGAGGAAGTCGCCCGCCTGCTCGAGCACCGTACCCAGCGCCACGAGCGTCTCGACCCGCAGCGGCTCGTAGCCCAGCGTCTCCGCCTCGGCCAGCACCTCTTGGACCTGCGTCCGCGCCTCGTCGACGCGCCGCACGGCCTTGCGCACGCCCGCCTGCCGCAGCGCCTGCCGCAGCTGATCCACGCGGGTGCGCGTGGACTCGTCTTGCGGCGGCGGCAAGCGGGCCCGCAGCTGCTCGGCATTGGCACACCCCTCGAGCCCGGGCAGCCCGCTCACCATCGCGACCGCGCGCTGCACGACGGCGGGGTCGGGCTCGGCGAGCACGTCGAGCACCGCCCGCGTCTCGCTCAAGTGGTCTTGCAGGCAGCTCATGCGCAGATCGAGGAGCTCGTCGGATTGCTCGCCGCGCACACGAGTGGCCTCGCACGTGTCGCGGTAGGTCTCGACCCAGCCATCGAGATCGGCCTGCACGCGGCGCTCGACCTCGGCCCACGTATGCCCCGCGTAGGGCAGCCCAGTGCCCAGCACCGCCCGCTCCAGCAGCTCGCGCCGTGGCTCGTCCCACAGCCCCTCGAAGTGGCTCGCGCCGTCTTGGCACGGCTTCTCCACGCTCGCCAGCCGCTGGCTCGTGACCGCCACCACCACCGCCACCAACGCCGCGGCGCCGCCGAACCCCAGCCAGCGCCGCCGCTTGCCCTCGCGATCCTGCTCCAGCGCATCCACGACCGCGTCCATCGATGCCCAGCGCATCGCGGGTCGCGGCGAGAGCCCGCGCATCACCAGCTCCTCGAGCCACGGGGGCACGCGCGCGTCGCTGGGAATCGGAGTGATCCTCCCCTGCTGCTTGAGCCGCACCAGCTCGTGCAAGCGGTTGGCGGAGAACGGCTCTTGGCGATAGAGCGCCTGGTAGAGCGCGACGCAGAAGCTGAACTGATCGCTGCGAGCATCGACGCCGACGCCCGCGTGCTGCTCGGGTGCCATGTAGCGGGGCGTACCCACCACCGCGTCGTCGAGGGTCAGCGGCGCCGACAGGACGTCGGAGTCGCCGAAGTCTCGCATCTGCGGCACGCCATCGCCGGGGACGTCGTCGTCGTCGTCCGAGTCGTGCGACGCCAGCGAGGCGCGCACGGCATGGGATACCTGTGACAGCTGCGAGGCGTGCGTCGGATCGGCTCGCGCGAGCCCGAAGTCGAGCACGCGCACGCGCCCTTCTGGGCTCACGAGCACGTTGTCGGGCTTGAAGTCGCGATGGACCAGCCCCGCGGCGTGGGCCGCCGAGAGCCCACGGCCAGCCATCGCAAACACCTGGCGGATCTCGTCGAGCGAGCGCTCCTCTTGCTCGAGCCACTTGGTGAGGGTCAGCCCCTCGATGAACTCCATGGCCACGAACACCGCGTCGCCGTGGCGTCCCACGTCGTACACGGTGACTACGTTGGGGTGCGAGAGGCGGGCGATCGCCTGGGCCTCGCGCATCAGGCGAGCGGCGGCCTGGCCCGCGCTGCGCTCGCGCTTGGATCGCCCCGGCTTGTCGCGGGTCGAGCCCGAGGGCTTGGGGGTGAGGATCTTGAGCGCGATCTTGCGGTTCAGCTCGGGGTCGAAGGCGGCATACACCACGCCCATCCCCCCCGCGCCCACCTCGTAGAGCACCACGTAGCGGCTCACCTTGGTCGCGGGCGCCAACGAGGCGCGCGGCGGCGCGGGGGCCATGTCGGCCGACGCCACCATCGTCTCGTCGAGGACCTCGGACTGGCCGTCGAGCCCGCTCCAGCTGCCCTCGCGGGTGGGACCATCATCCTTCATCCGCGCAGCTAGCATGCCAAAGCGCGATGCAACGGTCGAGACACCGGGCTGCGAGTCGCCCGCCACTGCGCGATGATCTCGACAACCCCCGTTCTCGGCCCCTGCAGGCCGTATTCGCGCGCGTTGCTACTGGAGGAACCAGAACAGGTGGCGGTAGTAGGCGGGGTCCCAGGGGGGAACGAAGTGGCTCTCGACGCGGTGCTGCCAGCCTTGCTCGCCCGCGATGCAGGCCTTCGTCTCGCCTTGATGGCGGAAGATCGTGGCGCCCCGGCACGCGGCCTCGATGCCCTCGCTCACCTTGGCGTCCCGCTGGCTGCGAAGTCCGAGGTTCTCGCGCGTCTCGCAGCGCGGGAACTTCCAGCGGTTCTCGTCGGTGCGCGCCTGACCCACCAGCGCGAAATCGGTATCGCCTTCCTTGCCCACGCAGATCTCCAGCCGACCACCGTGGCCATAGGCATAGAATTCCACGACCATCAGGATCGGCAGCGCCCACCACAAGAGCGCGGCTCTGCGGCGGGCGGGGGCGACCGTGGCTTTCTCGCCTGCGGCTACGGGTTCGACTGACGCGGCAGGTTCGACGACCGCAGCGGGATCGCTCGCCGCGAGCTGCGATCGCGCCTCGGGCTCGGCCTCGACGAGGGCTTCGGTCTCGATGTCGGCGGATGTCGGGTCGGGCAGATCATTGCCCTCGTCCTCGGCCATGGTGGACCTTGAATAGCAAAGCGCCACTCCGAGCACCAGCAAAGGTCGGAGACCCCGCGCATCGTGAGTACCCGAGACCACATCGAACACTCGGGAACTTCCGCATTGCTCGTGCGTCGATGAAAGCTGGGCTACACGCAAGCCCCGTGCTTGTGCGATAGTCGTGCACGAAGTTGGGGAACGGCGTCCCGTGTGGAGCGGGTGCGAGACGTTCATAGAGCCGAGGGGAACGACGACGGAATGACCGCCGCAGCAACAGACGAGACATGGATCGAAGGTTCTCTTGCGCGTCTCGAGACGCTCGAGGCACAGCGAGAGCAACTCGCAGCCCGCGGCCAGACGAGCGCGCTCGCCGAGGTAGACGAAGAGATCCGAGCCCTCTATGAGGTGCTCGAGTCGGCGGCTGGGGAGCCCGCCGCGCAGGTACCCGCCAATACCGGAATGGCAGCGCCAATGGCCATGGCACCGCCAATGGCGATGCAG
This sequence comes from Nannocystaceae bacterium, assembly GCA_041600735.1. Taxonomy (GTDB): domain Bacteria; phylum Myxococcota_A; class Polyangia; order Nannocystales; family Nannocystaceae; genus Paraliomyxa. Next base: position 33,256 of record JBFIJN010000033.1, read on the forward strand.
CCGCCGATGGCCATGCAGCCGCCGATGGACATGCAGCCGCCAATGGCCATGCAGCCGCCGATGGACATGCAGCCGCCGATGGCCATGCAGCCGCCGATGGCCATGCAGGCAGCACCCAGCTACGAAGCGCACGACGACGACATCAAGCCGCCGCGCGGGCCACTGCCCTTCATTCTCGTCGGTGTGCTCGTGCTCGGCGGTGGCCTGGCCGGCTTCATGGCCCTCAACAAGGACAAGCCGCCCGAGGCATCGACCGCTTCGACCGAGGCGCCCACGGTGATCAAGGCCGGTGCAATCGCCGAGGACACCCAAGAGCCCAACGTGGCCAAGGGGGGTGACGCCGATCGTGCCGTGGGCACCACGTTCAAGGAGCGCGCCGTCGCCGAAGACCCGAGCCCGCGCCGGCCGTCATCGAGTGCAACCAGCACCCCGCGTCCGCGCCCGACCAAGAAGAACGAAGCTCGCAAGATCAAGGTCTCGGACAGCCGAGATCCCCTCGCGGGAATCGACTAG